>JAGUWJ010000108.1 GCA_020062425.1 Actinomycetota bacterium
CCGCGTCATACCCCGGCACGTGGGCGTGCTCCCCGACTTCGGGGGCCTGCTCCCCGAGCCCACCGAGGCCAACCTCGGATCTTTGAAGAGCGCCGTGACCGGGGAAGGCGCCGACATCGGGGTCGCGCTCGACGGCGACGCCGACCGGTTCGGCGTCGTGGACTCGCGCGGCGTCTACCTTTCGCCCAACAAGGCGCTCACTATCATACTCTGGTACCTGCTCCGGCACCGCCCGGGAGAGGGCGGTGTCGCGCGCTCGCTCGCCACCACCCACATGCTGGACACCATAGCCGTGAGCGCGGGACGGGAAGTCAGCGAGACCCCGGTGGGCTTCAAGTACGTGGGGGAGCTGATGAGGAAAGGCTCCATACTGCTGGGCGGCGAGGAGTCGGGAGGGATGAGCGTCGCCGGTCACGTCCCGGAGAAGGACGGCCTGGTCGCGGGATTGCTCCTGGTGGAGATAACATCGAAACTCGGCAAGCCGCTCTCGGCGGTACTGGAGGATATCTACGGCGAGTTCGGCCCCTGCTTCGACGAACGCATCGACATCCCGCTCGCCGAAGAGGAAAAGCGCGCGCTCATCGAATCTCTGAAGAAGAACCCGCCGGGGGAGATCGCGGGCGAGCCTGTCGTCAGGACCGACCTGCGCGACGGCGTGAAGCTGGTGACCGAGCGGGACACCTGGGTGCTCATACGCCCGTCGGGCACCGAGCCGCTGGTGAGGGCCTACGTCGAGGCACGGAGCGCTCAAGCGTTTGACAAAGCGCGAGGTTGGGCGATTAATATAGTACGGGGAAAGAGCGGTTAGCCCGTGAGCGGCAGCGAGGTTTCACGATGGAGTACCTGAAGCTATGCTGTGTCGCGCCGCATCCTCCGATAATGGTCCGGGAGGTCGGCGGACGCGAGGTGGAGAAGGTCTCGAGGAGCGTCGAGGCCATGGAGCGGCTGGCGGACGAGATAGAGCGGATCGCTCCGGAGGCACTCGTCGTCATGTCGCCGCATTCCAGGCTCTCTGCAGGAGGGTTCGTGGTAAAGACCGCACCTTCGCTCTCGGGGACGTTCCGCTCGTTCGGCGCGCCTTCCGTGGGGATCAAAACGGAACCAGACCTCGAGCTCGCACGAGCGCTCGTTGAGAGTGCGAGCGAGCAGGACGTCCGCCTCATCCCTGACGACAGCGACCCTGAGCTGGACCACGGCATCCTGGTCCCGCTCTACTTCCTGGCGCGCAGGGAGTACCCCCTGGTATGCCTGTCTCTCTCACTGCACGACTACCGCGACCATTACAGGATCGGGATGGCCGTCAGGGACACTGTCTCGCGGTTGAGCCGCAGAACTGTATTCATTGCCAGCGGAGACATGTCACACCGCCTCAAGCCGGGGGCCCCCGCCGGCTACAGCCCGCGGGGCTCCGATTTCGACCAACAGATGGTGGATGTCATCGAGAGCGCAGACTTCAGGCGCCTCTTCGAGCTCGACCCGATGGTCGTCGAGGAGGCGGGGGAGTGTGGCCTTCGCTCCGTATTCGCGCTTGCGGGAACAGTGGACGGTCATTCCGTTAAGAGCGAGGTCCTCTCCTACGAAGGTCCGTTCGGCGTTGGCTACCTCGTGGCCAGGGTGGAGCCCCTCGAGGCCGATCCGAAGAGGCGCCTGGTGTCGATGTGAACAGGGAGGTCTTTTCAGATGTCCGGAAAGGAACCGAAGAGCGAGCACGCGCGCCTGGCACGCAAGGTCGTTGAATCTTACGTCAGGGGCGAAGAGATGCCCGACCTCGGCGAGGCCCCCGACGAGCTCAAGGGAAAGAAGGCCGGCGTGTTCGTCTGCCTCAGGGAGAGAGGAGAGCTGCGCGGCTGCATCGGCACCATAGAGCCTGTGCGTGAGAACGTCGCCGCCGAGATAGCCGCCAACGCGGTCAGCAGCGCCATGAGCGACCCCCGCTTCCCGCCGGTCTCGCCATCCGAGCTGGACGGACTCACCTACTCGGTGGACGTCCTCGGCGAACCGGAGGACATACCAGACATGAGCATGCTCGACCCGCGCATGTACGGCGTGATCGTTCGCTCCGGCAGCCGCTCAGGCCTGCTGCTCCCGGACCTCGAGGGGGTCGACACCGCGAAAGACCAGGTCCGCATCGCCAGGATGAAAGCGGGGATAGGTCACGACGAGCCAGTCAGGCTGCAGCGGTTCAAAGTGACCCGTCACGAATGAGGCCGTCCATGCGCGGCCCCGTCCCAACCGATCCGCAAGAGAGATCCAGGATGCTCGCCCTCGTCGGTCCCACCTGCGTGGGCAAGACCACGGTGGCCTTGCGGATAGCGGGAGCGTTGGGGGCCGAGATCGTCTCGGTCGACTCCATGCAGGTGTACCGCGGCATGGACATTGGGACCTCAAAGCCGGACGCGGCCGAGCGGGATAGGGTCCGCCTCCATATGGTGGACGTCGCGGAACCGGGGAGTGACTTCTCGGTGGCCCGCTTCAAGGAGATGGCCGACGCCTCTGTACGCGAAATCCTCGAGCGCGGCAAGGTGCCTCTGCTGACAG
>JAGUWJ010000092.1 GCA_020062425.1 Actinomycetota bacterium
ACCGGGCCGGGCGCCTCCCCCGCGGGTGAGGCGGCAGCGGTGGGGCGGGTGGCTACCAGCAGGAGCAGGGCCGCGAACGCAACCGTCAGTATCCCGAAGATGACGGCCAGCAGGGTCTTGTTCTCGCTCCAGAAACCGAGCATCGTCTCCGCGGGCGGCATCCGGTACTTGATGGCCTTGTCCGTAGCGTCGTAGCGGGCATCGCTCGCCGCGTCCGGAAGATCGATAGTGGTCCTGGTGCTTATGACCTGGTCGGTAAAGAGGGTGAACTCGCTGTTTATGGTCGACTCGCTCTCGAAGGTGAATACGCCGTCGGAGGTGCTCTCAGGTTTCTCGGGGAAGCCGTAGACGGCGAACTCGCCCCGGTCGTTGTAGGCGAATCCGGGTTTGTCGTAAGTGATTACCACCGAGCGGTTCTGGTCGTCGAGGTCGGTCTTAAAGTCGACCATCTCACCTATGTTGTCGTCAGTGGTGAGCCTCCGGGTGAGGAAACCCCTGTTCTCGCCCTCGACGTTCTTGATGACCGAGTAGTCGTCGCGACTGTACTCGATGGTGTCGGTGATCTGCCCGTCACCGATCTCGTTCAAGACGACCTTGTACTCCTCTTCGATGGTGGGTTCGGCGTCTTCCTGGGCAAGGGCCGTGACCGCCAGCAGGACCACCAGACAGAGGGCGGCCGTGACCGCACACGCGAGGGCGCGGAGGCTTTTCCTGCTGCTTACCATGAAGGCATCACCCCCGCCTTCCACCAGTAACCAGGGTCGATCATGATTATCTCCCCCTCTTCCTGCGCGCTCTCTATCTCCTCCTTGGCGATGGTTATGCATTCGTCAGAGGTCACGTCGGCAGAGACAATGTCAGGGTGTTTTGCGAGCGCATACTCCTTGTCAAGGAAGGTCGATTCGATGGCGAAGAGGTCTCCGCTCTCGGGGAGCTCCACCAACGGGATAGCGTGCCCCGGTATCAGCGCCACGTAAGACTTCACACCGATGGCTTCCATAAGAGCGCTCATCGTGATGGCGAGGTCCAGGCAGGTGCCCGAGCTGCGCTCGATGGTCTCCTTCGGGTACTGGACGTACTGAGCTTCGGACCCGGCCCAGAAGGCTTCGGGCTCCATGATGTACTTGACGCCCTGTGTGCGCAGCATGTCGAAGGACCTTTTGAAGGCTTCCAGGGCGTCGGCGTCGCTCAAGCGGGTCTCCAGGCCGGAGCCGACCGAGTTGGCGTAGTACTTGGTAGTCTCCTCGTTGGGGGTTATGAACGCCGCGATGAACCGGTAGTTGTCGAAGTTGTCTGCGAATGTCTTGCGGTCCTTCTCGACGAGGCTCGAGAAGACGAAGTCGTTCCTTCCCAGAAGGAAGATCTTCTGATAATCCTCGTACGGCTTTCCCAGCCCCCGGTATTCGTACTTCATCACCAGCTCAACCGGGGTCTTGGTGGTTATCGAAGTGACCTGCTCGTCGTCGAGCGTGGGCCAGCAGTAGTCGCGTACCGTCTGGCCCGGCCGTATCTCGGAGTATTCCTCGCCTGAGGTCCAGTCAGAGAGGTCCCCTACCTTGTAGCTGATCTTGAAATCGTAAACGGGTATCTTGCCGGTGTTCTTGATGATGGTCTTGGCGACCCACATGTCCTGGCTGTCGTCACCGTACGTCTTGTAGGCGCAGGTGAGAATCTCCTCCCGAGTGTGCAGCTTGACGTCCAGCTTGACCCGCGCGGGGTCGTAACCGGTGCCGGTGCTGGTCACCGCGAGCAGGAAGAGCAGCGAGGAGAGAGCGGTAAAGGCCGCGAGTAGTAGAACCAGCGTGATCTTGAGCGTTCTGCTCATAGCGCTTCCTCTCATGAGAACAAGACGACGGCCGTACGCGGCTCCCGCTCGATGTTACCACAGACTTGCGGGTCGAAGAAGCCGGACACCGAAGGGCTCAGCGGGTCTTGAACCAGTCACAAGCTTCTTCTATGGCTGTATCGGCGCTCCCCGGCGAGTAGCTTAGCTCCCGGGTCGACCTGGCGGAGCTGTAGTAAAGAGATTCCGCCGCCAGGCGCGCCAGTTCCGGCGTCAACCCGGAGCCTCTCCCGGACATCCTCGCCCGGACCGAGCGCGCCAGGTCATGCCCGTGAAAGTTACGCCCGGAGGCGGTCTCCCCCGGTGGGGCGGACCCCATGGCGGTGCACATCTTTCTCAGGAGCTCGCGGAAGCTCATGTTGTCTCCACCAGCTATGTAGCATCTACCCGGCCGCGCTCTTCCCAGGGCTTTCAAGGCCAGGTCGGCGACGTCGTGAGCGCTGACGACATTTACCCCACCCGGCGGGCATGCCGGGCGGCCGCGGGCGGCCTGCTCCAGCAGGAGGAACGCCGGGCTGGAGCTGCTCAAGCCGCGCCCCAGCACCAGCGTGGGGTTTATCACCGCGCATCGGAGGCGGCCGCTCTCGCTGTACCTGAGGACCAGCTCCTGGGCGCGCCTCGCGGAGTCGAGGTCGAGCAGGCGGAAGGAAGAGCCCGTGTAAGGAGCATCCTCGTCCCCCGGCTCGTCCAGCGTGCCCCAGCCGAAGGAGAGCGCCGTACCCAGGTGGATCAGGTCTTCCACACCATGGCGGGCCATAGCCACCGCCACGTTTCGAGTCCCCTCGAGGTTGTAAGGCCGAGAGGCCTTGCGCGTCCGCCTGCCGAGCGAGCACCTCATGTCGCAGTGGAACACGGCCTGAACGCCCACGACCGCTGACGATACCGCCTCCGCGTCCAGGATGTCGCCCTGAAAGCGCTCCAGGGGTAGCTCAAGGGTGATCGGTGACTCCCGCTCGGGGTGCAGGAGGACGCGCACCGAGAACCCGCCCTGGATAAGCCGGGTGACAAGGTGGACTCCGCTTATCCCGGATGCACCGGTTACCAGCACCTTCAAATCAGGGCCTCCTCGTTACCTGCCGGGAGCCTTGTCACGAGATACCTCCCGCGGCCCTCAGCAGTGGAGCCTGATGTCATGGTCAGAGCTTCGCTCCGCACTCGCCGCAGAAAGCGGCGGATGCCTCGTCCACCGGCGCGCCGCATTGTGGGCAGTTCTCCACAGCGGTCGCCGGAGTGTCGTCTGAAGACGGGGCAGGTGTGGGAGGGGGAGGTGGCGGAGGCCCGGGAGGCGGCGGGGCCGCAGGAGGGGACGGAGCGGGTGAGGGTTGCGGGGGCTGTTCGACCCGGGTTGCTTGAATCGGCCGCCCACACTCGCCGCAGAAGCTGGCGCCGGGGGCGGTTAGGCTTCCACAGTGC
>JAGUWJ010000010.1 GCA_020062425.1 Actinomycetota bacterium
AAACTCGGGAGGAAATCTCACTCCTCTTGGCATGTTGACCCCTTTCTCGGGACACTATTGTGTCCGAACTCAGGGTGTCACGAAAGCGGGTCAACTCCATCTTGGCCTCGGCATTCAGAAGGTCATCCAGTGAGCTTTGCGTCCCCTCGATCTGGCTTGATAGCACTGCCTCTTTTCGCACGTACATAAAGACGAACAAATCGGGATCGGGAAGCGTTTGCACGGAGCCGTCGAGGCGTCCGAGAGCGCGATCGGCATCAGATAGAAGCCTTTGCATCTCCACGTCTATTTCCAGCGGAGGATCAGGAGGAAGCGGGGCAGGCATAAAGGCTTTGTATCCCTGAAGCTGCCTTATATACTGTCCTGCGCGGGTCTTCTTATTGGTCATCTGAGTTACCCATTAGAGTTGAAATCTGCCTTCAATATAGTCGAGATTATAGACCATATTAAAGGTAAACTTCAATATAGAGTAGCAAATAGCAACTTGTTGAATTCAAGCTGCAGTATCACGGGCCGGACCAGCATGGTTCTCCCAAACCAGATCATCGAGGCATGGCGCTTCGGGTGTCAACTTCAACCGACCGCTTGGCATCCCCCCGATTCATCCGCCGGGCCTGGTCTCGGGGATGTTGCGCACGACCAGCAGGAAGCCGGCGAAGCCCAGCGCCGCCAGGATGAGGATGGACCACCGGTAATCGAGCGTGCCTGTGGGAGAGGTACGGTGGAAGAGCTCGACGAGCAGGGGAACAACGACCTGCCCGACGCTGCCCAGGGCGAAGAGAACACCCACGGCCGTCCCCGCCAGTTGCGGGCCCACGTCCTCAATCTCACCGAGCATTGTGAAAAGCACCGGCTGGGCCGCCAGCATTATGAAACCGAGTGCGGCAGCGCAGGCTGCAACGAGTGAGTGGACTGGCAGAAACGCTATGCAGATGGAAAGGGGCACTGCCGCCACGGCCGGCATCAAGATGAAAGGCCGGCGCCTGCCGATCCTGTCAGAGACGGCCGGCAGGATAGCTGACCCCGCGATGCCGCCGACCGTTACGGCACCGGCTACCAGTGCCGCGAATCGGGTGCTGAAGCCGTGGAAACCCATCAGCTTCTCCATGGTGATGAGCAGGGTGATGTAGAAACCCATGCCGTAGAAGAAGATCAGGCTCAGCGCACGGAAATCCGGAAGCGCGAGCAGCCTGCGCACCACTGCCGGATCGGGAGCCATGCGGCCTTCCGCGGGCGGGGCCTCCGGCTCTCGCCTGACCAGCGCGAAGAAGAGCAGGGCGGCGACCGACACCACTATCGCGAAGACGTCCAGCACCCTGCTCACCGCCGCCAGGGCCTGCTCGGACGAAGGGGAAGCGGGCACCTGGCCTATGAGAGCCGCCATGGGGAAGACGGCGGCGTTGCCCAGCAGCAGGCTCATGGTGGTCAGACCGGTAGCGGTCGCTCTCTGGCTTTCAGGGAACCACTTCACGGGCATCTGGAAGATGCAGACGACGCAGCAGCAGGCTCCCGCGGAGATGATCACCTGCAACGCCAGGAGTATCCAGTAAAGAGTGTGGCCGGGCAGCCCCAGGTTGGCGGCAACCGCCCTCATGATGGCTGCCGGTACCATCAAGCCGAGCCCGAGTGACACGGTGAACCTGAATCCCCGCCGGTCGGCCAGTTTGCCGATCAAGGCGGCAAGTGCGATAAAGACCAGGGGATCGACCAGGGCCAGGAGGCGAACCGCGAAATGGCCCACGCCGAGCGCCGTCTGCACTTCGGTCTCTATTGGCGCGAAGGTCAGCCAGAGGAGCGCCTGCGAGAAGAGCACCAGACCGAAAGCGGCGAGCACCACCCAGCGGTAGCCGGTCATAGGACTGTCAGGGACCTTGTTGCGTTCGAATGTATTCAACAGCATATCAAGGACACTTTATCTGAAGAATCGCGGTAAGCAAACCACCCATCGAGGCGTCCAGATGATAAGATGCTGATGACGTGATAGAGGCATTCAACCGAAAGGGCTTATCATGAGAAAGAGCATCGTGCTCGTGTCCATCCTGTTGATTCTCATTCCGGCCGTCGTCCTCGCCGGGTGCGGTGGAGGAGGGGAGTCGAGCGGTAATACCGCGGAAGCGACCGCGAAGGAGTTCTTCGCGGCGTACGCGGATCAGGACGCCGACACCTCCTGGGACCTGCTTGCGTCCGAATCGACAAAGACGGTCAAGAAGGCCGACTGGGAAGAGTTCCTGAAGGAATCGCCGGGCATGGAGTTCACGGTTGGCGAAGTGACTGTCAACGGTGACAAAGCCACCGCCGAGGTGACGGCTGTCGCTGGGGAAGAGAAGAGCACAGAGACTGTGCCTTTGGTCAAGGAAGACGGCGCCTGGAAAGTGAACCTGGCCGCGATAGAGACGCAGAGTAGCCAATAACCGGGTAGGATCAACACGAAGAGGAAACGCCTGCCGGGCCCGCGCAGCTTCGCCTAAAACACGTAAAAGACTCTGCAGAGGAATTGAAAGAAGCTGCCCAGCAGGGTGAACACATGAAAGAACGGATGGGCATGCTTGAGAGAGAACAGTATCATCAGCCGCCGGCGATAGGTGGGAAGATGGCCACCGTATCTCCGTCATGGACTGTGCAATCCAAACCCCCGGGCAATGCACGGTAGTGGTGTCCGTTGAGCAGAATAGGGTTCTCCGGGCGGATCGCTCCCGTCTCAGGATCAAACACTCTGTTTTGGAAAGCCTCTCCAAGACGCTCTGCTGTCTGGCTGAGAACTTCCCGTATGGTCGCCCCGGGCAGTTCGAGCTCTACCTCACCAGTACCGCCCATCGCGGTCTTGATCTGCAGATAGCCTTTTACCCTTATCGCCAAAGGAGATCACCCGTCCGCCTGTCTCCCGGCCTTCTCGGCGGATGATTCTGCCATCGTGGCATCCCGAAACCCCAACCTGCCCAGGATTTCGCCGACAGCGAGCAGACTCGGCGCATCGTCAGGGAGCTCCCATATAGACCTGCCGGTCCGGTCGAACTCGATCACCTTTCTGTCCATCGGAATCATTCCCGCCAATTCCAGGCCCAGCTCTTTCGACTTTTCCAGCAACTCCTCAACCCCATTCTCCACCCGGTTGAGGATGAGTCGTATCCGGAAGGAACCTTCCACACCGTAATCCGTTGCGATTTTCTTCAGGTGTGCCGCGGTCTGCAGTCCCTTTACGGTAGGGTCCGAGACAATGAGCAGTGTATTGATGCTGCCCAGTACCCTCCTGTTAATCTGCTCGATCCCGGCTTCGCAATCAACTAAAGTCAGTTCATATCGCTCGGCGAGTGATTCAATCCCGTGCTTCAAGAGCTCGTTTATGCCGCAGTAACACCCGGGACCCTCGGCCCGGCCGATTGCGAAGAAGGAGTAGTCAGGCTGTTCAACCAGTGCTTCCTCTATGAGGACGTCACGCATGTGCCGCTCGCCGATCTTTCTCCTCTCCTCGGGATTTTCAATAAGCCTCTTCCGGTAATCCCCGATTGTGGCTACCGACCCCATGCCAAGGGCAATAGCCAGGCTCACCGGGGGATCGGCGTCAATGATGAGCGGGCGGTATCCCTGGGCGATCAATAACTTCGCGGCTATGGCCGTGAAGGTGGTCTTGCCGGCGCCTCCCTTTCCCGTAACCGCGATAGTCTCCGGCGGCATGGCATTAATCCCCTTTCCGGCAGTCATTCACTCACTCACCGCCGACCGCGCTGGTGCGCAATTGCCTCTTGGCCCTTTCCTCGGCGAAGAGCGCCGCGCCGAGCGCACCGATGATCTGCGGGTCGACATTCGGTAACTCGAGCTGCTCCAGACCTAGTATTTCCTTTAACTGGGAGACGACGGCGACATTCTTGGCGACCCCGCCGGTCATGGCCACTTCGGGCTTGATCCCTACACGCTTGGCCAGTTTGCTGATTCGTTCGGCCATGGCCGAACATACTCCGGAAGCGATGCGCTGTGGGGTTTCTCCGTCGTATAGCAGGCATAGCACGTCGTACATAGCAAGAACGCTGCAGGTCTTTGTGATACCGACGGTATCCTCAGCCGACAGGGCCAGGGGTCCCAGCTGTTCCAATTCCACACCGAGAGATTTGGCCATCAACTCCAGGAATCTCCCCGTCCCCGCGGCGCACTTGTCGTTCATGACGAAGTCGACCATGTATCCCAGCTTGTCCACGCGGATGACCTTGCAGTCCTGGCCGCCTATGTCGATTATGGTCCTCACGTTCGGATTGGCCCAGTGTGCTCCCCTGCCGTGGCAGGATATCTCAGAGATGCTGCTCTGGGCGAACTCGATGCGCTCGCGGCCGTAGCCTGTGCTCACGCAGTAATCCAGGTCTTCGAACTCCAATCCCGCCTTGGCGAGCGCCTGGGCGGTGACCTCCCGCGCGGTATCCTCCGGCCGCGGTCGCACGCGGATTATCTCGTACCCAATAATCTTGTCGTCTTCGAGAAGAACAGCTTCGCCGCTCAGGGAGCCTACGTCGCAACCGGTAAATATCACATTTCTCTCCTCTATTCCAGGGACTTTTCTCTCGCAAGCAATGCTGCGCCGACTGCGGTCAATTCCTGCGGGTCGAATCTGATCTCTTCCACCTTCACGCCGACGATCTCCTCCAGCGCCTTGACCACGCTGCTGTTCTTGACCACACCCCCGGTCACCAGCAGGTCGGGTTCGAATCCCACCCGGTTCAGCATGGTCGCCGCGCCGGAAGCTATGGCGTAGGCGATACCGGAAGATATGCTCGAGACGGCCTCCCCTTCGTTCAGGTGGGATACGATCTCGCTCTCTCCGAAGACCGCGCATTGCGCGCTGATGCGGGCTCTTTCGGGGGCTGCCTGGGCCAGGGGGCAGAGCTCCTCCACGCCCAGCTCCAGGGCCTGTGCAGCCTGCTCTATGAAAAAACCGGTACCCGCGGCACAGCGGTCGTTGGTACGGTACTCGAGGACCCGGCCGTCTTCGTTCAAGACGACCACCGTGGTACTCAGTCCTCCTAGGTCGATGACGGTGCGGACCCCGGGATGGGCCCAATTCACCCCACGCGCCAGGGCGCTTATAGCGCTGGTGGAAAGGTGGGGGAATGGAATGTACCTCTCTCCCCAGCCGGTTCCCCCGACATTTCCGATCTCCTCAATGGTCACCTTCGCCATCTCCAGCGCTCTGCTGGTGGAATCCTCGATTGCCTGGACCAATCGCCCCTCGTTCCTGGTGATATCGAACCCGATTACCGTGCCATCCATGAGGACTACGGTTTTCGTGGACATTGCGCCCGCGTCGCATCCCAGAGATGCCTGCATGTTCTTCATATTCCGCAGTTTCCTCCGTTTATTCCTGCTGCAACACCGGCAGGTCAGGAAAATGTTGTCTCGACAAACTCGCCTACAATGCGCCGCAGCTCTGCCGGCGGAGTGAAGCGCTTGTCGAACATGTCCAGCTCGAACCTGAGACAGGGAACTCCAGTCTTCTCTTTGATCTTATCGCTCATGAGCTTGTTGAGCGCCCAGTAATGCTTGCAGGCCATGTTTCCCCCGAGTATCAGCGCGTCGGCCTTGTGGCCTTTTACCACAGTCTCGAAGTCGTTGATCCAAATGTCCGAGAAGGTCATGCTCTGCCTTCCCATGGGCATGTTGATAACGCGCCAGGCCAGGCCTTCGATCATGGACTCCACGCTGCTCGTGTCGACCAACCCGATATCGGGGTCGAAGTACGTCAGGGTATCCGCCATGTACGTGACCCCATGCTCCTCCTCCAACCAGTCGAAGAAGGGCAGATCGTAAGCTTCCCAGGTATAGCCCCAGGCGAACCGCTTCTCCTTCTTGTCTTCAGGTATGACGCCCTCGCCTTTGTCCGCCTTGGCCTTGACCACTTCGTAGACCTCTTTGAAATAGGCCGCTGCCATCGGTGACCCGATCCCGGTGAGGAAGATGGTGTCCGCCGGCCGGTGCCAGCCGGTATCCGGGCAGGGCACGTTTTTCTTCAGCTCCTGGGTCTTTATGAAGTAGTCGACGGCCTGGTTTCCATAATCGACGTGCTCCCTCAGCTTATCCTCGTCGAGGGTGTTGCCGGTCATCTTCTCAATTGCCTCGATCATCCTCTTCGTCTCGTCCACCAGGAACTTGAGGCTCCGCTCGTCACGATAATACGGTGTCTCTATGGGGACCAGCGGAATCCCCAACTTGCGGGCCGTCCACTCGTACAGCTTATTACTGGGATCGCACGGGGTGGTGACCTTGAACAGCATATCCGGATTGGGGACCACTCCCATGAGGAGGAATCCGGCAGTGCCCTTCTGTGTCGAGCACAGGTGGTCGGGGTAGCCCTCGGCCTCGATGCGGTCTATTCCTTCCTCGCACCCGTTATTGTACAGAGCCGCGGTAAGACCGCATATGAGCTCGTAGCAAATGGGCATTATGCCCATTGCGAAACACAACTCCACGCTGACGGCGAAGTAGTTGTAGCAGAGCGGCTTCCCCGAGTCCAGACCCTCGAGCACGTAGTCGGCGTAGTCCTTCATGTGCCTGCAGAACGCCGCGGCGGTGGGCCTGTTCTTCTCCTTGATGATGGTATCCACCAGAGCCGGCTGGACCATGTCGAAATTCGCGAGCAGCCCCTCGGGGAGGATATCATACATTACCTCCCGGCCGCCCCACTCCTCGAGGTCATAAAGGCTCTCCTGGTCCAGCACGAAGTTGGCCAGCTCCATGGTGGTCTTCCAGTTCTCGAATATGGTGCGGTCCTTGTGGTTACCTTCCGTTTCGCTCACCTCGCCCGGGCTTGAACCTTTCGAAACTCTTTCATTCATCTCGTGCAAACTCAGGGAAATGTGGTCTCGACAAACTCCCCCACTATGCGGCGCAGCTCGGCCGGTGGAGTAAAGCGCTTGTCGAACATGTCCATCTCGAACCTGAGACAGGGGATTCCCGTCTGCTCTTTTATCTTGTCGCTCATGAGTTTGTTGAGCGCCCAGAAGTGTTTGCAGGCCATGTGGCCCCCGAGTATCAGCGCGTCGGCCTTGTGGCCTTTTACCACCGTCTCGAAGTCGCTGATCCACATGTCGGAGAAGCCCATTGTCTGCCTGCCCATGGGCATGTTCATCACCCGCCAGGCCAGGCCCTCGATCATGGTCTCGACGCTGCTCGTGTCGATCATTCCGACATCCGGGTCGAAGTAGGTCAGGGTGTCCGCCATGTACGTGACCCCGTGCTCCTCCTCCAGCCAGTCGAAGAAAGGCAGGTCGTAACACTCCCAGGTGTATCCCCAGGCGAATCGCTTCTCCTTCTTTCCTTCGGGGATCACCCCTTCGCCCTTGTCCGCTTTGGCTTTCACAGCTTCGTAGAGATTTTTGAAATAGGCCGCCGACATGGGCGTTCCGATGCCGGTGAGGAAGATGGTGTCCGCCGGCCGGTGCCAGCCGGTGTCCGGGCAGGGCATGATCTTCTTCAGTTCCTGGGTCTTGATGAAGTACTCAACGGTCTCGTTTCCATAGCCGACGTGCTCCCTCAGCTTATCCTCATCGAGGGTGTTGCCGGTCAGCTTCTCCATCGCCTCGATCATCCTCTTGATGTCATCCATGAGGTACTTGATGCTGCGCTCGTCTCGATAATACGGTGATTCGATAGGGATCAGTGGAATATTCAGCTCGTGAGCCGTCCACTCGTACAGTTTGTTGCTGGCATCGCAAGGCGTGGTGGGCTTTAGAAGCAGGTCCGGCTTGGGGACAACTCCCATGAGCAGGAAGCCAGCGGTACCTTTCTGCGTAGAGCAAAGGTGGTCCGGATATCCCTCGGCCTCGATGCGGTCGATACCCTCCTCGCAGCCGTTGTTGTACAGAGCCGCCGTCAAACCGCATATGAGCTCGTAGCAGATGGGCATTATGCCCATGGCGAAACAGAGTTCAACGCTGATGGCGAAGTAGTTGTAGGCGAGCGGAATCCCCGACTCGAGTCCTTCGAGCATGAAGTTGGTGTAATCAAGCATGTTCTTACAGAACGCCTCGGCACTGGGCCTGTTCTTCTCCTTGATGATGGTATCCACCAGAGCCGGCTGGATCATATCGAAATTCTCGAGCATCCCCTCTGGAAGGATGTCGTAGATCACTTCCCGGCCCCCCCAGTCCTCGAGGTTGTAAAGGCCTTCCTGGTCCAGGACGAACAGGGCCAGCTCCATTGTGGTCTTCCAGTTCTCGAATATGGTGCGGTCCTTGTGGTTGTTTCCCATCTTGCTCACCTCCTTGCTATCCTCTCCATGAATGCCTCTATCCTTGTCCTGAACCTCCCGATGTCGGAGAGCATGTACTCCCTTTCCAGGGTGAGGACGGGAATGCCCATTTCCTCCAAGTCCTCTGTGAGCATCACGTTATCGGCCCCGTGGGTGTCGCAGAAGACGATCTTCTGCAGGATGATCCCGTCCACATCCGCCCCCCGGGCCATCTCTTCGTTGAACTTGAGCCTGTTGTCGTATTCCCCGAGCATGCGTGGGCAGGGGTTGTGGTAGTAGTAACGCTTGGCTAGGGCCTGTATGGGATTGCCGTTCTCCTCGACCAGATTGAGGAAATGCCTCGAGCCGTAGCAGAGCGAATCAGTGACAACCACTCCGCCGAGGTCCTCGATTATCTCCAGCAGATGGGGGTCATCCATGGCTGAGCCGCCCACCATGAGTCGGGCGCTGTATTCGACGTGCTCGCCGCTGCTCTCGATCTCTCCCAAAGCCTCCGCAAGCAGCTCGTTGTACCTGTCCCGGGGCATGTGGAAGGCGGACAGTACGATGCGCATGGCATCCGCCCCGCTCAAGGGCACGTCTTCAGCCTTTCTCATATCGTATAGCTTCTCGACCAGGCGCCTGCTCTCGTTGTAGACCTTGATCGCCTCTCGAACGCTATCGTCAGAGATCCTCTTGCCGAAATTCGTGCGCAGCTGCTCCCGGAAATTGAGGATCTCCTCCTCGTACCACTTGAAGCCTCCTTCGTAGATGGAGTGGGGTACCGTTATCATGTAGAGGTAATCCGTATTGATGTGCTTGTCCCAGATCTCGTACATCCTGCGAATCTGCTCGCATCCGTTCAGGAAGCAGAATCCGTCCAGGAAATCGTATTCCCCGGAAAGGCCAGCCTGCAGGATGCAGCGCGCGTAAGTGCAGTTGAACCTGTGCATATATACGTCAGCCAGGTTCGTCTCCGTACAGCCCCGGCACTCCACACGGTAAGGCAGCAGCCCGCTCGCCCATATCAGTTCCTCGGGGACATATCCGCATGCCGAGCCGACTATCCGGCGCCCCGAGTCCTTCCACTCCTTGACATAGGGGTTGTCCCTTCTGTCAGGAAGCGCCAGAAGTTCCTGTAACGCACTCATGTAACACCTCCTCCGTACAATGCGGAAAGCGAACCCGCGCTCTCCACTCACCGGTCATTCGCTATGCAAATGCAGTCATGCTTCTTCTGATTGGGCCACCTCCTCATCTCTCAGGACCTTCTTGAAGACCTTCTCGGTAACCGTCAACGGGAGAGCGTCCCTGAATTCCAACGTCCTGGGTACTGCATAGGGGGGAAGCTTCTCCCTGCAATGAGCGATGATCTCGTCCTCTCCCACCTCGCCCTTGTACTCGTTCGACAGGACAACGAAGGCCTTTATCCGTTCGCTGCCCGGCCGTTCAGGATCGGGAATCCCGATTGCAGCGGCCACCGAGACGGCGGGGTGCTCGAATAGGACATCGTCCACCACAGTGGAATAGACTTTGTTGCCGGATACGTTGATCATGTCCTTGGTCCGGTCCACCAGGAAGAAGTAGCCGTCCTCGTCCATCCGGCAGAGGTCCCCCGTGGGCAACCAACCGTCCTCGAGACCATCCCCCGCTGTAGGCCAGTACCCCTTCATGACCTGCGGACCGCGCACGTAGAGCTCTCCGACCTCACCCTGGGGAACCTCTTTGCCTGTTCCCGGATCCACCACCTTCGATTCCGTGTCCACGACGGGCAGCCCTATGGAGCCCGTCTTCTCGAAGGGCATGAACCCGGTTATCTTCGCGAAGCTGGAGAGGTTGAAGTGAGTGAGAGGGCCGGTCTCCGTCAGCCCGTAAGCCTCTGTTATGGGCATCCCGGTGACTTTGCGGAAGCGTTTTCCGACTTCGGGGGGAAGAGGGGCCGCGCCCGAAGTGAAGGTGGTGTTGGTCCGGGTCAACTTCTCCTCGGTCAACCTCATGTACTGGGTAGGCACCAGCGTGGCAAGGAACGGCCTGCTTTTGAGCGCCTCCGCGATGGCAGCGTTGTCCCTGGGATCGGGGATCATTATCATCTGCAGGCCCCAGTTCACGGCCGACCGCATTCCGAGGTGGCCGTAGGCGTGAAACACGGGTACACCGATGAGTATGGAAGCCTTGCCCTTGACACCCTTCTCGAGGGGACCCAGTACCCATGGGAGCAGCTGCATAGTGTTTGCGACCATATTGAAGTGTGTCAGCATCACGCCCTTTGGCCTGCCGGTCGCTCCCCCCGTGAACACCAGCAGGGCCAGGTCCTCCCTGGGATCGATCTCGACGTCCGGCGGCTCCGGTTCATGGGCCGCCAGCAAGTCCTGGAACTGGAGAGTCCCCTCTTCGTCGTCGGCCACTGCCGGCTCGGCGGCGTATTCCCGCGGGTGTGTGAGGATCACAGACTCGAGCGCTGTCTCGGCCTTGACGCTTTTCACCAGGTCGCAAGAGCGATTAAGGCAGATGATGGCCCTCGCGCCCGACTCCCCCAACTCCCATATCAGGTCACGCTCACGGTGCAGGGGGCTGCAGGGCACATGGGCGCTGCCGGTCTTCTGTATCGCATATTCACTGATGACGAACTGGGGGCAGGTGGGAAGGATTGTCGCAACCTTGTCACCCTTGCCGATGCCCAGGTCGGCGAGCGCCGACGCCAGCCTGTCCACCTGTTCGTGCAGTTCACGCCATGTAATGTGGTTTCCCAGGTAGAGGCAGGCTGGCCGGTTGGGATAAGCGGCGGCCGTATCGTCGAGCAGCTTGAAGGCCGGCACCTCGGGATAGGGCTCGAAGGTCTGGGCCAGGGCGAAATTCGCCAGCTTGTACCCGGACTTCCATGGCCTTGTATCGTAAACGCCCATCAGGTGGCACCGATCCTTTCCACGACGTAGTCCAGGCCCAACTCCTTCAACTTCTCCGCTGTCGGCTTCCCCGTCGCCTTGTCCCAACCCCGGAACTCGTAATAGGCATCGAGCAGGGGCTCCAGGTCGACCACCAGGCCTTCGGCCGGTCCTTCCGGCAGCGGCTCCTCCAGGAGCCGCTTCGGCAGCGTGTCGTCGGCGCGCGAAGCGCCTTCCCGAACGTTGAAAGCTCTCGCGAGGTTATATATCCGCTCGCCCGCCGTCCTGAACTCGGCCACGTCCATGTCCCAGCCCGTCGCCGAAGCGATCATGGGGACTACCTCCTCGGCCATCAGAGCCATCCCCATGAACTTGCAGGCGCCAAGGGCGTCGAACGTGGTCAGCGCATCCTCCATGTCCTTGACAACCTTGGCCTCCGCCGGGTTTTCCACCGTCACATCTTCAATGGTGCTTTCCTCCACGATAAGGAAGGGAATGTCCAGGAACGTGGGCCCCTGCACGTAGGCGGTGACGTGGTCGCCTCCACGGTTCGCCGTGGCGAACCCAAGCCCGGTTATCTTGGTCGCCCTGCAGTCGTAGCAGGCCAGCTCCAGGCCTTTGACGTGCATGGCGAATCTCTCGCTGCCCTGCCCCAGTTTCTCCGACACCCGCTTGGTGCCCTCCGCCAACAGGTCGCCGAGGCCTTCACGATTTGCAATACGGTGCACCATGTCCACCATGCCGGCGGCATCGCCGAAATGCAGCTCGATCCCGCCCGCCTGTTCCGCCGTCAGGAGTCCTTTCTCGAAGCACTCCATCGCGAACGCTATGGTGCTACCCGTCGAAATGGTATCCAGGCCGTAGTCGTTGCAGATTATGGAAGCGTGCGTTATGGGCTCGAGATCGTTGACGTCGCACATCGGGCCGAAGACCCCGACGCTCTCGTACTCCGGTCCTTCTCCCTTTGCCTTGTACGGGCCGGACTCGATTTGAGTCTCCCGTCCACACGCGATCGGACAGGCAAAGCAGGCTCTTCGCCCGGTCAGGATACTCTCGTTGATGGCCGGCCCGTTGATGTCATCAGTATAAGAGCAGACGCCCGTCTGCCAGTTCCTGGTCGGCAGGCCGCCCTTCACGTTGACCATGTCGATCACCATGACAGTGCCGTAGACCTCAAGCGTCATCTTAAGGAGGCTTTCGTTGACCAGGTCTGACGCGGCCCTCGTGGCTTCCTTGAAGGCTTCCTTGTCCGCAATCTCGATCTTCTGAGAGCCGGAGGCGGCTATGGCCTTGAGGTTCTTCGACCCCATGACTGCCCCGAGCCCGCATCTGCCGAGTGCCCTGTGCTCATCGTTCATGATGGCGGCGTACCTTACCAGGTTCTCGCCGGCGATGCCTATGCATGACACGTTGAACTTCTTCCCCAGGTCCTCCTTGAGCGCCGATGTCGTCTCGAAGACATTCTTGCCCCAGAGGCTTGCCGCGTCCTGAAGCCGTGCCGTGCCGTCGTCGATGACCAGGACGACCGGAGCGTCCGCCTTGCCCTCGAGGATGATGCCGTCGTATCCGGCCTGCTTCAGATCGCGGCCCCATTTGCCTCCTGAATTGGCCTCCCCCCAAAAACCGGTAAGGGGAGACTTTGCAACCGCGGAAAACCTGCCGGAACTGGGTGACGTGGTCCCCGTCAAAGGTCCGGTCATATATATCAACTTGTTCTCCGGGCCCAGTGGATCGATGCCGGGGGGGACCTCCTCGATGAGGTACTTGGTCGCCAGGCCGCTCCCGCCGAGGAGCATGCGTGCGTCTTCTTCGGGGAGTGGCTCTTCCGATATGGTCCCGCTGGAGAGATTGACTCTCAGCACTTTTCCCATGAATCCGTACATCTCAGTTCCTTTCCCTTAAGAGCTCCACGCTTTCGCCAGCTCCGCATGACCTGCCGTCACGTGCGGCCAGCAGGGTTTGAGACGGTCGAGGCCGGAGACGCCTCGCATATGGATTTCAGGGACTATTCGCCGAGGTAGCTGGCTTCAAAGGAACTGATGGAGTCCGCCACCGCCCTGATGAACTTGGCATTGCGCATAACCTTGCTCATGTCACCCTTGAGTGTGAAGATGCCCTTGACCACGCCTTCGATGAAGTCTTTCTCTCCCTTTACCACTTCCTTGAAGGCACCGTAGTCACCCGTGCACAAGAACCCCGCCTCGACCTCGGAAGGGTCTTTGAGCTCGCGCGAATCCTTGCACTTCCCGGTGCCGGGTTCGGGCTCCAGGTAAACATAGTGTGTTTCCTCCAGGCCCGACCCGGGCAAGACCTCGAATACCCAGCTCCCGTTCCAGCCGACTCCCCACTTCGTGCCCGTTTCCGCGACTCGTTCGCTGCCGTTGATTGCTACTTTCCAGGCGTCACACCATTCCTGAGATGGATATAGAACTGCCATTTCCCAGACCTCCTTTTCCCTGTCTTCTGCCTAAATGGTTTCAGTCTCGTACCAGTACCTGGCGTTCTCCAGTATCTTGAGGGCCTTTCCGCCCATCCACAGACCGATTACTTTCTGGTCCCTCCAGTGCTTCTCGATATCGCCTTCCCTCGAGTACCCGTAGGAGCCCATGAAGTCCATAGCCCGGGAACAGGCCCACTCAACTGCGGTTGTGGCGTGGACGGCCAGCCCCCTCGTCTTCAGGCAGAATTCGTCGCTCCAGGGATCCATGCCGTAGATCTCCGGGTGGTCGTGCTCTCGGATATAGGCCCAGGTCCACGCCGAGGTGGACTCGATAGCAATGGCGACATCGGAGAGCATGTCCGCGCAGATGCTGTGCTCCTTGAGTTTCTTTCCGGCGATGACCCTCTCGTTCGTCCACTTCTTGATGATCTCGTAGACGTTCTTCATGACTCCGATGCACATGGCGGCGGAGCCTATGTTTCCCGTGCTGATGCAATGCCGCCAGTATTCCACGTCGTCCCCGGGGCCATGTGCCCTGTACCGCTTCGGCACACGCACATGGTCGAACCAGATGTCGGTGTTCATGTCCGCCGACATCCCGGCTTTCAGGTACGGCTTGCCTACCGAGACGCCTTCTGCATCGGCCGGGACGAAGATGTATGCGATGTCTTTAAGATCAGTAGAACCTGGATTCGTACTGCATACGACTCCGAAGAGATCGGCTATCTCACCTGAGTTAGTGGGCCAGATTTTGTGACCGTTTACTATCCATTCGTCCCCGTCGAGGGTAGCGCTGGTCGCGATCGTTCTGCCCTTCATTACTCCGACGTTCTCCACGTCGGCGCCGCTTGCCGGCTCCGTCATGGCATGGCACCCCACATAGAGGTCATCGCCACAGAACTTCTCACCAAACTCTATACAGAGCTCCATGTTCCTATGCGGCTCTGCGAGGATCGGGATCAACGGCCAGACCGAACAGGCTACCGCCACGGAGAAGCCGGAGTCGATCCTGGCCAGCTCTTCGATCACAATGGCGATCATAGCCATCAACTCCGGCATATCCGTTCCGCCGGCCTCGGCGGGAAAGAAGGCAGGATTTATCCCCAGGTCTACCAGCACTTCCTTCATAAGCGGCTTGACAAGTTCGTGTTTTTGCCAGTCACCGTCGATCTCGCGCCGGATAGGCATCAGCTTGTCTTCGGCCCACTCCCGGATGACCTTGCCAATGTCGTTCACGAAATCCGAACACCACTCCTTCGGCCGAATAAAATCATCTATTGTCGGCATGCTTTGCCTCCTTCCTTTCTCGACATTCCGGGCCATGTCCCGAGCTGACCCTTGCTCTTCGCCGTAGCTCTGTCATATATCCCCTCCCCTGCATGTGGTTTTAGAGGACTCATCGCAGCGAATGCCGAGGAAAGTGCTTCACTGCAGAGGCCTCTTCTCAATTCTTGTAGCCGCAAAAAGCGTGCCAAAAACGCTTTTCCTGAAGTCGAAATTTGAAAATAACCGAAAAAAGTAAGTCACCATGCGCATATCGACTGGTAGTTCTCGTCCGACAGGTCTTCTGTTTCCAGCGGGTGTTGTACCTATGTGGAACAGAGTGTCGTACAATAAAGGCGAGGAATTGGGACAGGCTGTCGCAGAATGCGTTTGAGCATTTACATCCGGCCGAGTTCCTGATATTACTAAACGGCCGGAGTTCTAAAGAAGCGAAGACCTCGAGGATACGGACACCGCAGACAGCTGGCTTCACCCACTGGCAGGGAGAAGAAGGGGGACAGACTGTCACTATGCGCGCGCAGATGAAATTGACGCCCGGCGTCTCCGTTCGAGGCGCGCCATCTCTTCACCATGCCCGATTTGCCAACCTTATGGAGATGCCTTCCGATGCGTTCCTGAGATTCCTGGAGCAGGCGGCGGAGTCAAATCCCTGCCTGGGGGTCCAACCGGGACGACAGGATTATTACCTGGATGGGGGGCGATTGTCCCCGATTGAAGACAAAGCGGTACGAGTTCGTGATTCCGTCGACGCCGGCCGCTTCGTCTCCCGGGATAGCAGCCGCGACGAGATCGACAGGTGCAGCGTCCCCGACCACTTCACTGGATCTTTGCGATTGTACCTGCAGTCGTCGATGCGGAAGGCGAATGGACCGGCTTTGGAGGCGGCTGCCGAGGCTGTCATTCCGTTTATCGATGACCGGGGATTCCTGAGCGAGGAGCCAGAGGAGATCGCCTCCGACAGCGGATTCTCCAAGGAGGAGATAAGCCGGGCAATCGGGGTCATCAAGTCTATCCCGCCCGGCGGGGTAGGCTCGCGCAACCTGCCCGATTTCTTGTGGTGGCAATGCCGGGGATCGAAATGGGATACGCCCGCCATGCATCGGTTGACCCACGACCTTCTGCGCGACGTCGCGAGGGGCAACATCTCCAGGATCCGGCGTGAGCTGCGCGTCGGCGAACAGAAGGTCCGGAGCATGGTCCAGGTACTGAAAGGCCTGCGGCCTTACCCGACCCACGGAATGGACATTCAGCCTTCTGACTCGCCAGGGCTTGCCCGACTGTCACCCGACTTCTGGGTCCGCTGTCCGGGAGACGGAAGCTGTATGCTCGAGATGCGCGAGCCGGACATCGAAATCCAGCACATTACGGCCCCAACTGATCCCAGTTCCGTATCGAGGGCGCCCTCAGGCCAGAAACCGGAATCGGAATGGGATTTGAAGGCCCGGTCGCTCGCACTGGAGGCGCGAGACCTGCGGGAAGTAGCAATAGAGCGAGGGCGCGTATTACGCAGAGTCGCGGCAGCCCTCATCGAGGTGCAAAAGGAGTGGCTGTCGGCCAGGAACGATTATCTCGAGCCGCTGACGGAATCGGAGCTGGCGGAGCAGCTCGACATCCCCTTGAGCACGGTGAGCCGCGCTCTGAAGGACAGGTATGTCGCCTGTCCCCGCGGCACCTATCCGCTCAAGCACCTCCTTTCACGAGGCCTGTCCGCCGCGGACAACATCGGCGTCTCGAAGGATTTCGTATGCCAGCTGATCGCCAGACTCGACCGCGAAGCAGAAGGAAGGAAGATCACCGACGCGGAGATGGCGAAGCTTCTGGAGCAGCAGGGAATACATGTAGCCAGGCGAACCGTCAACAAATACCGCAACCAGATGAGTGGATTTTGATATGGAGAGGGTGGAACACGAAAACGGGATGCTGGAGGTAGCGGCGTGAAAACCCATATGGGAGAGACGATTTCCGCTCCTTCTGAAGAGTACCTGGAAAAAGTCCAGGCAGCCTGGAGGAAGTATGCCGAGACAGGGGTTCTGGACAGGGATAGCGTAAGGCCGGCTATCGCCAACTCATGGGAACGCTGCGCCAGGCTGGGCCTGGATCCGTGCTCGCGCAGTATCCAGACGACTGTCGAGGACGAGGGGGTGCGCCGACGCATAATCGAGAACGAGGCGTTCCTCGAGACCGCGCGTCCGTTCATGGCAAACCTCTACAACTCTTTGAAGGAAGTAGACCTTATGATCGCTCTCCTGGACAGGGACGGCCTGATACTTGAGATCATGGGGGATGGTTTGATAACCGACCTATGCGCCTGGGGAGGCCTGGTACAGGGGCAGTTCTGGACGGAGGAGACCATAGGCACTACCGCACCTTCCATCACCCTTGTGACCGGGGACCCGCAGCAGGTCGTTGCTGAGGAACACTGGCTCGAGATATGCAAGGGATGCACCTGCGCCGCGGCGCCTATCAAAGGCCCCGACGGCGTGCTGGTGGGGGTCCTGAACATAACTGCCCTTTACGAGGAGGCCGGCGCGCACCTCCATACGTACGGTATGGCCATCGCGGCATCGAGAGCGATCGAGACCGCCCTGAAGGTCCGGTCCATCTCGGTTCAGCTTGACACCGCCAATAAGTTCCTGCATTCGGCCATACGCTCCATATCAGACGGCCTTATTCTCCTGGATCACGACTTGGAGGTAATCGATGCGAATCCCCTGGCCAGGAAGATAATCGGGCCAAGCCTCGTACCCGGCGCGAACTTGCAGAACGCGTTTAAGGACCGCCGGGATTACAAGCGGATCAGGAAAGTGCTGATGGGACGCGAGGGCTTCTACGGACAGGAGCTGATATTCGTGAACCCATCGGGGGACGATCAGCGGTTCATCGTCGATGCGGAGCCGGTGATGGATAAGGACAGGGAGTGTATTGGAGTACTGCTGGTCTTGCGGGAGATGGGCAGGGCAAGGAAGCTGGCGCACCGGATGTACGGAGCTCACGCCATCTATACCTTCGACGACCTGATTGGAAACGAAGTGGAGTTCCGGCTGTGCCTGAAGAACGCGAAACTGGCCGCCAGCGCCGACTGCCCGATTGTATTGACCGGTGAGAGTGGAACGGGCAAAGAGATGTTCGCCCAGGCCATCCACAACTTCTCCGATCGCGCCAGCGGGCCTTTCATCCCCATCAACTGCGCGGCGATCCCGCGCGACCTCCTGGAGAGCGAGCTATTGGGATATGAGGAGGGGGCCTTCACTGGAGCGAAGAAAGGCGGCAACCCGGGCAAGTTCGAACTCGCCGACCAGGGCACCATCTTCCTGGACGAGATTGATTCCATGCCCCTGGAACTACAGGCCAAGCTGCTGCGGGTCCTGGAGGAAAAGCGCGTCCTCCGGCTGGGAGGCATGAGCTTCATCCCGGTTGACGTACGGGTGGTGGCGGCATCGTGTAAAGACCTGCAGCAGAAGGTACGCGAGGATAGCTTCCGCGGCGACCTCTTCTTCCGTATCAATGTCGTGAATATAGACCTACCCCCTCTGCGGGAGAGGCGCGGGGACATACCGCTGCTGGCCAGCCACTTCGTGGCAAAGTACTCGAAATCGCCTGATGATGCCAAGAGGTACCTGCAGCCAGAGATCCTTGAAACGCTCCAGGCCTACGATTGGCCCGGAAATGTGCGGGAGCTTTCCAACTGGGCGGAGCGGATCCTTGCGGTAGGCGGCATGCAGTATGAGCCAAGGCGGGCGGCAGTGCCGTCACCGATAGTGATCGATGGTGAAGAGGCCACTACTGCCGGCCTGGAGAACAATGGGCGCAAGCTGGGTGAGGCCGAGGCCTTGTGCATTTCGGAAGCCATCAAGAGTAACAGGTATAACATGTCGAAAGCAGCGGCGGACTTGGGGATAAGCCGCTCCACTCTGTACAGGAAGATGGCTAAGTACGACATCGACGGGCACAGGCACGCAGGATAACCGGAACAAGGCTCGTCGCCAGCCCGGGTTTTTCTACGACGCGAGATTCCTGCAAGAGCCGATCATACGAATAACATGAACAAAAAACCAATGATCAAATCAGAATTGATCGCTCCATGCGGGATGAACTGCGCACTCTGTATGGCCCGCCTTCTGAGGAAAGACAAATGCCCCGGTTGTAGGGGTGACGAAACGAATAAAACCAAATCATGTATCAACTGCACAATACTCAACTGCGACACACTGAAAGAAACCAGGTCGAAATATTGCTCGGCAAAATGTGAGAAGTATCCTTGTCGAAGGTTGAGAGACCTGGACAAGAGATACAGGACCAAATATCACATGAGCATGATTGAAAACCTGGAGAGTATCCAAAAGGTCGGTATCAGGGCATTTGTCAGGAATGAAAGAGTGAGATGGACCTGTTCAGAACGTGGCGGCATATTCTGTGTTCACAGAGGGTGTTGTTCCGATTGCGGAAAAGTGAAATATGAGCCGACATCTTCCCCGACATCCCGCAACGTATGGCGAAGCAATGGTGTGCACATCAAGCGAGCCGGTCGGTCATGTGCCGGAACGCAAAGCTTCCGGCGGCCCTGGAACAGACATACTGAGTAGCGGCGAAAAGCCCGCACACAGCCACCCCGATCAGCACGAGACACGGGAAGGATATCGGCTGACTCTTGAGACCGAACAGGTGGCCGAGGTCGTGTCTTGTCGATGTGTCCACGAGTGCCAGCGACACCGCGCCGACCGCTGCAGCTCCCGAGACTGCTGCGAAAAAGACTGCCGCGTTACGAATCCCCTCAATGCTATCGGCATCTGAACGTGCGAGCCTTGCCCCCACGTAGCCGCCCGCAAGCGTCCCCAGCACCAGGTTTCCGATCGGTACCCCCATGAAGAAGGCAAAAACCGCCAGTGACCAGAACAGGAAAAGGGACAACAACCAGCCAAACCCTGGCGTCATAGAATCGGAGCGCCCACCTTTTAAGAAATATAATGTCGAGTGTGATGCCTGTTGCAAGCCCGATTGCTGCGCAGGCGGCGATAACCGACTCGGGGACTTCAAGCAGACCGTATACTCTCAGTCCGGCGGATACCCACCAGCCCGTGAGGGCGAGTGTCAGGGGGCAGATGATGCCAATCAGGATTTGCGCACTTCTAGATGGTCGATCGCCCATATCGGAATAATATAGCAACAATTACGGCGAGCATACTCTTGGACTTGCCCCTTTCACGGACGTCTCGAGCTTGAGGACCTCGCCACCCTCGGGAAAGCGCAGGTGGCCTACAGGACGAAGAAGACAATACACAAGAACTGGAGCAGAGTGCCCAGCAGGGTGAACACGTGAAAGACCGTATGGGCATACTGCTTCTTCCTGCCGATCACGTAGAGAATGGCGCCGATGGTGTACGAGATGCCCCCCGCGAGCAGCAGCAGGGAACCCCCCCAGCCGAGCACGCGAAATACCGGAACGATGGCGACCAGCGCGGACCATCCCATGACCAGGTAACACGCGAACGAGAAGTACTCGTACCTCTTGATGTCGATCGCGGTGAGCGTCACCGCAGTCGCCGCCACGGTCCACTGGAAAACGACGGCCGCCCACGCCAGTGCCGGATACTCGGGCTCGAGCGCGACCAGCGCGATGATGGTATAGGTGCCGGCGATATAGAGATATATCGTGCAGTGATCGATAACCTGAAAGACTTTCTTCGCCATCGGATGCTTGAGTCCGTGGTATATGCTGGAGGTGGTGTACAGCAATATCATCGAGCCCGCATAGATCAACGACGCGATAATCTCTACCGGGGTCTCCGAAAGGATCAGGCACCACACCAGGGCGACAAAACCCAGCACCGCTCCCGCGATATGTGAACACGTGTTGCACATCTCTTCGCTTTGCGAGTAGCCGCGAAGCTGTCTATCGGCAAGTTTCGTTCTCTTCATTCAGGCACTATTCCTTATCCGTACAAATGCGGGTTTATGCCTTTTATCATGCCTGTTTCGCGGAGGCAAGCGTACGGACAAGCCGGGCCGGCGGCATGGCTCAAGGTTCAGGGGCCATCAACACAAGACATAGAGGCTGTCAATAGAGTTCAGAAGGGAGAAAGGGTATCCTTCGTTGGTGGAGGGGATCAGAGTTTTGGACATTCCCTGCTGAAAGCTTGGTATCAAGAATAGGCGGTGGTAGATCATGACGGAATGGCGGTTTGACGAGAGGAGCAATGTCGAGCTCGACAGGGTAATCGAGGCGAGGAGGACTATACGGTCGTTTACCGAGCGTGTTCCCCCGCGCGATCATGTCGAGAAGATAATCAGGGCGGGGCTCCTGGCACCGTTCGCGTCGGTAGCAGTCGAAGGTTGCGAGAACTTCAGGTTGTTCTTCGTAATGGAGAAAGGGAGCGCGGCGTTCGCTGAAGCGGCGAAGATAATCAGGGCTCGCACCGTGGCGGCGTTCGAGGCGATGAAGCAGAACCTGCCCGATGGTGCCAACCTCCCGGCATTTGCAGGTAGGTTGCAGGCCATCGCGGATGGAGGGGAACTCGGGTTCGAGAGTGCTCCTTACTTCGTGGTTATCGCTGAGCGGAGGGGTTTCCCGCCGGTCGAGGCGCGCTCGCTCGCTCACGTGCTCGAGAACATGTGGTTGAAGGCAACCGCCCTGGGGATTGGTCTCAGGCTTATATCGGCGACGGGCCAGCAGTCCGATGATCCTGAGTTCTGCGGCCTGCTGGGGATCTCACCCGGGGAGTTCGGACTCGACGGGTGCGCACTCGGCTACCCCACAGAGGTTCCGGAGCCGACACGCCGCCCCAACTTCGAGGATGTCGTCAGCTGGCTTGACTGAGAAAGGCACTTTGAGTTGATGGGCAGGTCAGTCGTGTCCCTCTTGCGTCTTCTTTCTGGCCGTTTTGGAGAACTGCAGGTAGGCTTCCATGGCCAGCACGCAGGACTTGATGTCGGTGTAAACGGGAACGCCGAACTCGTCCCAGCATTCCTCGTAAAGCTTGAAGTAACGCATATTGCCGAATATCCAGGACACCATGGGCTTGCCGTGCTTATTGAGCTCCTTTCCTATCTTGTCGAAGGGAAAGTACTCCACGGTGCGGTCGGCGAACGGCAGGAGTATCACCCCATCCACCTGGTTGTCGGCAAGGACGTCTCGCAGGATCTCGATGAATGCGTCTATGCCCTTCTGCTCAATAGTGGGCCATATGTCGACGGGATTGCCGGGAGGCATCCAATCAGGGAACACTTTCGTGAGTCTCTCGAGGGTCTTCTGTTCCAGGCTCGCTATCTTCATGCCGGACGATCTGGCCATGTCCACGGTTGCGACGCCGGCCCCGCCGGTCACGGTCACCACGGCGATGTTGTTGGCTTCCTCGGTGGCAAGCGTGAACGGCTCCGGGTGCAGTGAGAACGCCTTTCCGACGTTCATGAGGTCGTGGAAGTCCTCCAGCCTGATGACGCCCGCCTGTTTCAACGCGCCGTCGATCACCTCATCGGTTCCCGCCAGGCTCGCCGTGTGCGAAAGCGCGGCCCGGGCCGACTCCTCGTACCTTCCGCCCTTGATCACCGCCAGCGGCTTACGGCCCACCATCTCGCGCGCGACCTCGAGGAAGCCCCGGCCGTCGTCTATCGATTCCAGGTAAGCGACGACCGCTTCCGTCTTCGGGTCTTCCGCAAGGTAGCGCAGCACCTCGACCTCGTTCACATCCAGCTTGTTCCCTATGGCGCATGCCTTGCTGACCGTGAAGAAGCCGGAGATGACGTACTGGATCATGAAGCCCGCCGCGAGCATACCGCTCTGCGAGATTATCCCCAGGCAGCCGGGCTTGAGCCGTTCGCGGGCCTTTCTCAGGAGCATGAACGGCGCGAAGATGAACGGGTCGGTGTTGACCAGCCCGGTGCAGTTGGGGCCCCATATCCTCAAGCCCGACTTTTCAGATATCTCCTTGCATCGGTCGCTCAACCGCTTGCCATCGCCCCCGACCTCCGCGAACCCGCCCGACTCGATGAGCGCGGCCTTCACCCCAGCCTCGACAGCGTCCTCCAGCACCTCGGGCACCATTGCCGCCGGTACGAAGACTATCGCCATCTCCACCTTGCCCTTCAGCTCGCGCAGGGATGGGTAGCATTTCACGCCCAGTATCTCGTCCCTTCCCGGGTTTACCGGGTACACCGGCCCCTCGTAGGAATCGAGCATGTTGTAGATTATCCCGTAGCCTCCCTTGCCCTCGGTCGGGGTGGCTCCCACCACCGCCACGCTCTCGGGGGCGAAGAAAGAATCGAGACCAGCTCTTTCAGGCATGCCAAGCTCCTCGTTAGTTACAGCGTAAAGCCTATTCTAATCGGAAATGCGAATACAGCGCGTGACCAGAGTCAGAACCAGAGAAAAGGGATATAACACCTGGTGTCAGACACCGTAAGGTAAGTCACAGCACCCGAACTGGGTAAAAGTAATCAGTACTGCCAGCCCAGGATGCCCAGGGCGAGCACGTTCATCACGATGGGCACGCCCCAGATGACGCCGATGAAGATGAGCTTGTGCTTCATGGTCTTCATGTCGAGCATGACGTTTATTGCCGCGAACCAGTAGAAATACCCCACGAAGAAGATAAGCCAGATGCCGGCCCACGAGAGGTTCCACCATGAGTATTCCCATACCAGGTGATCGCCGATGTTCAACACTACCTCGATGAAGACGGCGAGCGACGCGTAGAAGATGGCGAAGAACCAGCGGTTGGGCAAGCCCAGGATCCTGGTTTCCTTTTCCGGGAGCAGGGAATAGTAGTAGACGAGACCGAATAAGGCGAAGGCGAAGATTATCTCCAGGTTCCATCCCACAAAGACCCTGAGCGCGGTGTCGCCGGGAGTGGTCCACACCGCCGAGCGCTCCGAGAGATGGAAGACGTAGCCGTTCCAGGTCTCATTGAAGAAGTCGCAGCCGAGGAGCACCAGTACGGCGAGGAGAGGGTCCCAGTTCTTTGAAAGGAGTGAACCTCTGAACTCCTTTGCGAGTATGTACGTCAGCACGAGCAGCAGGGGAACGGCATACCACTTGAGCATGGAAAGATCTCTCAAGCCCTCGAGGGCTTGGCGGGAGGCCTCGGTGTAAGTGAAGAGCATGCTCCCCTCCTTCTCGAGGAATATTCCTTTTACAAATAGTTAAAGAGTATGCCCTGGATATCCTCTTTCAGAAGGCCATGGGGGAGAACTGCCGGCCCCGCCCGCATGACTGAAGATCAGGTGAAGACCAGCCTCGTTGACTACGCTCAGAGCATGCAGACCTCTAAGCCGGAGGGCATCCCCGAGGACAAGATCCCGAGGCGACGGAGGTACTGGACTCCGCCCTGTCCTCCGCCATGAAGATGTCATTCAACGTGATGGCGGCTATCATGCTGCTGGGCCTGCTGCTCAGTCCTTCATGCCGAGGACGGAACCCGAGCCGGAGATGACGCCGGGCTGACCGGCATGAAACCAGCTACAGCCCGAGCTCTTGGAGGAGCTGCGAGGGCGAACAGACGAGCATGCCCGACTTCTTTTTTAATGCCGCGTTTTTCAGGAAATGGTTGTCACCGGTCACGAAGAAGTCGGAGCCCCCGGCCAGGGCAGCGGCGAATATGCACGCATCGCCCTCGTTCAATGTGTCAGTCCAACGGCGATATTCCCCCGGGTTGGGGTCGCTTACAATCGAGATGGGAGAGTTCAGAAAGAACTTGCTCAGAGCCGGCAGCGCCTGCGGGAGCTTCCTGTCGAACGTGCGGACGACTTCTTCCAATGTCTGCCGTGAGACAACCACCTTGATCCCGCCTTGCAGCATGAGCTCGAGGATGCGGCCCGGGGCGCCATCCGGGGAGTAGAGGCCAGAGAAGATGACGTTGCTGTCGAGAAAGACGAGAGGCGGCTTATTGTCTCTCGCTGCCGCGCTCACGTGTTATCTCCCGCCTGGCCCTGCGGGCTTCCTTGAGCAGGTCCTGTTCGGATACACCGTAGCGCCCGAACGCCTCACGGATCTCTTCAACGGCGTCGAGCGCTTTGCTCTTTCTGGGGGTGGCTTTCAGAACGGAGCCCTCGACCACCAGCTCCAGGGTGTCCCCCGGAGCGATACCCAGCTCCTCGCAGACTTCCCTGGGGATGGTCACCTGGCGCTTGGGGCGTACGACAACATCCGTTCCCCGTGATGACATTTCAATCCTCCTGCGTAGGACGTCCGACATCCTACATCTGATTCTACCCGATCCTCGCATGACAGGCAACAGCCTGAACCGGCCTGGAAATAGGAAAGGCACCACCGTCGTGCGGCAGTGCCCTGTCAACTCGCAGTCCCGGCTAGGCCTTCTCGAATATGTGTATTGTCATCGAAGCCTCCTCGACCCCGATGTTGCCGCCGCCGTTCTCGGTCATGCCGATGCGCGCTCCCTCGACCTGGCGCGGGCCGGCTTCCCCTCTGACCTGGGTGACGACCTCGTGTATCTGGGCGAGCCCCGAGGCGCCGATGGGGTGTCCCCGGCACTCCAGGCCGCCGGATGTGTTTAGTGGCAGGCTGCCCCCCAGGGTGGTCGCGCCCGATTCCGCCAGAACGCCGCCTTCACCCTCCGGGCAGAAGCCCAGCGCCTCCGCCTGGTGCAGCTCCCCGTAAGCGGTGGCGTCGTGCACCTCGGCGGTGTGGATGTCTTCCGGCCCCAGGCCCGACGCCTCGTACGCCTGGTGGGAGAGGCGCACCCCGATGTCCTCGTCGTCCAGGTCGCGGTCGCGGCCGGAGGCCAGCACGGAAGCCCTGATCCTTACCGGCCTGGCACCGTTCAGCTTTTTCAGGTATCTGGTTGAGCAGAGTATGGCGCCCGCGCCTCCGTCGCCGACGGGGGCGCACATGGCGCGGGTCAGCGGGTAAGCGATCAGCTTGTCGTTCAGCACTTCTTCCACGCTCATCTTCACCTGGTACTGCGCGTTCGGGTTCATGGAACTGTGGAAGTGGTTCTTGGAGGCGATGACCGCGAGCTGGTTCTGGGTGGACCCGTACTTGGCCATGTGCCAGCGCGCGCCCACGGCGTAGAGGTCCATGAACACCGAGCGGTCCTCGCCGGGCGCACCGGTGTCGGGGATGTCATGGTTCAGCGACTCGCTCAAGGCCAGGAACCCCTGCACATGCTTCTCGAAGTCCTCAACGTCGAGGCAGGTAGCGTACGACTTGAGCGACATCATCTTGTCCTCGTGGGTTATCTTCTCAGACCCGAGCGCGAGGACCACGTCGTACATCCCGGCCTTTATCGCCGTGTACGCCAGGTGGAACGAGGTTGAAGCTCCGGCGCAGGCGTTCTCGGTGTTCACGATGGGTATCGCGTCCACCCCCATGGCCCGCAGCATCACCTGCCCCCTGATGGAATGCTGGTCCGCGAACATGCCCCAGAAGGTGTTGGCGACGTACGCCGCCTGGAGGTCCTTCGCGTCCAGGCCTGCGTCGGCCAGGGTCTTCTCCACGGCTTCCTTTGCCAGCGCCTTCACCGAGCTGTCGTAATGCTTGGCGAACCTGGTGGTGCCCACCCCGATTACATAAACATCATCCATATGTTCTGAACTACCTTCCCCAATCCGCGGGCGCGCCCGCGGTCACTGTCTCTATGACTGCTTGATGACGGCCTCCGCGGCGACCAGCCCCAGGAAGTCGTTTGAGCCGTCCTCTATCATGCTGGCCCTGGAATCGCGGAAAAGCTTCTCGATGGTCGACTCCTTGGAGACGCCGTAGCCGCCGTGGAGCTGCACCGCGTCGGAAGCCACCTCGAAAGCGGCCTGGGTGCAGAACACCTTCGCCGCGATTGAGTACTGAGTATACGGAGGGTTGGTGCAGAAGTTGAAATCCATCACCTGGCGCGACAGCGCCCTGCACGCCTCGACCTTCTTGAACATGTCGAAGAGCTTGGCCTGTACGTTCTGGTGCTCGATGAGCTTCTTGCCGCCCTGCACGCGTTCCTTGCAGTAGGCCAGCGCCTCGTCGAATGCGGCACGCGCCACCCCTGTGAAGGCGCAGCCCATGCAGACGTTGGCCGTGGCCAGGGTTATGTCCAGCAGGGCTTCATACGACTCCTGGTCCACCAGCATGTTCTCCTTGGGGACGCGGACGTCATCGAAGTAGATCTCGCCCTGGTTGAGCGCCCTCAGGCCCAGCTTGTCCAGCGGTTTTCCCCTGGTCACCCCGGGAAGGTCCAGCGGGACGATGCAGATGCCTCCCCCCGCCATTCCCATCTCCGGCTCGATGGTAAGGTACACCGCCGCCTGGGTCGCGACAGTGCCCATCGACACCCAGGCCGCCTTGGTGCCGTTGATGACCCACTCGTCTCCGTCGAGCTTAGCCCTCACCGAGCCGGCGCACTCCTTCTGGCAGAACTGGTCCGTATACGGGGCGAGGGTGTCCGAGCCGTGGTCGGGCTCGGTGATGGCCCAGCAGCCCATTATGCTCGCTTCGGTGTCCTCGCAGAAGGGGACGATGAAGGTCTCCACAAGGTAGTCCGTGGGGACCATACTGCAGAGAAAGGCGGGAAAGCAGACTACACCGAAGGCGGTCCAGAAATCGACGCTCCCCCAGGCGACCTCCTCGAAGAGCATGTGCACCTCGATGGGGGAGAACCCGCCTCCTCCGTAGATCTCCGGGATGAGTATCTTGTGGAGCCCGATCTGGTACCCCTTCTTCATAACATCCCAGAAGATGGAGTCCTTGGCGATGACCGCCTCGGGGTCCAGCTTGTCCAGCTCGAGGCTGGCCGGCCTCAAGACGTCGCGGGCGAAGTCGTGCACCAGGTCTCTCTGCATCTCCTGGGTTTTGGTCAGATTAAGGTTCAGGTCAAGGTAAGAGGGAGGCACACGCACCATCTCCTTTCTGCCACCACAGCAAGAGACCGTCAGCCGCTCTCAAGCCGCGTAATCCTCGAGCTTGAATACGTTGTCCGCTTCCGGGGAGAACTGCTCTTTCAATATGCGATCGAGGTACTTCTCGGACGGGCTCTTCGGTATCTCGTCGACCACCTGGAGGTAGCTCGGTACGGAGTTACGCTCCAGCCCCTTCATGGCCGCTTCGAAGACGGAGGCCGGGTCCAGCGTCTTCCCTTCGAACAGTGTGACGGCGGCCACCAGGTCGCTCTCGCCGGGGGCACCTGAAGCGGCGGGTATGCCGTAGACGCAGACCTCGGAGATGTCCGGGTGCTCGCCGATGACCTTCTCCACGTACTCCGGCTTGATGAAGTCGCCGGACCTCCGCAGAGCGGTCCCCTTGCGGTAGTCGAAGAAGAGCCAGCCCTCCTCGTCGCGGTGGATCATGTCGCCGGTGCGCAACCAGCCCCCCCGGGTCTTCTCGGCCGAGGCCTTGGGCTTGCCGTAGTAATCGACTTCCGCGGCCTGTCCGGCTTGACGGCATATCAGTTCGCCAGTGATCCCGGCCGCGACCTCGTTGTCGTCATCGTCGACGATCTTCATCTCCATCACGCCCTCGATGGGCTTGCCGAAGGAGCCAAGAGGCCCCTCACCGATGGGCTTGAACGCGAAGCCGCCTTCGATAGCACCGTACCATTCCAGTATCTGCACGCCGAAACGCTTCTCGAACGCCTCCCAGAGTGGAAGGGGGGTCCCGGCCGAGATGACGACCTTCACCGGGTTGTCGGCGTCGTCGGGCCTGGGCGGCTCGTTGAATATGCCCGACATCATCCCGCCCAGCAGTGAGAACGTCGTGCAGCCGTACTTGCGGCAGATGTCCCATATGCGGCTCTTTGAGAAGCGCTGGCCGATGACCGCGGGTATGCCCAGCGACAGCGCCGGTATCATGGTCACAGCCTGGGCGTTACCGTGGGTCAGCGAGAGGCCGGTGTAAGGGATGTCCTCCGGCGTGTACTTCCAGACCATCTGCGCCAGCACCACGTACATGAGGGTGCGCGACGACTTTATCTGAACGCCCTTGGGGTTGCCGGTCACCCCTGACGTATAGATTATCTCAAGCGGCAGGTTCGGGTCGTCGATGCGGCCTTTCAACTCCTGTACATCCGGCACGTCCAGCATCTCCTGGATGTTGGTGTACTTCTCTTTGAGACCGGGGTCGGCGTCCGGCTTCAGGTTCAAGATCACGTTCTGAACGTCGGGAGCGTTCCCCACCGCTGCTTCCACGTCGGGCAGGAGATCAGCCGTGGTGATGACCCCTTTCGAGTTGGAGTCGGTGAGCTGGTAGGTGAGCTTCTCTCCCTTAGAGCGGGGGTCGATGGGCACCGACACGATGCCGGTCAGTGCGGCGGTCACGAACGAGTAGACCACCTCAGGGTGATTCCGCATGACGAGCGCCAGCTTGTCGCCTTTCTTGAAGCCCAGGTCCAGAAGCCCCTGGGCCAATTTGAAGGAGTTGGAGAGTATCTCCCGGTACGTGAACTGCTCGTCCGGGTACAACCCGCCGTTTTCGAAGATCATCCCCGTCGCGTCCGGCTTCTCCTCCACCCTGGACTCCAGGATGTTGGAAAGCAGCGCAGGGTTTCTCTCAGCCATGACGAGTCTCCTTTACCTGTGCTGTCACGGTTTCCGCTACTCGACCGCTCCGATGAACCTGCGGACGAAAGAGGGGAAATCTCTCTCGAACCTCTTCAGCCACTCCTCCTCGGTCCAGAATTTATGCCGGTCGAAGTACGGGTCGGTCTGCTGGTAGCTCACTCCGACGCCCACGCAGAAGTCGACGTCGGTGATTATCTCGCATGCCATGGCCGCGGTGCCCATCGTCTGGAAGACGCGGCAGTGGAGCCCCATCCGCCAGGCCGCCGCGGACGCGGCCATAGCAGCCATGTGCACGTCGTACACGGCGAAATGGCAGCAGGGGCCGTTGGCTACAAGCCCCTCGACGAGGTCGGCCTTGTTTAATTCGGCGCAGGTGGCGAACCCGCAGGCCCCGCAGTCGTAGTTGTAGGCCGACTTGCGCCCGGCCCCGATGAGCAGCCCGCGGGCGTCTTCCTTGGCGAGGTCGATGAAGCTCATGCCGTCTCTTTCGGCCAGGGGAGAGACTCCGGCTACCCCTTCGCAGAAACCGCCCAGGTCGTCGAACTCCTCCGGCCCGAACGCCACCATGACCAGCTTCTTCTTCCCGAACGTGAGAGCGGTGTTGGCAGACACGGTCATGAGCTCGACCGCCCTGTCCATCCCTCCGCGCAGCAGGTCGTCCTTGTTGAAAATAGCCATGTCCTCACCCCCTTTAGCAGTAGATCGACCGGAACGTCGGGAACAGGCGCCCTATCAGGCGGTTCTCCAGCTCGGCCGAGTTGTACTTGGCGTAATCTTTGGGCAGGTCTTTGAACGGGTTCTTCTCAGTGACCGAGGCCATGAACCCGAGCGCGAGGTCCGACTTGTAGGGTGTCAGGCCCATCCTCACGGCCGCCGCCCCGACGGACATCTTTATGGTGTGGTCGATACCCAGCTGCCGGGCCAGCGTCACGGCGCCGCCCAGCGCGTAGGCAATGTTCATGGAGCGCAGCAGGCAGAAGGGTCCCCGGAAGGCGACGCCCGGCTTGTCCTCGAGCTTGGGCACGTCTCTCCACAGGTCGCAGAGGCTGTAACCGCACAGGTTGCAGTTCGAGTCCATGGGGTCGTGACCGGAACGCCGGTCGGCCATGACCAGGACCACGTCGGAGTCCTTGACCTGCACCGCGTCGGAGCGGAAGAACTCCCAGGCGGTATTTTCTGACGCCATCTTGTCGATGACGATCGCCATCTCTTCGATGGTGTCCCGGTCCTCGATGTACTGCACGCTTATCTCGTCGATGCCGCCCACCCTTGGTGCGGTCACTGCCGAGGCGAGCAGCAGCTTGCCCGCCAGGCGGACAGCCTCTTGTCGCTTCTCGTCGTACTCGCGTAAGGCCTTTTCCATGGTGACCTCCGTTTCCCTGGAAAGCGTCAGCTATGCCGTTCGGCCGGATGTGGAAACGCGAGACTTAGACGTCCGTGGGAAGACCGTACTTCTCGCAGACACCCGGATACGCGTCGAAGGCGGGCTGCAAAAGTGGAAGCAGGCCAAGAACCTTGGCCATGGGACCCTTGGCCTTGACCTTCCGCTTGGCCAGCAGTACGGGCAGGGTGGCCTTCTGGAGCCAGAAGGCGTGACAGTCGTCGCCGGAGATCCACATCTCGATATCCCCTGTTGCGTCGCACGGCCCGGTGACTATGGTCGGTGTGGGATCACCGTGCAGCAGCCATATCTGCCCTTCTGGATCGTGGATGTAGAAAACGATGTTGATGTTCTCGGCGTTGGCTTTCGGACCTACCTCCGGATCGTCGGCCAGCATCTGGAACAGGCTTCCAAGGACCTCGTGCATTTTCTCCGTGCTTTCGAAGATCGGCATGAAACCACCCCCCGCGTCGAGTACCTCTACCCGTCAGTAGGCTCGGCAAGCATTTTCGACCCCAAGCCTCAAAAGAGCTTCCTAATCTTATAACCGGCATATATACGCGTCAATTTATTTCTTGACAGGGACCGGTTAACGAATCCACGACAGTTTTTTGACAGATGGGGGGCGCACACATAGTATCTGACCAGGATGAGAGGGAGGTCCACCATGGCGGAAGTGGCGCTCGCACCCGGTGCGGAGGGGATAGAACTCGCGGGAATGCTGGTCCAGATGCTCTCTGTGAGCCTGGAGAGGCCTGAGAAGAAGAAAGTCTTGGACAATCTGAAAACGAGGGTCTATCTCTACGTGACCGACATGGACCTGGGCATGACCATGGAGTTCGACAAGGGGAGGCTGATCATCCACTCCGGCAAGGTCGGCGACCCGAAGATATCTATCATCACCGATTCCGAGACCCTGCTGGAGCTTGTCTACATCAACATCAAATTCGGGATGCCCTACTACTTCGACGAGACGGGCCGCGGCATCCTGAAGCGGCTTCTCAAGCGCGACCTGAAGATCAAGGGTATGCTCACCCACGTGGTCGCCCTCACCAAAGTCACAAAGGTCATCTCCGTCAACTGAGCGTGCTAGGCTCACTGTCAGGAACAATCGCGTACGGCCTGTCACCCGTCCGGCGGATTGACTTCCTCGCAAAGCATACATTTAGAATATTTCCGTACTTGAGGGCAACCCGGATGAGGCAGGGGGCAGGGTAATGAAGTCTTATCTCGTAAAAAACACGGCGCGCCGCGCGCTGGTGGTGATGGCCGTGTTAGGGTGCGTTCTCATCATGGGAGCGCCTCTCTGCGCCGCCGCGCCGCCCGCGACAGCGCCGGCCTCCCAGAAGACTCTGGGGAAGGCAGCCGGCGCGCAGGACTTCGCGCCGAATGAGGTCGTGGTCAAATTCAAGTCCGGCGCAGGTAGCAAGGCCGTCTCCAACACGTTCTCTGAACTGGGCGCGACCAGGCGGGAGACCAACCAGAAGCTCGGGTTCATGAAGATTCGGGTGCCGTCCGGCAAGACGGTGCAGCAGACGGTGGACGCGCTCAACAAGCTGCCCATCGTGGAGTACGCCGAGCCCAACTACGTGCTGAACCTCCTGTGGACCCCGAACGATCCCCGGTTCCCTGACCAGTGGCACTTCGACAACCCGCAGTACGGGGGCATAGGGATGAAAGCGGCCTGGGACGTCACCCGGGGCAATCCCGACGTGGTGGTGGCGGTGGTGGACACCGGCGTGGCCTACGAGAACTACACGCAGGGCACCAAGAGATACTACCAGGCTCCCGACCTCGCACAGACGAGTTTCGTCCCCGGTTACGACTACGTCAACAACGACACGCACCCTAACGACGACAACTGCCACGGGACGCACGTCACGGGCACCGTGGCCCAGAGCACCAACAACGCCCTGGGGGTCGCCGGAATTGCGAGCGGGTGCTCCATCATGCCGGTCAAGGTCCTGAGCTCCGCGGGCTCCGGGACCGCTACCCAGATAGCCAACGGCATCACCTTCGCCGCCGACCACGGTGCCCACGTGATCAACATGAGCCTGGGCACCACCGCCGCCAGCAGCACTATCGAGAACGCGGTCAAGTACGCCTATCAGAAAGGCGTGGTCATCGTCTGCGCGGCCGGGAACAACGCCGCCGCCGTCAATTACCCGGCGGCTTACGACGCTTACTGCATAGCGGTCGGAGCCACCAAGTACGACGAGGTGTATACAAGCTATTCCAGCTACGGGGCCTCGCTCGACCTGGCGGCGCCGGGCGGGAACACAGGAGAGGACCTGAACGGGGACGGCTACGGGGACGGGGTGCTGCAGCAGACTTTCAACCCCAGCACCAAGAACACCAGTGAATTGGGATATTACTATCTGAACGGGACCTCCATGGCCTCGCCCCACGTCGCCGGGGTGGCCGCGCTGGTGATCTCGAAGTACGGGCTCAAGGGCCGACCCGACTCGGTGAGGAACATCCTCCAGGCCACTGCCGAAGACAAGGGAACCTCCGGCTGGGACACCCGCTACGGCCACGGGCTCGTGAACGCGGTGGCCGCGGTAAGCGTGCCCGGGCCTCGCATATCGAGCATCAGCCCTTCCAGTGGTAACGCCGGGACGATCGTCACACTGAACGGCTTCCTCTTCGGGACCTCGCAAGGGACCTCGTCGGTATCGTTCGGCGGCGTGCCGGCGACCGAGTATGTATCATGGTCCGACTCGAAGATAGTGGTGAAGGTCCCGGCGGGAGTCTCGGGACAGGTCGGCGTGACCGTGAAGGTCGGCTCGAGCGTCTCGAACGCGGTCCCGTTCCTGGGGACGGACCTCGGCGTCTTGTCCATCAGCCCCAACTCCGTGACCCAGGGCTCCACCAATGTGAGCGCCCAGGTGACCGGCTTCGGCTTCGCACCGGGCGCGACCGTACGGCTCGAGATGGGCGGTTCCGTGATAAACGCGTCAAGCAACACGTTCGTATCCAGCACTCAGGTAAACTGCACCTTCAGCTTCGCGGGCGCCCAGACCGGCGGCTACGACGTATTGGTCTCGTCCGGCGGGAAAGAGGCGCGGCTTGCCGGCGGCCTGCGTGTCAGCGCGTCATCCGGCTCGGCGTGTGGCTCAGGCGCGGGGTTCTCCGCGCTGCTGGGAGGGCTCATGCTGGGACTGCTCTCCGCAGCGGGCACGCGGGGATTGGCGAGACGTCGCCACAGACTCTGAAAGCATCATCCGACCGGGAATGCATGTTCCTCCCGGGATGAGAACTGGCGGCCGCCCCCCGCGAGTTGTAGAATACGGGGGTTATGAGCGGCCGCCGGTTCATACGGGGCCCCGACACTTGTCTCTACGAGGGAGGAACCATGAAGCGGCAGGACGATATCGACAATGAGCTTCTCAAGGCATTCGCCTTTGCGCGCCTTCTTCCGGTCCGCGTGAACGGCTACATCGGGGCGGGGACGGGGAGCCTCATCATACAGGCTGTCATCGCGTTAACCGTGGGCGGCCTCTTCGCGCTCAAGATCTACTGGCGAAGGATAAAGGCGTTCTTCACGCGCAAAGAAGCGGACGTGGAGGACCTGGAGCAGAGGAAAGCGGAAGCCTTGAGCGCGGTACATGCCGAGGCGGATGAGACCTCCGGCGAGGAAGCCGGCACTGAATCGATCGAGGCGGCGCTCCTTCCCGAGGCCGCGGCGGTCGCGTCGGAGTTCGACCCGGCCGAACCTGGGGCGGTCGAAGGCGAAGAGGGCATCTGAGCAGGGTGGACGGCGGCAGCGGCACGGTAGCGGGCTCTTTCAGGGACCCCAGCGGCTTTCTCTTCAGGAGGGACGGAAAGCTCTTACGGCAGATCAACCAGCGTTACCGTAAAGACTACGAACTGCTGGTGAGATCCGGCCTGTATGAAGAGCTCAACGGGGCAGGCCTCCTTATAACACACCGCAGAGCGGATGTCCCGCCGTTCAAACCCGACGGCTCCTACCTGGTGATCGAGCCGGAGGAGGTCCCTTTCATCTCGTACCCCTACGAGTGGTGCTTCAGCCAGCTAAAGGACGCGGCGCTTGCTACGCTTGATATCCAGAAGAGGGCGCTCGAGCGCGGGATGTCGCTCAAGGACGCCAGCGCCTACAACATCCAGTTCCTCAGGGGCAGGCCGGTCCTGATAGACACGCTCTCTTTCGAGAAGTACGAGGAGGGGCGCCCGTGGATAGCTTACAGCCAGTTCTGCAGGCACTTCCTGGCCCCGCTCTACCTGATGTCGCGCAAGGACAACCGCATGGGCGTGCTTCTGAAGTCTTTCATCGACGGCATCCCTCTCGACCTGGCGAGCACCCTCCTGCCGTTCCGGACCAGGCTCAGGCTGCCCATACTCCTGCATATCCACCTGCACGCCCGCAGCGAGAAGAAGTACTCGGAGGAGCAGATAGACCCGGAAACCATCAAGGGCATAAGCCGCAAGGGTCTCCTGGCCCTGCTGGACAGCCTGGAGGCGACCACCCGCAAACTGAAGTGGAAGGCGGGCGGCACCGAGTGGGCCGAGTACTACGACGAGACCAACTACTCGGCAGAGGCTTTCGAGCAGAAGAAGAACATAGTCAGGGAGTTCCTCGAGGCGGTGGGTGCCCGTGAGGTCTGGGACGTGGGGGGAAACGTCGGCGTCTTCAGCAGGGTAGCGCTGGAGACCGCGGCGCGCGTTGTCTGCATGGATATTGACCCCTCCTGCGTGGAGGCGAACTACAGGAAGTGCCTGGAGGACGGAGAGGAGAACCTTCTTCCGCTGCTGATCGACCTGTTCAACCCAAGCCCGGCCATCGGTTGGGAGGCGGAAGAGAGGATGTCCATCTTCCAGAGGGGGCCGGTCGACACGGTTCTCGCCCTGGCCCTTATCCACCACCTCATCATCTCCAACAACGTACCCATGGCGCGCGTCGCATCGTTTTTCGCGGGGCTCTGCACCAACCTGGTCATCGAGTTCGTCCCCAAGTCCGACTCGCAGGTGCAGCGGCTGCTATCCGCGAGGGAGGACATCTTCGACGACTACACCCTGGAAGGCTTCCTGGCCGGGTTCTCGGAGCTCTTCCGCGTGGAACGGCGGGTTGCGGTGCCCTCATCTGAGCGTATCCTCTTTCTCATGAGGAGGAGATAGGCGCTTGTTCCCCGTGCATGTGGTATTCCTCGCGCTGGTGCCGACCCTCTTTCTCTTCTCTAACAACGCCGGACAGGCCCGCTACTCGGACATGCTCGTACCGGCCGGGCTGACCGTGGCGGTCACGCTGGCGCTGCTCGTGTTCCTGCGCCTCGTGCTCAAGGACTGGCAGGCGTCGGCGCTCATTGTCTCCAGCGCCCTGGTCCTCTTCTTCACTTACGGCAGGGTCACCGAGGCGCTCGGCGACTCGGGGGGTGTGCAGGTGGCCGTGGCGGCTCTTTACGTCGCCCTCCTCTTCCTTGCCTCGGTGTTCGCCGTGAAAAAGAAAGGAGAGCTCGAAAGGCAGACAAAGGTCCTGAACGTCATGGCGGTCACCCTGCTCCTGCTCTCCGCGGCCGGCATCGCCGTGAACGCCATGAGGAAGGAGATACAGCCCCAGCTCAGGAGTGACGAGGTGAGGCACCTGGCGTCGTCCGGTGAGGTGTCGAGGCCCGACTCGTCGGAGCTTCCAGACATCTACTACATAATCCTCGATGGCTACGCGAGCCAGAGCACGCTCGAGAGGGAATTCGGCTTCGACAACAGTGATTTCGTGGAGTTCCTCCAGGGCAGGGGGTTCTTCGTCGCCGGAGACAGCAGGAGCAACTACTGCCAGAGCCGCCTTTCGCTCTCCTCGTCGCTCAACCTGAAGTACATAAACTACCTGACCAAGGACCTGGGCAGGAACTCGCGGAGAGCCGGAGTCTTGAACAGGATGATAGAGGATAACGGGCTGGCACTCTTTTTGAAGTCGATGGGTTACCACTTCGCTTTCTTCGGGAGCAACTGGTCCGGAACTCGCTCCAACCGCAACGCGGACACCAGCGTTACCGAGAGCAACTGGCTCAAGGGCGAGTTCATGGTGGCCCTGCTCAAGACGACCTCTCTGCGTCCTCTCATCGGTCAAGAAGAGGGCTTGTACACCAGGGAAGGCGTTCTGCGGGCGTTCTCGGTCATTCCGGAGATGAGCACTCGTGTAGACGGGCCTCTTTTCGTCTTCGCCCACATAGTGCCGCCACACCGGCCTTTCCTGTTCGACCGCAACGGGGGCCCGCTGGACGAGGAGTCTAACGATTGGAGCGACACCGAGAAGTACATCGACCAGCTCATCTTCGTGAACAACAAGACCAGGGAGCTCGTCGACGAGATATTGGATAACTCCGAGAAGCCGCCGGTTATAGTGATACAGGCGGACCATGGGCCTATGCCCGGCGGCGACCCGGAGGTGATAGCCTCCCCGGATGCGCGCACCGCCCGCTTGAGATCCGGCATACTGAATGCCTATTACCTTCCCGGCGGTGAGGGCGCCCTTTACGGCAGCATCTCCCCGGTCAACTCTTTCAGGGTGATCCTGAACGATCTCTTCGGGCTGGAGCTGGAGCTCCTCGAGGACAGATCGTATTCCTCGTCGTACAGCAAGCCGTATGATTTCAGGGACATAACCGACCTGGTCCGCGAGGGCACTTCCGGGCGGTAGACCCGGTCCAACCACGTTATTTACCCCGGTTTCCTTCGGGAAACAGCTTCCTATGCTTAATGAGGCTGCACGAAAGGTCGAAGCAACTAGAGGTTGGAATGATTGGATGAATGATGATTCCTGTGGCTGGGAGATCTCGATCTGAGTTGGTTTACGGCATTTCTGTCTGCCCGAAACCCCACCCAGGACCATAAAGGGGGTACCGTCATGAGAGGCAATCATCCCGGGAGGAAAACAGTTGCGAGGACCGTTGTCGGCGTCGTCGTCGCGTTGTTCTTGACGGTTCTTTTCACGAGCGGGGCTATGGCCGTGACGCCTGTTACGGAGCCGGACCCGCAGTCTATTACCCCGGACCAGGGTGCCAGGGGCACCACTGTTAACCCCACCATTACCGGAGTCAGCCTGGGCCTAGTGAACAATGTGTACCTGTCCAGGTCCGGCGAGACCGATATCAAAGCCGAGGCGGGCAGCGTCACCGCTTCCGGTACCCAGGTCTCCTTCACGCTGGAGATACCGGCGGGCGCCGCACTTGGTGACTGGGACGTGGAAGTATGGGAACCCGCGGCGGGTATTCCTTTCGGGACGAACATCGACGATTACCACGGTATTATCTACGACGGCTTCACCATCACCCAATCCGCTTCGCCCAACGCTCCGGTGATAACCTCGATATCGCCTGCAAGAGGCGCGGTGGGGACGGGCGTTCTGATAAGCGGCAAGAACTTCGGGTCATCCCGGGGGAACTCTTACGTGAACTTCGGCTCCTCCAAAGCTTCGAGCTATGCCTCCTGGAGCAGTTCTCAGATAAGCTGCACGGTACCCGTGCTTGACACCGGGCCTGTCAGCGTGACCGTCACAACGAAGTACGGAACCTCGAATTCAAAGACGTTCACGATTACCTTTCCTATCTGGTACCTGGCGGAGGGATCGACCGCCTGGGGATACTCGGCCTACATATCGATCGAGAATCCCAACGACGAGGCGGTCACCGCCAAGGTTACGTATATGACAGAAAGCGGGCCGGAGGAAAGGCCTGACGTCCAGCTTTCCCCGATGTCTCAGGCGACTCTAAACCCCGAATCGGACATCGGACAGAAGAACTTCTCCACGATGGTCGAGTGCCGTGAGGGGAAGACTATTGCGGTTGACCGCACCATGTACTGGACCGGCGAGGGTGCCGCGAGCCAGGAAGGGCACTGCTCCGTGGGAGTCCCGGCCCCCGACACGACCTGGTACCTCGCTGAGGGCTCATCCGAGTGGGGATTCGATTGCTGGCTGCTGATTCAGAACCCTAACGACGAAGAGGCCACGTGCCAGGTGACCTATATGATAGAAGGGTCCGCTCCGGTGACCCTGGAGAAGAAGGTTCCGGGGAATTCTCGCAAGACCTACAATATGGAGACGGATATCGGCAAGAGGGACGCGTCCATAAAGGTAGAGTCCGACATCCCGGTCATCCCCGAGCGTGCCATGTACAGGAACAGCCGCAGGGAAGGTCACGACTCCATCGGGACCATTTCGCCAGCGTTGGAGTACTACCTTGCCGAGGGGACTACGGCGTACGGGTTCACCACCTATATCCTCATACAGAACCCGAACGACAGCGAGACCGAGGTTAACCTGACCTACATGACTACCCAGGGCGAAGTGCAGCACCCTGAAAACCCGATACGCATGCCGGCCAACTCGAGGAAAACCGTGAGGGTCAACGATTTCATGCCGGGCAAGGACTTCTCGACAAGGGTAGTCGGCTCGCAGGTTATCATCGCCGAGCGCGCGATGTATTGGGACGCCGGACTCGGTGAGGCATGTCACGACTCGATCGGGGTCAGCGAAGGACACAAGACCTTCTATCTGCCCGACGGGCAGACGTCGGACGGTCGTGAGACCTATACCCTGGTCCAGAACCCCAACGGAGAGGCTGTGACGGTCGAGGTGACTTACCTCACACCGGACGGAACGGCGAACGTGACTTTCGAGGACACGGTCGCTGCGAACTCGCGTCAGACCTATGTCATGGCGGACAAGATCCTCGACGGCAGGGCTTCGGTGATGGTCACCAGCAAGACCGCGGGGAAAGACATTATTGTCGAGCGAGCAATGTACTGGAACGCCAGGGGCGCCGGCACAGGTACGCTGGGCGGCTTTGAGGACTGATCTTCTGGCGAGCGGTCAGGTCGTCATAAGATCCTGACCGCGCCGGAGAGGTCGTTTCGCTCGGACAGCGACGATATCCTCACTACGTCACCGGAGTGGGGCGCATGTATGTACTGACCCTGCCCGATGTAGATGCCGACGTGTCCCCACCCGTGGAAGCCGACGATGTCACCGGGCTTCAGCTCGCCCGGGGTGACCGGGGTGCCGCACCTCGCCTGTGCGTAGGAGCTATGCGGGAGCGCTACGCCCGCGGCAGTCCCGTAGCAGTACTGGGTGAGCCCGGAGCAGTCGAAAGAAGATGGGCCGGACCCGGCGCTAACGTACGGTTTCCCGAGCTGCATGTGCGCTAACGCTACGACCTTCTCTTTCGAGTCCTTCGGGCCGGGCTTCCCGTAGGCGGCGGCCGCGGCGATGGGCCTGTCGGATTCTACCGTGGTGTTGATATCGAATCCGGTGATGTACGCGCCCGCGTTCACCGAGAGCCTGCTCTGTCCCTTGATCTCGAGGGCTGTTCCGGCGGGGGCGCCGAGGTCCGAGCTGAAAGCTACGTTTACCCGCGCGGGTCTCTTGCTGGGATTGTGGAGAAGGACCCACGTCTCGCACCCTTCTCCTGCTGTAGAGCCACCGGTGAAGCGCCAGCTCGAGCCTGTCCGGGCGGTGCCGGGCGAGGCCCGGTCCAGGCCGCGGGCCGGGTTCTTCACCCTGGTCCAGGCGTATACAGCCTGGTCGGACTTGAGGGCAACCGCGACGTCGAAGCTCTCGACCTGTCCTCCCACGTTCACGCAGGCCATGCTGGAGGCTTGGACTTGCGCGCTGAGGGCTCCGGCCTCGCCTCCGCTGGTGTGGAAGGCCAGAGAGACGGTTGCTTCTTCCGAGCCGGGGTTCTCGAGCATTACCCAGGTCTCGAACCCTCCGGCGGTGGCGCTGTCCGGCAGGTACCAGGTCTTCCTAGGGCTTCCCGAACTCGAATCCAGCCCCGATACGTCAGCCGATGCGCGAGCGACCGGAACTGCGGCCATCAGTATCGAGAAGAGCGCTAGAACAGCAGGGATTATCACCATACGTTTTAGCTTCACTTTTCTGGGCGTCTTCGTTTTCATTACACATCTCCTTAATGCATGAAGCCGTCCGCGCGGGCGCAGGCCGGCAACATCGCGCTCGGTTGAATGCCCCCGACTCGCCCGGAAACCGGGACAGGGCATGGTGAAAACAGGAAGAAATCACTGGAAAAATCGATGGGATTCTCCTTGAAGGGTTAAGAGACTAGAGTGTGCTGGACTTCGGTGGCGTTGGCTTGTGGATGCTCAACACAAAGACCCGCACCGGTTCCGTTTTGCTCGACATATGCGCAAACGCTCTATTCATAATGTGCACTCTTCAGGGAGCAGGGCGTCTCGCTCGCGGCGCTCCAGCACTCCCGCCAGACCCTTTCCGTCGTGGCGAACCATTGACAACGACATAAAGATTCGCCCGTTTCGGGGTAAATACCTTCCCAAAGGTCGAGGAGTATACAGCAGTTCGGCCGCGCGCGCAAACGAATCACTCTAATGGGTTACCGTGCTGTATGAACTCGAGCATCTCGTTGACAGCCTCCGGAGAGGAAGCCCAGGGCGTTGGCTCGGTGGGGAACCAGTCGCGTTTCCTGAACTCCTCTTCTGGCCAGGGGAACGGCAGTTCGATTACCGTCCCGGGAGTATCGATGGTCTCCAGCGCATCCAGCATGCTCCGGAGTATCTCCAGGTGGGTGTCACCGTCTCCGGGGCGGCCCCAGATCATCCCGAAGGGGAACTCTATGGCGGCGGCGCGTGGCACTCCTATCTTCTCCGTCACGAAAGGCATGTTGGTGAGCGAGATGGTCACTAGGCCGCTCTTCTCGAGGACCCGCTGTACCAGCCCCACGGACTGGTTGCACAAGGGTCACCCGGACGAGAGGAGCACCACGTCCACGTCCATCTCGCGCAGACGGTCGGCCATGAGCGGCGCGGTCTCCCTGAGGAGGGTGCCGACCTTCGGCTGATAACCCATTATGGTCAGGTGTTTCTCCGATATCGCACCTATCCTGCCTTCGGCGAGTACCTGCTCAAGCGCGGCGAGCGGCATCATGCATCCGACGTCGTCCAGGACGTGATCGTTGCGGTAGTGAAGGTGCGCGGCGCGCAAGTCACCCTGTGAGATGTCACGAGGTATCTCGCGGAACGAGGGGTCGCCCCATAGGGGCTCCCGCCGCTCCCGGTCAAGGTCGAACGGTCGGTCACACTCCTGGTAGAGCCCTCCCGATGAGACCAACGCGACAGTGCACTCCTGGAGAGGTCTGCCGAGCGGAGTCCAGGGGATCTCCTCAGCGCTCATGTCGGTGTACGGCCAGACCTTGAGCGATTCCGCGAGTGTCCTTGGCATGAACTTGAAGCTGTCTACCGTCATCTGGTGACCTCCTTTGGCGGGACGACGACATTTTATCATCTGCTCGAACCCGTGTATCAACTTTCGTTCTCAACCCGTTTCACAAGCGGAATGATAATGCCGATAGAGGTTGTGGAAGCAAAACCACTGGCTGGAGTGGCAATGAGCGACACGTTCGATGGGGCGGAGCCCGTCCGCATCTTGATCTTCGCTTTCGACCTGGAAGGCCGCCTGCTCGCCTGGAACGACCATGTGGTCCGGGTGACGGGTTACGCCGACCCGGAGTTGCGCGACATGAGTTTCACCGACCTTCTGGCAGGAGGCGTCGAATCGATAGGCGAGGTCATCGCCAGCGGATCGGACGCGCGGGAGATCGCGTTGAGAGCGGAGCTGGTCCGCAAGGACGGGAGCAGGGAGCCTTACGAGTTCCAGGTGGGACCGCTCAGGGACCACGACGTTGTAACTCCGGGCATAACGGTCATAGGCACCGACATCAGCGTCCGCAGTGACATGCTGGATGAGTTGACACAGACCCTGTCCGAGAAGGCGGAAGTCGAGGAGCACCTCGAGGAGCTGGAAAACCTCTTTGCCGTGGCCGCCCACGAGCTGCGCCACCCGGCTACCATATTCAAGGGTTACTCGACGCTGTTGCTCGACATGAAGGGGGATCCAGACCCGAAGGTCCTCGAGGAGGCCTTGCGCTCCATCGACTCCTCCGCGGACAGGCTCGTCCACATGGTGGAGGAACTCTTCGAGTCGGCGCTCATCGAGCGCCAGGAGATGGAGCTCGAGTACCGGGAGGTGTTCCCATCGTCGCTGATCGACTCAGCAATGGAGCGGGTGGTCACGCTGGGGTTCGACCTCAAGTACGCGGTGCGCCCGTTCGATGGTGAGCCGTCGAGGATGACGGTCGACCCGGTCCGGCTGCAGGAGGTGCTGGCCATTCTTATCGAGAACGCGGCCAAGTACACTCCTGAGGGCGAAACGGTGGAGATCTGGTTCGAACAGGACGACGGGGGTACCGTGCTGACCGTCGCCGACAGGGGACCCGGCGTGCCGGAGAAGGACCGCGAGAGGATATTCGAGAGGTTTTACCAGGTCGAGGACGTCATGCACCACTCCAAACCTGGCATCGGCCTCGGCCTGCATATAGCGAGGTACATCGTCGACGCCCACGGCGGCTGGATCAAGATGGAGCCCAGGGACGGCGGCGGCACACTGTTCTCCTTCATGGTGCCCGTGAAACAACGCTAGTGCAAAACGGGATCAAACCACTAGTATTCTAGATTGCAGCGATAGTTAGTCTGATTCGTTTTCCGTATGGAGTGAAATATGGATATCACCAAAGTGCTTGTGGTCGGATCGGGGTACATGGGCAACGGCATCGCGCAGGCAGCGGCGCTTGCGGGCTATGACGTCACTATGTGCGATATCGCCTCAGAGCGATTGGAGGCGGGAATGCGCGAAATTGATAGCTCTCTGGAAAGACTTCTCCGCAAGGAGAGGATAACCCCGGAGGCGCGCCGGGCCGCACTTCAGAACATCCGTACCGCGACCGGCCTCGATGGTGCGTCGGGCGCGGATATCGTGGTGGAAGCGGTGCCCGAGAACCTCGAGCTGAAGAAAGAGCTGTTCGCCGAGCTGGAGAACACCTGCCCTCCCCAGGCGATACTCGCCACCAATACTTCCGCCATTCCGATCACCGCCATCGCGGCAGCGGTAGCGAGCCCGCAGCGTGTGGTGGGCACGCACTTCTTCGGCCCGGTCCCCATGATGCGACTCTGCGAGGTGATAAGCGGCCTTCTGACCTCGGAGGAGACACTGGCCGCGGCTGCCGGGTGGGTGACTTCGCTGGGTAAGGAGGCGGTCCTGGTCAGGAAAGACCACACCGGCTTCGTGGCGAACCGGGTCATGATCCCCGCTTCGCTGGAGGTAGCGCGCATGGTAGAGGAGGGGATCGCGACGCCCCCGGAGATAGACCTCGCCATAACCATGGGAACGACAGTCGGACCCCTCGAGATAATGGACAACGCCGGGATAGAGGTCAGCGTGAACTCCGCCATGTCAATCTACAACGACACCCACGAGCCGAGGTTCTTCCCCCCTCCGCTCATGAGGAGGATGGTAGCCGCGGGCATGCTCGGAAGGAAGAGCGGCAGGGGGTTCTACGACTACTCCAGCGGAGGCAAGGCCGCGAATCCCGCCATAACCTGCGGTGCTTCGCCCCGAGAGGAGTTGAGCGAGGAGGCGATGCGCGAGCGCAACGCTAGGATAGCCGCCCGGTTCATGTTCGCCTCCATGCTCGAGGCGGCGCGCGTGGTGGAGGCCGGCGTCGCGACGCCGGCGGACACCGACAGGGCGGTGAAACTGGGCTTCAACATGCCGGTGGGGCCGCTCGAGATAGCGGACGGAATTGGGCTGGATGAGGTCGTGTCGCGGGCGGAATCGATCTATCGAGACACGCACGACGAGAAGTATCTTCCGCCCCGGATACTCCTCGAGATGGTCGCGCGCGGGCGCACCGGTAGTAGAGGTGTAGGGGGCTTCCACGAGTAGACCGCCTCGGGCGGCTCATTTCTTCTTCGCGGCGTACCAGTGGCGGGGCCCTTCATCCGCCCATTCGACCACGCCGACCTTCTTTATCTTGCGCAGGTTCTTCAGGTGGGCGTCGCCGTGGACGTGCTCCAGAAACTCAAGCTTCCTGCACTCAGGGAAATCGGCACATTCCCAGCAGCCCTCGAGCTCTTTCTTCAGTGCGCACTGCGCCACCTCGCAGAAGCGGGACCGCGAGCCGCCGCGGCAGCCCTTACAACGGAGCTTTACCATGGCACCGAGGACCGCGTAACACTGAGGGTACTCCTGGAACTCCTTGAAAGGGATTATCTCGGCCACCTTATCGAACCGGGCGTCCCGGAGTTCCTTGCGCAGGTCGCGGGCGAGGTCCGGGATGGTGCCCTTTCCGAAAGAGCAGTCGCCGCAGTAGAGGCCGCAATAAGACGTCTTTCGGAGATGCTGGTCGCTCAATTCCCGGCTCCCTTGTCAGTTCGCCCCCGACGGGGGTGCACGGACCGCCCCTCGAAAAGAGGAAGGTCGGGCCGGGAGCCCATGCCACCTGCCAGTATAGCAGTAGCAGGTATACCCGGCCCGGCCTCGGCCCTCGTCCCGCCTCCTGCCCCGCACCTATGGGGTAGCGTTGGCTTTCACGAAATCGATAAGCGGCCTTATCACCTCGTTGGGCCGGCGCGTCGATGTGTTAGCGGACGCCATCAGCACATCGAGGTGGTTGTACCCCTTTATGAATTCGAAGGTCCCCGGCACCAGCACTCCCATGATGGTGTCTTTCAGAACCCCCTGCTCCGCTACGAACTCGATCTGCGGCATAGCCGCCACCTTGTCCGCGTGCATCACGTTGAGCCCGTACTCAGGCCCGAACGGCATCGAGCCGCCGATGAGGTCGATTATGAGCCTCATCGAGAAGTACCACTCGGTCAGGTTGAGCGGCCCCTTGTGCAGGGCACGGGCAACGTCCTTGATGTCACTGACCTCGTTGGTGGTCGTAGTATACGTGGTTGCCTGCTTCGTGTCCTTGAAGTAGGGATCAACGGCGGTCCCGACCTCGTCGAAGTCCACCCAGGAGTAGAGCGGGCCGGTCCCCAGCTTGGTGACCGGGCCGGCGTCGTTTGCGATGAAGTACGGGGGTTTGCCCAGTATGTTCGCGACGATCTGCGAGAGGCCTGGTACGGCATAGAGCAGGTCATTGGCGGGGAAGCTCTTCTTTACCACGGAGCCTCCCTGGAGGAACCCCATGCTGGTCTGGATCATGGATAGCGGCGTGAAGCTGTCGTCGAAGACCACGCCCAGGACCGCCTCGTTGGTGTACTTGAAATCCCGTATCTCGGGTCTGCCCGCGGAGAAAGTCTCCAGATCGACCGAGTGCAGGAACTTGAGCAGCGTCTTCAAGTTGTACGAGTAAGGGATCTCTTTGATGAGGTAGCATTCGTCGTCGGGGTAATAGTAGGCGGCGATGCTGAGCGCCTCCAGCAGGCCCATTGCTTCCGCGGTGAGCATAGGGATAGGCAGTATGACCGGGTTCACCCCTTTTCTCATACCCGCCACCAGGCCCGAGTAGACAAAGTCCGTCATATTGGAGGCCTGGTCCCAGATGAACTTCGGGAGGAAACCGGCGTAGAGGTCCACAATCTCAGGGATGGCCTTGACCGTGGTGTCCAGTCCGAAGAGCCCCGCGCAGTTGTTGTAGCCCGCGTCGTCGAGGGTCGCCGGGTCTCCGTCCTTGTCCCAGGCGGCGAACATTGAGGTCATGATGCCGCCCAGCGAATGTCCTCCGACGAAAACCTTCTTCTTCCTGGTCTCCCGGTCGGGCACCATTGTCTCCATCACCGTGAAGACGTCCTCGGTGTCGAGCTCGAGGCCGAACTCGGAGAGGTAGGGTACCTGCTTGTCGGTGAGGAAGCCGTCGAACGTTCCCCCTCCGGGAGTGATCTCCTTTCCCAGGTAGTAGTAATCCACCGCAGCTTGAGCCGCCTCGTCCAGGGGCATGCCTGCCGCGACCTTGTCCTCGAGGTAGTTCGCTGCGGAGAGATCCTCGATGCGGTTGTTCCGGCGCTCCACCGCCCAGCACTCGATGTTCTTGTTGTCTTTGACTTTTGCCTGGTAGACGAGGTTGCGCGCGATGTACTCGAAGCCGTTCGCGCCCTCGAGTATGCCGGGGAGCATGACCAGCATCGCGTCCGCCGCGTCGCTGTTCACACCTCCGTCATCCGCCAGCGTGCTGTTGTCCGCCGGCCGGAAGCGGAGGAAATGTATCTTGTCGCATTCAGCCGGGGCGCCCCATTCTGGAGGCAGGGGTGAGTCGATTATCTCTTCCTCCATGACCACGGCGGCATCGACCTCCGCCTGGGAGTAGTCGCGTACGGCGCCGGTCGGCTGTCTAGCTTCCGGGACCGGCCCCCCCTGCTGGTAACACCCGGCGAGGACTACCAGCAGGATCAGGATCACAAGGGTCGCGATGATCTGTTTCTTTCCCATGGACGATTCCCCCAATCAATCGTTCCTCGGCACCTGCATCTGTAATGGACACGGCAAAGAGATCATATCGTGTGATATTGCTGGCTGCCGATTCCCCCGGAGACACCCCCTTTGCCGTAGCAGCAAGCCGGCCGGCCCCGCTCGACGTCACTGCCGCACAACAAGATAAGGTACGTGAAGCGGGTGCTTACCGTGAACATTATTGGCATAGATGTCATATGTCAATACTGCGAAATGGGGATTTTTCAGTCCAAGCCGCTCAGACCAGCACGGAGTCGCGCATCCTCTCCCTGTACAGGTAGTACTGCGACATGGCGCTTATCGAAGCGCAGGCGGCCTCCACCGAGTCGAAGGTCATGGGCAGGTCACCCGTGAACGCTTCGGCGGTGTCCGCCAGGAGAAGCTCCACGTTCGCCACCACGTACAGAGGGATTCCCGACTCGCTTCCCAGCGAGTACAGGTCCCACAGCGCTTTGTGGAAGTGCTTCATGCCGAGTTCCCATAGGGCGGCCATGTCGAAACCCCGGCCGCCCCTCTCCTGGATGTTCACTCCCTTGTGCCGCTCGGCCTCGACGAAGATGAACATTACCGAATCGACCTCGCCGCTTCGCATTACTATGTCAAGCACCGGTTTCAATATGGTCAGGTCTAGGCCCGCTACGAGGTCTATCGGATTTCCAGGCACGAAGTGGTCGGGCAATAACTCCACTACCTTTGCCAGCGTCTCGTCCGAGAGCTTAGCGACTTCCAGGCCGAAATCGGAGCAGGCGTCCGCCGCTATGACCCCGAGACCCCCACCGCTAGTGACTATGCCGACCCTGCGGCCGGTGGGCAGAGGCCTGTTCAGGAAGCTCGCCGCCGCAATGCTCGTCTCTTCGATGGTGTGAGTCAGGACAACCCCCGCCTGGCGGCACGCTGACTCGAAGATCGTCTCCGACACCGCCATGGCGCCTGTGTGGGATCTGGCCGCCTGCATTCCGGAGCTGGTGCGGCCGCCCTTCAGGAGGACCACCGGCTTATTCGCGGCGGAGGTGCGTGAGAGTTCCAGAAATCGGCGTCCGTCGTCCACCCCCTCGACGTAGGCGACTATCACTTCGGTGTCATCGTCGCCCGCCATGTACCTGATGTAGTCCTCGGTCTTCAGCATGGCCTCATTGCCGCTTGATACAGCCCTGGAGACGCCGAAGCCAGCGTCGAGTATGCCGCCTATGAGCATATTCAGGATGTTGCCGCTCTGGCAGATGAAGCCGACCGAGCCGCTCCTGGGGTAGAAGACCGGCATCCACGAGTAGAACAGGTGCCTGGGGCAGGCTACGCCCTGACCGTTCGGTCCCACCAGGACCATTCCCGCGGACTCCGCCATCGCCACCATCTCCGCTTCCATCGCGGCGCCCTCGACCCCCAGCTCCCTGAACCCGGCGCTGATGACCACCGCCGCCGGGACGTCCTTGGCGATACAGTCCTCGATGGCGTTCAGAACGTAACGAGCGGGAACGGTTATCACCGCCAGGTCCACTCTTCCGGGTATGTCTCGCACCGACGGGTAGCACTTCATATCCATCACGGTTTCGTAGTTGGGATTGACCGGGTATATCTCCCCCTCATAACCACCGGAGACGAGGTTGTTGAGTATGACGAAACCCCACTTGACTTTTCCCTCGGTTGCGCCGACGAACGCTACCGACGCGGGCTCGAATGCGAAGTTGAGCCTGCTTGCCTCCACCACTTTGAAACGACCTTTCTCTCCTGGTGCGCCGGCATGCGCCGGGCGCCGTGCAACAACAGTAAACAAGCCGGGAACGGAGGTCACTGGCTTGTGACACGTTATTATACTACTGTTCAAACAGGAAGAGCGGCTAGGAGCGCCGATACGCTGTGGAGAGCAATCAGGGCGAGGTTCCCGGCTGCTCCTGTGCCCCCTTTATCATCTCCTCTATCTGAGCGCGCTCGGGGTGGTCCGGGTTGATCTCCAGCGCCTTCTGCAGGTAGGCGGCCGCCTCTTCGGTCTCTCCACGGTAGTAGAGGGTAGCGCCCAGGTTCACCAGGGGGGCGTAATTCCGCGGATCGAGCTCGATCGACTTCCGGAACGCGGCGATCTCCCTTTCGACGTAATCCGCGTCACCGGTCTTGTTGAACTGGAAACGGTACGCCATACCCAGCAGGTTGTAGCCCTCGGACGATTCGGGGTCCTTTTTCACCGCCTCGCTGTAATAGTCGATAGCCGCTTCGTAGTCGCCGCTCTCGAAGGCGCTTTCCCCTTTTTCCAGCAGCGAGGTCGCAGAATCCCCGCTCCAGAAGCCGTAGAAGAATCCCAGGCCGACCCCCGCGGCAAGAAGGAACGCCAGGAATATGGCTATTGCGACCACGAATCCCTTGCGCTTTCTTCTGCTTGTCATTGAACCGTTCCACTTTGCAGCCCTCGTCCTTTGGTGTTCATACTAGAGTCATTCATCCGGAGCCCCTCGAGTTCCTTTCAGCCGGAACGGCCCGTCAGCTGTTTTCTGCGCTTCGAGTAACCCGTTCTGGTGGTCTGTTGCTGGCCCCTTCTCCGTATTAATGTATAGGTGTGCCGTTGTAGTATTCAGGGGCACACCGGCGGTACCGAAACCATGAATACGGCGGATGCGCCCGCGCGAGAGGCTTGAGCAAGCAAGAACAAGGGGGCTTCACTTCATGAGCTCACTAGAGAAGCGGCGCTCGAGCCGAAGACGAAAGACCGCCTCGAGAGCGCTTGCCGCGCTTTCCGCCCTGGGACTCGCCCTCCTCGTCGTCGCCCCGGGGGTCTGTACCCGGTCGGGCGGTGGACTGTCGGTGACGCTCGAAGTGAGAGAGAGGGCGGGGGTGACGCGCCGAGCCGAGCCGGTGACGTCCGGTGTGCCCGTTGCGAAGTCCCTTGACCTTCGGACCGCTGACGGCTTGAGGCTGCTCGATTCCAGCGGGCGTGAGGTCCCGGCTCAGTTCGCTGTAACATCGAGGTGGGGGGGCTCTCCGAGCGACGCTTCCCGGCCCATACGCTGGCTGCTCATCGATTTCCAGGCGGATGTCGGTGCGGGCGGCACGGCTGCCTACCGGCTCGAGGGCGGCGGCGATGGCAGCGTGCGCGGCACTACCTTGAGAGTGACCAGGAGCGACGCGCAAGTCCTGGAGATATCGACCGGCCCGGCCCACTTCGCCTTTGGAAAGCGCGCTTTCCGGCTCTTCGATTCGGTGCATGTCGGGGGACAGCGGCTGCTGAGTGCGGCGAGCTCGTCCGGCATCATCGCGACAGACACCTCCGGCAGAGTCTACAGTTCCGCCGTCTCGGCGCCGAGCGAGGTGGCGCTCGAGGTGAACGGTCCCCTGCGCAAGACCGTTCGGGTGAAAGGGGCCCTTGCGGGTCCCGGCGGGAAGCTGCTCCATTACACAGCCAGGATATCGCTCTTCGCCGGGCACACCCGGGCGAGGGTAGCGCTGTCGGTGATCAACAAGCGTGACCCCGTGGAGGAGGGGGGCCAGCCCCAGGTCTGGCACATCGGCTCCCCCCGGAGCGCTTCTTTCCGCGATCTCTCTCTGAGGTTGGAGTGCAACGGGATAACCGGTGCCCGGTTCGTCCTGGGCGGCGTGGCGGGCGGCTCGCACGGCCCCGCCGGCTCCGCGAAGGTCTACCAGGACTCGAGCGGCACCGCACACTGGGACCGCCACCGCGGCAACCATCCCCGTCCGCAGAGCTACGTATCGTTCCGCGGATACAAGGTCTACCGCGACGGCTCCCAGGTGGCGTCGGGTACGCAGGCGAGCCCCTGGCTCGACCTCTCAGGCGCGCAGGGAGGCGTCGAGGTGGCCGCCCGGGACTTCTGGCAGAACTTCCCCAAGGCGCTGCGCGGCTCCGGCGGGGCCGTAGAGGCCGGGCTTTTTCCCACCGAGTACGCGGGCAACTATTCGTTCAGGCCGCAGGAACAGAAGACCCATGAGCTGCTCTTCAACTTCCACGGGGGTTCTCCCGCGATGGAGGAGCTGTCGGGCCTTGCGGCCTCCCTCCAGGAGCCGCTCTTCGCGCAGGCGACCCCAACCTACTACCTCTCTTCGGGAGCGTTAGGGCGGGTCACCGGGCTTACGGGGGACCCGGAGTTCGACGCGTACGAGCGGCTGAACACCAGCACCCTGGGCGGGGGCGAGACGGACCTGTACAAGGTCAGGGACGAGGCGGACTTCTACGGCTGGCAGGACTACGGCGACGTCCCCATCGACTACGAGGACGGCGGCACAGGAACGTTCAACCAGAAGTATAACTTCGACTACGGGATGATGCTCCAGTTCATGAGGACGGGTGATTTCAGGTGGTTCACGCTGGCCGACTCCGGGGGCAGGCACGTCGCGGACCTGGACGTCCTCCACTTCCAGGGGGAGCCTGACGTGTGGTGGGAGGGGGGGTTCTTCGGTCATTCCTATCACGACGAGGACAGCAACTCCAACCCCAACCGGAACGAAGGGGCGCCGCACCCCGACCTGGTCTTCGGGGCGCCCGGCCTCTTTCTCCTGCACTACATGACCGGCAACAGGGTCGCTTACGACACCGCCATGGAGATAAGCAAGAACATCCGATACCGCTTCGACAACTCCTTCGGGCGGGGGAACGACCAGGGTTACGCCAACGCTTACGATTACGACAACGAGTGCGAGAGCCCCAGGCCGTTCGCTCACGGGCTGATGGTGCTCGTCGAGGCGTTCCGGGCCACGGGTGACGAGAGTTACCTCGCCACGTCCGGGTGGCTCATCAGGAACGCACACTCCGCCACCGACATGTTCATCACCGACCCCGTCCCGGGGGACAGGCGCTACACCAAGATCTTCACCTGGGACCTGCTGGAGCTGTCTCTGGGCAGGTACCTGGACCTCTGCGCTGAGTCCGACAGGCGCGACCCCGCGGGCGCGCGGGAACTCCTTCTCTCCTTGGCGCGGCAGGAGGCGGAGGTGATGTGGCGCACTGACGAGCGCGGCAACAAGGGAGTGCCTTACGCCTGGATGCGGGACGGCACGCCCTGGGGCTGGGAGGACTACGAGGTGGCGGTCAATGTATGCAACTGGCACCTGCTGACCGCCGACGCACTTGCCTACGCATACGCCTACGGCGGGGGAGCGGGGCTCATGGACAGGGCCCGGGAGGCGTTCAAGACGGGCTCCGACCCCGTCCTGGAGTACTATGAACCCACTTATACCGCGACGAAGGAGGCCACCAACAGCGCCAACTTCGGCCTGGTCTACATGCACCAGCGCCACCCTCCGGGCGACGCGCCCAGCGCAAGCGAGCAGTTCCAGGAGTGGCTTTGCCTGGAGAACCCCGGCGCGGCGGCGGCGAGCGTCACTATCGAGTACTTCATGGACGGCGGAGCAGGTCGCTCCCAGGTCGTGGAGGTGCCCGCCAGGAGCCGGAGGACCGTGAGCGTAAACGAGGCCGTCGGCGGCGGCAGGGACGTTTCGGCGAGGGTCACCGGGAGCGCGCCGGTGGTGGTGGAGAGACCGATGTACTTCAACTACCACGGCGCGTGGCAGGGTGGGCACTGCACCCCCGGCGCGCTCGAACCCGCGCGGAAGTGGTACTTCGCGGAAGGCTGCACCAGACCGGGGTTCGAGGAGTGGCTCACGGTCCAGAACCCCGGAGGATCGGATGCCCACCTGACCCTCACTTACATGCTCGAGGGTGAGGGTACGAGCCGGCAGGAAGTTACCGCGCCGGCCGCCAGCCGCACCACGATAAGCGTGAACGGCTTTCTCGGGGTCGGGCACAACGTCTCAACCCTGGTGGTGAGCGACCAGCCGGTGGTGGTGGAGCGGCCCATGTACTTCCTCTACCGGGACAAGTGGTCGGGAGGCCATACGGTCGTGGGCGCGCGTGAGCCGTCGCGAGAGTGGCACTTCGCAGAGGGAACGACTCGGTCGAACCCGTTCGACGGTTCGTACGAGGAGTGGATCTGCCTGCAGAACCCGAACGACAGGCCAGCCACGGCGCACGTCACATACCTGCTGGACTCGGGCGCGGAGGTGCCGCGGGATTACAGGGTGGAGGCGTCGAGCAGGCTGACCGTGGACGTGAACATGGCGGTGGGGCCCGACCGCGACGTGAGCGCGAAGATAGACTCTGACCTCCCCCTGGTGGCGGAGCGGCCGCTCTACTTCAACTACAGGAACTCACTCGACGGCGGGCACGCGGTGGTGGGGTCCGCGGGCGCCGGCACCCGCTGGCATTTCGCCGAGGGTTGCACCAGGGACGGTTTCCAGACCTGGCTCTGCGTTTCGAACCCCCAGGCTGAGAGCGTCGAGGCCACGGTGGATTACTACCTGGCCAGCGGTCGCACGGCGGCGCGAAGGGTGGTCCTGCCTCCCCGCAGCCGCACCACCATCGACGTGAACCGGGACGTCGGGCCGATGGAGGACGTCAGCATGCACCTGGTGAGCGACGCGCCTGTAATGGTGGAGCGACCCGTCTACTTCAATTACGGCCCGGGCTGGGCGGGAGGGGACGTCGCAGCGGGCTCAGCCAGGCCTGAGGAGACCTGGTATTTCGCGGAGGGATGCACCCGCTAGGGCTTCCCGCTCTCCCGTGCCCGGGAGTGCTTCTCCGTCCCAACGTGGATTTCGCCAGGTACTGGCAGGATCTACGGTAAGGTGCCTGACACCAACGGAAGTTTTACGCGGCTTCGGGGTAATGGCGCCGGAAAGCGCGCTTGGTCGGCTTCCTGAACAGAGCCCTGAGGGAGCACCACCGGAGGAAGCCCACCGTAAGCAGGTACACTCCGGGGAGCACGAGGAGGGCGGCCTTCTGGCTGTCCTTCATCTGCGACCCGGCGAAGATAAGAGCCGCTCCGGTACCCATCCTGTTTATTCTTCCAAGCCCGTCTACGTTCTTCCAGAAGAACTTCCACTCGGGCTTCTCCAGGCCGGCTTCCTTCTTCTTGCTCATCTGCCGTTCCCTCCTTCAGATATCCAAGCCAGTGTCACGCGACTGCCCCAGACTACACCCTGAGCCCATTGATATCCACCTCCCGGTGCGTCAATGAAAAAGACGCGCTGTTCAGGGGTGCTGCGGTCGCGCGTCTTCAGAGAGCTCAAGGTCTGAGCCCCACCAGTGCATCCCCGCGGTGAAATTCCAGAGCTGTACGAGGCTCCCCTCACCACTTCTCATGGTTTTCCGCGCCTCAAGGGTGATCACTGCGCGCCACCGAATAGAATAGTTGAGGCTCACGAGTTCAGGCGGACCGAAATGCCCGTGCCGGGTGCTGGTGGCGCCTCCGGGACTGGAGATCGGATAGATGGCAGTGGCGGTGATCAAGACCGAGGCGCTGACCAAGCACTACGGCAAGGTGGTGGGCGTCGAGGACCTCTATCTCGAGGTGAACGAAGGGGAGGTCTTCGGCTTCCTCGGTCCCAATGGAGCCGGTAAGACCACCACCATACGCTGCCTGATGGGACTGCTGAAACCCACCTCCGGGCGCGGCGAAGTGCTGGGCCTGGACACGTGGAAGCAGAGCGTGTCGGTCAGGGAGAAAGTGGGCTACCTCGCCGGAGAGAGCGCCCTCTACGACAGGCTCACCGGGGAAGCCCTCATCCGCTTCATATCACGGTTCGACAACCACTCCGAGAGCCACGGGCTCGAACTCGCCGAAAGGCTTAACCTCACACTCGACCGCAAGGTGAGCGGCTACTCGCGGGGCATGAAACAGAAATTGGCGGTGGTGCTCGCCCTCATGAAGAAGCCGCCTCTGCTCATGATGGACGAGCCGACGAACGCGCTCGACCCGCTTACCCAGCACATGCTCTACGAGATATTGAACGAGTACCGCGAGAGCGGCACCACCATAATGTTCTCCTCGCACAACCTTCCCGAGGTCGAGCGGATATGCGACCGGGTGGGAATAATCCGGGACGGCAACCTGGTAGCGACCGAGAGGATGCAGGACCTGAGGAACATGCGCCTGCGAAACGTCGAGATAACGTTCGCGCGCGAGGTCCCGGGAGAGCTCGGTTCCATTCCCGGGGTGTCAGACCTGGAGGAGCAGGCGGGTAACCGGGTACAGCTCAAGCTGAAGGGTGAGATAGACCCACTGGTGAAGATGATAGCCTCGTATGATGTTGCGGACCTGTCAGCGAAGCACGCGAGTCTCGAGGACGTCTTCTTCGAGTTCTACGGCCTGGAGAAGGCGTCAGGGGACAGTGCGGTCGACGGGGAGGCTCCGGCGGACGGCGACCGGGAGGAGGGCTCCCGGTGAACTGGAACCTGGTGCGTAAGACCGTTACCGACCGCTGGAAGTTCATCGCCGCGTACGCGGGCGCGATGTCGGCGTGGGTACTGATGCTTGCCGCCATCTTCCCCAGCTTCCAGAACATCAAAGGCATACAGGATGTCTTCGAGAGCTACCCGGAGAGCTTCACGCGCTTCTTCGGCATAGACAAGATAGACATATCTTCGTTCGACAACCTCATGGGCATCGAGCTGTACGGGCTCATGATAGTGATCATTATCGGCTCGTTCATAATAGCGTTCGCCCGAAGTATGGTGGCGGGTGAGATACAGGACGGGACCATTGACCTCCTGCTGGCCCAGCCGATACAGAGGTGGAAGGTTCTTACCAGCGAAGGCGCCGTGCTGCTGGGTGGGATAGTGTCGATAACGGCAGCAACGGTACTCTCTGTGTACGCGTTCGGGGCCGCGTTCGGTATAGAGGGTATATCCTACCGCGGGCACGCTGCTTTTATGCTGCTCGCGGTAGCTCTCTTCGCGGCTATCGCCGGGTACTCGATACTGCTTTCCGCGGTGATGCGCGAGCCGAGGAGGGTGGCCATGGCGGCAGCGGGCCTGACGCTCGTCTTCTACCTGGTGCACTTCGCCGCCGGTTACAACAGCGTGATGGAGAAGATCGACTGGTTCAGCATCTTCCGCTACTACGACCCCATGAAGGCGGTGCGGAGCGGCTCGGTTCCGGTAGGGGACATCCTCTTCCTGCTCGCCTTCGCGGCGGTATTCTTCTCAGCCGCGCTGGTGGTGTTCCAGCGCAGGGACATAGCTGTCTGAATTTCCCATTGGTACTTCCGTTGGTGTCAGGCACCAACGGTAGTTTTCAGTTGAGGGTCCGTCCACGATTTCGTTAGTGCCTTCCGTTGGTGCCTGACACCAACGGAAATTTTCGTCCTCAACAAAAATTTCCAAGGTACAATAACCTTCATGAAGCGAATCACCACAGCAACCGTCATGGCATTACTGGTCATCCTGGCTCTCCCGGTCGCGGCGTTCCCGGCATGGAACGGTGGGCACATTGTCGCCGGCTGTCCGTCGGCGGCCAGGACATGGTACTTCGCGGAGGGCACAACCCGCAGCGGCTTCAACGAGTGGGTCTGCCTGCTCAACCCGAACGAGGCAGCGACCACCGCCGACTTGAAGTACATGCTGGCGGACGGCCAGACCATCGATAAGTCTTACTCTCTTCAGGGGAACAGCCGGACGACGGTGGACGTGAACTCAGACGTCGGCGCCGGAAAAGACGTATCCATCAAGATCGACGCCGCAGCTCCCGTAGTGGCCGAGCGCCCGATCTACTTCCGTTACAACGGCACGCTCACGGGCGGCCACACGGTTCTCGGGGCCTCTGCTCCGCGCACGGAGTGGTACTTCGCTGAAGGGTCGTGCCGTCCCGGGTTCGACACCTACGTCTGCATTCAGAACCCCTCAGTATCGGACGCGCGCGTGAAGGTGACTTACATGCTCGGGTCCGGCGGTGTCGAAACTAAGGAGCTCGAAGTGGGGAAGCGGTCGAGGTCCACCGTTGTATCAAAGGAACAGCTGGGCGAAGGAGACGATCCCGCCCACGACTTCTCGATCAAGGTCGAATCACTGGACGGATCCCCCGTGGTTGCCGAGCGCCCCATGTACTTCGCCTACAAGGGTGCTTGGACCGGCGGCCACGACGTGATGGGCGCGGCGGCTCCCGCCAGGACCTTCTACTTCGCAGAAGGTTCGTGCCGCCCCGGCTTCGATCCGTACATCTGCATCCAGAACCCGGGGGCCGCACTTGCACGTGTCAAGGTAACGTACATGCTCGGGACCGGCGAGACGCGCACCCAGTCGCTCACCGTGGGAAAGAGGTCGCGCGCTACGGTCGTTGTGAAACAGCTTCTCGGGGAGTACGACGACCAGGCCCATGACTTCTCCGCGCGCGTCGAGACCACAAACGGCACTACGATTATCGCCGAACGCCCCATGTACTTCGCCTACAAGGGTGCCTGGACCGGCGGCCACGACGTTGTTGGCGCACCTGCCCCCGCCAGGACCTTCTACTTTGCGGAAGGGACGTGCCGCCCCGGCTTTGATCCGTACATCTGCATCCAGAACCCTGGGGCCTCGCCCGCGGAGGTCAACATCACCTACCTGCTGGGAGACGGGGGTAGCACCACCCGGTCGCTCGCCATCGCGGCCGCCTCCCGGCAGACCGTAGAGGTGAAGCAGGTGCTGGGCGAGGCCAACGACGACTCCCACGATTTCTCATTGAGGGTCGAAGCCCTGGAGGGCGGGAAGATAGTCGTAGAGCGGCCCATGTACTTCGACTACTACAGCACCGCGCGCTGGAGCCTCACCGCCGTGGGTGACGTGAACCTCGGTGGAGACGTATCCCCCACGCTGGCGGCTCGAGGATGGGCCTGGCCCTGGTCGACCGTGGGCGACCTGCTGCGCTCCACGACACTCACCTTCGCGAACCTGGAGTGCACCATGTCTTACACGGGGTCTCCAGTCCCCGGCAAGACGTTCACCTTCCGGGGGGACCCCGCGGCGCTCGCGGCCATGAGGGATGATGGAGGTGTGGACGTGGTGTCGCAAGCGAACAACCACGCCCGCGACTACGGTGCACAGTCACTGCTGGACAGCCTTTCCTACCTCGACGCGGCCGGGATAAAGCACTGTGGTGCGGGGGCGGACTACGCCTCGGCGTACAGGCCGGCGTATCTCGACGCCAACGGGCTCCGCGTCGCCTTCCTCGCCTACGACGAGATCGGTTACTCGAGCTGGTACGCGGACACCGGCTTCCCCGGCGTGTGTGACGCCACCAACACCGGCCAGCTGGCTCAGGACGTGCGAGCGGCGAGGGAGGCTGCGGACATGGTCGTGGTCTCGTTCCACTGGGGCACCGAGCGCAAGACCACGCCCGACCCCATACAGACGTCGCTCGCCCGCCTCGCCATCGACAACGGGGCCGACCTGGTGCTGGGTCACCACCCGCACGTGGCGCAGGGTTTCGAGTTCTATAACGGCAAGCTCATCGCCAACTCGTTGGGGAACTTCGTGTTCAACCCCGGCAGCGAACAGGGACGCTATACCATCCTGACGAGGTTCGACATGGACTCGCGGGGATTCGTCGGCGCCTCCGTCCGCCCGGTCTATATCAGCAACTGTAGACCCCAGCTCATGGGGGGCGCGGAAGGGGACGCCTGGATATCGCAGGTGGCTGCGCTCACCAGGGCGCTGGGCATCGGCGCCCGGGTCGAGGACGGGGTCATGTACTTCCCCTGAGCACCATCTGGAACGCCCCGGACCTCACTATTCGTCTTCGGCTCGGCACTCCTCGACGTCGAGAGGCTTGAGGGTCTTGCCGTACCTCTCGGGCAGGGTCTGATAGAGACGCGTGCCGTGCCAGGTGAACTCCGCCATCCGCTCGTCCACGTCCTTCACCACACGGGCCGGCACGCCCATGACCAGCTTGCCGGGAGGGATCTCCATCCTGGGCGGAACGACCGAACCGGCCCCGATGACACTGTTGTCCCCCGCGTGCGTCCCGTCGTTCAGGATTGCTCCCATCCCCACCATCACGTGCTCGTCGAGCGTGCAGGCGTGGAGTATGGCCCCGTGCCCTACGTGTGAGTTGGGTCCGAGCACCATGCTCGAGTTGAGCGGCGCGTGAAGCACCGCGTTCTCCTGGACGTTGGAGCCCTCGCCGATGAAGATGGTGCCCCAGTCGGCGCGCAGCACCGCGCCCGCTCCGATGAAGCAGGTCCCCGCAATGCGGACATCACCTATCAGCACAGCGTCGGGGTGGATGAAAGTCGTACTGCCGACACTGGGCCTGCGGCCTTCGAACTCGTAGATAGGCATCGCTTTCCCCCGGGTTCTCTAAAGGCCCAGCTTCCCGCGCTTGCTCTCGATATGTGCGAGCATTCCTTCAGCGGCCTCCACGGCGTCGGTCTCCACGTGCAGCACGCCACCGGTCACCTCAGGGCACTTCTCGGTGAGAAGGCTCACCAGGTTGGGAGCGCCGGTCACGAAAGGCACCGGGTTCACGTAGGTGTAAAGGCCCAGCGCCAGGGCGAAGATAGCGTCGATGGTGGCCTTCTGCTCCATGTACTCAGGCGCGCACGCGACCACAGGGAGGTCAGGTATCGGTACGTCGCCGAGCGCCGAGGAGATGGCCGCCAGCAGGTCGGCTATGCGTCCGGTGTCGGTGCAGGTGCCGTAGCTCAACACCGGCGGCACCCCGAGCTTCGCACAGACCGCCTGAAGGCCCTCGCCGGCAAGCTTCGAGGCTTCGGGCAGGCACAGTCCCGCCACCTGGAGCGCCGCGCTGCCGCACCCCATGGAGAGTATGAGCACGTCGCGCTTGATGAGCTCCTTCGCAACGGCGACAGTATGGGCATCCTGCCCGTTATCGCGAAGCGAAGTGCACGAGACCAGGCCGGCCACGCCACGGATGGATCCTTCCTTGATCGCGTCCAGCAGCGGGTCGAGAGAGCCGCCCAGTGCCTCGAGGATGCTCTCGGTGGAGAACCCCACAACCGCCTCGCCCATGTCCAGCCCGGTCACCGGCTTCACGCCCGCTCGCCTCTCCTTGAAGTTGTCTATGGCCATATCCAGCAGTTCCGCGGCCTGTTCCTCGGCCTTGTCAGGCAGATAATCCAAGCGGTCCGTGACGCCCTCGAACGCCACCAGGTCGCTCACAGGTATGAGCTTGAACCTGTACTTCTCGGCGTACATGGGGTCGACGGGCATCGAGCAGTTCATGTCGCAGGCGAACAGGTCCACGCACCCGGAGGCCAGCACCGCCTCCTGCATTATCCAGTTGCCGGTGAACCCGTAGAACGCGTCGTCCATCGGCCATCGCTGTATCATCTCCTGCCCGGTCTCGATGTTGGCGATGACACGAAGGCCTTTGGCGCCCGCGGCCTGAGCCTTCTTCTGCCATTCCTTGTGGTGGGCCAGCTGCACCATGGCGAACCCCAGGAACGGCTCGTGCCCGTTAGGCAGCGCGTTGACGTACTCGGGGTCGAGCACGCCCAGGTTGACACGCATGCTGTGAGGCCTGGGTATGCCGAAGAGGATGTCCTGGCAGTACTCGTTCACTATCTGGCTCTGGTAAGCCATTGCGACGCCCATGCGCATCGCCTTGAGAGCGAGGCTCTGGTAGAAGCCGTCCACGTTTGTGAGGCAGGAGCTGGTGGCGCGCAGCATCTCGCCGTAGATACCGCCCGGGAAGAGGTCCAGCTTGCGCCAGAGATCTTTTCGCTCCGTCGTCGCGAGCGCTTCGACTATCGCGCTCGGCTCGTCGGCCTTCCTGTTGAAGTCGGCCTCCGCGAAGTCACAGAGCCTGAGCGCGACCTCCCCGTCACCGCCCGAGGTGTCGATCCCGAGCCGCCCCGCGAAGTCGTGGAGCTTCCCCGGCTCCTTGATCACGAAGGGGGTATCACCCCGCGCCGTGGCCCGGAGCGTCTTCAGGGTCTGCTCGGTGTGGTAGTGGTATGTCGAAGCCCCCATGACGTTCCGAAGGAGCATCATCCTCATCGCCATGCCGTCCGCGGTGATGCCGCAGGAGCCTCGCTTGTCCTTCTCGGCGTCGCTCCGGCAGGGGCCGTTCGAGCACAGGTCGCAGCGCACGCCCCCCATGCAGTACGGGCAGCGCTTGTCGGGATCGCCGCCCATGCCCTGGGCCTCGAAGCGGTCCCAGAGGTTGCTCATGCCGTCGGGCCTGAGCCGCTCCTCGACCACCTTGCGGACTGACTCGTGGTATGAAACCCTCTCGCCTTCCATCTCGCCCTCCTGTCACGTGAATAAGAGTTTGTATCCAGACGAGACAAGGTTCTACATACTGGAGCATATTCCTATCAACGCGCCGGACATGCCGCGGACCATCTCTCTCAAACCGGCGAGGTCGCCGCCCGACCCTGCGACCTCCCTCACCAGGGCGCTTCCGACTATGACCCCGTCCGCGTACCGGCCCACCTCGGCACATTGTTCCGGCGTGCTGATCCCGAGTCCGACCGCCAGGGGCGCATCGGTGCGCTCCCTTACCCGCTCGAGGAAAGGCCCGAGTTCGGGCGAGACGCTCTTCCTCACACCTGTCGTCCCGAGGAGCGACACGCAGTAGATGAAGCCGGTGGCCATCGTGGATATAAGATCGATCCTCTCGAGGCTCGTGGTCACGGAGCAGAAAGGTACAGTAGCGAGCCGCGCGGCGTCGCTTGCCGCTTTCCACGGGCCCATCTCCTCGGCCGGAAGGTCCGGTATGACCACACCGTCGACGCCGCATAGAACGGCATCCGCGGCGAAGTTCTCGAGGCCGTACCTGAAGACGGGGTTGAAGTACGTCATGAGCAGGACGGGCTTTTTCGCCTGCTCACGGACGCCTGCCGCCAGCTCCAGCATGCCCGCTGGAGTGGCGCCGCGGGATAGCGCGTCACACGACGCGGACTGTATCACCGGCCCGTCCATGACCGGGTCCGAGAACGGGATGCCGATCTCGACCGCATCGGCGCCGGCATCGAGCATGGCGAGGATGACCTCGCGGCTCGAAGCCATGTCGGGGAAGCCACCGGTGGCGTACGCGATGAGAACGCCGCGCCGACCCCTGACGTTCTCGAACATCTCCATAAGCCTGTTGCTCATCCGAACCGCTCCCTCAATGTATCGATGTCCTTGTCGCCTCGACCGGAGAGGCAGACGACTATCCTCTTGTCGGGTCCGAGCGTCTCGGCCGTCCGCCTGGCGTAGGCGACGGCGTGGGCGCTCTCGAGCGCGGGCAGGATGCCCTCGCCGCGCGTGAGGAACAGCGCCGCCTCGAGAGCCTCGTCATCTCCGACCAGCTCGTAGGTCGCGAGGCCGTTCTCTTTAAGGTACGCGTGCTCCGGGCCTACGCCGGGGTAATCCAGCCCCGCCGAGACCGAGTGCGTCTCGGCCACCTGGCCGTCTTCGTCCTGAAGGAGGTAGCTCATCGCTCCATGCAGGACGCCGACGTCCCCCAGGCACAGGCTGCCGCCGTGTTCCCCGGGAGAGCTGCCCACACCTCCCGCCTCGATACCCACCAGCGTCGGCCCTTTCCCGATGAACGGGGAGAAGATGCCGATGGAGTTGCTGCCGCCTCCGACGCACGCCACGACAATGTCGGGCAACCGCCCCTCGACTTCGTCGAACTGCTCGAGGGTCTCCACACCGATGACCGACTGGAATCGGCGCACCATGGCCGGGAACGGGTGGGGGCCCACCACAGACCCCATGCAGTAATGAGTGGTCCGGACGTTCTCCACCCAGTCGCGCAAGGCAGCATTCACGGAGTCCTTCAGGGTCCGGCTGCCCGTGCCGACGGGGATGACCCGCGCCCCCAGGAGTTCCATCCTGAACACGTTCATGGCCTGGCGCTCTATGTCCACCTCTCCCATGTAGACCTCGCACTCGAGGCCGAGCAGCGCGGCGGCGGTCGCGCAGGCCACACCGTGCTGGCCAGCGCCGGTTTCCGCAATGACACGCGATTTACCCATGTGCGACGCGAGCAGGCACTGGCCGAGAGAGTTGTTGAGCTTGTGCGACCCGGTGTGGCAGAGGTCCTCCCTCTTCAGGTATATAGCGGCTCCGCCCGCTTCGCGCGACATGTTCCGGGCGTGATAGAGCGGGGTCGGGCGCCCGGCGAAGTCGCGCAGCAACCGCTCAAGCTCACGGCGGAAGACGGGGTCTTCGCATACACCCTGAAGGGCGTAGTCCAGCTCCTCGAGGGCGGCCATCAGGGGTTCGGGAACGAAGCGCCCCCCGAAGCCGCCGTAGTAGCCGGGCCGCGTTGAAAGGGCCGGGTCCGCCGCCCGTTCGAAGTCGTCTTGTATCTCAGCCATGGTTCACCTCGTAGTCGGCCTTCCTCGCGTTCTCGATGAAGCGGTACAGGAGGACCGCGTCCTTTATTCCCGGTGCGCTCTCCACACCGCTCGAGACGTCTACCCCGTAAGGCCGTGCGGCCCTGACGGCATCGCCTACGTTTTCTGGTGTGAGTCCGCCTGCGACTATGACCCGTCTCCCACCCTCCAGGACTCGCGTCAGGCTCCAGTCGTAACCCGCCCGGCCGCCGCCTCCGGCCCCGTTGCCGCGGGGGCTGTCGAGAAGTACGGTGTCGCAGGGAAGCGCGCCCGCCC
>JAGUWJ010000042.1 GCA_020062425.1 Actinomycetota bacterium
CCAGCGACTCCATGTATCGCAGGCCCGCGAAAGAGTAAGGGAGGTAGAGCTCAGCAACCCCGAACTGCTCGAGTGGGTCGGTGATGCCGACCCTGTCATACAGCTCGGCGGTAGCCCTCTCCATGGCCGGGAACCAGGTACCGCCCTTCACGTGCTGGTTGACGTACGGGTCGCTGGTATACGCCCAGAGGTGCCTGTCGGCCACGCCGTGCACCCAGGCCGGCGGGTTGGGAAAGTCGCCCGCTGAGTCCTCGGACGCGAACACCACCGCGCAGGCCCCGTCTGTCCGGGGGCACATGTCGCCCAGCTTCACCGGCCAGGCGAGATAGGGAGTGCTCATGATGGCGTCGATGTTGAGGTCCATCTGCAGGTGCGCGTAGGGGTTGTTGATGGCGTTCTTCCTGTCGCGCACCGCCACGTACGCCGCGTCCTCCTCGGTCGCTCCGGTCTCCGCCATGTAGAGCGTTGCCTCCAGCGCGAGGCCCGCAACCGCTCCCCCGAAGGTGGGGCGGTCCCAGAACGGGTCGAAGGCGGTGATGATGGCGCCCGTGGTGTCGGATTCGGAGTTCTTCTCCCATCCTATCGCCAGCACGCGGTCGAACATCCCCGATGCGACATGGTAGTAGGCGCCCATCGCTACCGTGGACCCGGTGGTCCCGCCGGTGGTCATCTTCATGATGGGCTTGCCCAGGGCCCCGCTCCCGTCAACCGACCAGGTGTCGACGTAGTTGATGCCCTCGAAATGGTCCATGTTCCCTATGACTATCGCGTCGATGTCTTTCCTGGTGAGCCCGGTGTCGTCGAGCGCCGCCCGTACGGCCTCGTTTATCAGCTCGACGCCGTTGACGTCGCGCCTGTTGGAGCGCTGGACCGTCATCCCCACACCCACGATGCCGACTCGCTTTGCAGCCATCAGGCATCACCTCCCAGGACCCACACGCATTGCGACTGGCCGCAGGGGCCGTTGAACCCCTGTGCAACAGCCGTCCTCACCCCGTCCACCTGGTGCTCGCCCGCGTCGCCCCTTATCTGGAGAGCGCACTCGATGATGCGGTTGAGCCCACTGACTAGGACCGGATTTCCTGAGAGGCACCCTCCGGAAGGGTTGACGGGCAGGGCGCCGTCCAGCGCGGTCCGCCCCGACTCGGTCAACTTCCCGGCCTCCCCGCGTTCGCACAGCCCCAGGCCCTCCAGCCACATCAGCTCCATGTAGCTGAACACGTCGCTGACCTCAGCGAGGTCGATCTCGCCCGCCGGGTCCTTGATGCCGGCTTCGGAGTAGGCCTTCTTCGCCGCCCTCTCCAGCGCGTCGACACCAGCCAGGTCGCGGTCCCCCAGGTGGAAGGCGTCGCAGTTGTAGCCTATGCCCTTCACCCACACCGGCTTCTCTGCGATCTTCCTGACCTTACCGGCCCCCGCGATGACCACTGCGCTTGCTCCGTCCGATATGGGCGCGCAGTCGAGCACCTTGAGCGGGTCCGCTAGGTACGGTGAGCTCATGACGTCTTGCACTGTGATATCCAGCGGAAGCTGGGCCAACGGGTTCTTCTTTGCGTTCCCGTGGTTCTTGACCGACACGCTCGCACACTGTTCCTCCGTCACCCCGTAGGCGTCCATGTACGCTCTCGCCTGAAGAGCGGAGGAGGTCACCGCTTCGATGCCTGTGAACCTCTCGTAGATGGGGTCGAACATTGCGTTGGTGATGAGCGGCATCACGCTCTCGGAGCCCTTGTGGTGGGCGCAGTAGAGGCAGGTGCCCCAGCCCGCCAGCACCCTCATCACCGCGTGCGCTGCACCGAAGGTACCTTCTCCCTCCACGGTTGAGACGTTCTTGTCGAACGAGCCGCAGGCGTCCATCACCGCCATGGAGGAGATGGTACGGCCGTCGAAGAAGTCGTTCGAGCCGGTCAGCACGATGTCGACCTGGTCGATGGTCATGCCGGCGTCGGCGAGCGCCGCGCTGCAGGCATCGAAGACAAGGTCGGCGTATGTGTGGGTGACCCACTCGCGCTTTATCGGGGTCATGCCGACACCGACTACCGCGACAGGTTCCATCTACTCCACCCCCCTCAAAGGGCGGAAGTAGCGCACGTCGAGCACGCTTCCTTCCCGCTCGTCGGCGAACACCGCTTCCACGGTCATCCCGCTCGACAGCTCGCCTTCGGCGAACTCGCCGAGTAAGTGCAGGAACCCGGTGTCGGCACCTTCGAGCTTGATGACCCCGTAGCCGAAGAGCCCCTCCACCGGCGAGAGCTGGGGGTGATGCTTTCTTGCTACGGTGTAGGTCACCAGCTCGCCCTGAGGTTCGAGCTCCACCCACTCCGCGCACGCCGCGAAACAGTCCGGGCAGTGCATCCTCGGTATGTGGTAGACGACACCGCACTCCGGGCACCTGGTGCCCATGAACCTCTTATCGTCCCGCAGGGCCTCGAGGTAGGTGGTACCCACCTCTCCCGCCGACCAGGTGTACGGGACCTTGATACGGCCGTCCATCACCAGGATCTCCTGTGACTCCCTCCAGTCGTCCATGTCTCCCCTTCCTTTTTGTGGCTGGCGTACCTCAGTCGGTCTTGGCCTTGTTCTTTGCCCCGGTCTTCGCCCCCGAAGGCTTGGTTCGGCGCTTTGCCGTGGCCTGCCTCTTCCCCTCAGGCCGGGTGCGGCAGCCGTTCAGGATCAGGTCCACGAATATGTCTGCTATCTCGTCCACACCCATCTGCCCGTCGGGCCTGTACCAGCTCGAGAGCCAGTTGCACATGCCGGAGATCGCCCTCACCGCCATATGAACATCGAGGTCGCGGAAGACCCCCTCGGTCATTCCCTGGGCCAGTATCTCGCGGTACATCGCCTCGTACTCGCGGCTGCGGGAGCGGATGAAGTCGCGCTTCTCGGCGGGCAACTCGCTCTCGTCAGCCAGGTAGACGGTGATGATGTCGCCGTTCTCGGAGAACATGCTCACGTGCAGACGCACCAGGTCCCGGAGCCTGTCCTCAGGCGCGGAGTGGAGGTCCTTTATCTGCTGGACTCCCTCTATGAGGCGATTGATGGCCGACTCGCATATCTCGTAGAGGAGGTCGTGCTTGGTCTTGATGTAGTAGTAGAGCGCGGGCTTGGTGATGTAGAGCTCGGCCGCTATGTCTTCCATGGTCGTGGCCGTGAACCCTTTCTCGCGGAACAGCCTCGCCGAGACCGCGAGTATCTCCTCCCAGCGCACCTTGTTCATGTCGATAGACCCCGCTTGCAGTCCGTTCGAACCGGATTCGCGCGGCGCCTTGTTTACACCCGGCGCCGGGCTCCATATAATTCTACTTACCGGTAAGTAACCTGGGAAGGGCTTTTCGAGAGAAATTCCGCTAGACGGAATCGCGCAGGGACGCGCGAGGGCGACCACGGGGAGGTACTGTCATGGAGATGAGCGAGTACGTCTGGGACTATCGGAACCCGTACGAGTGGATGCAGAGGACCAGGACTCAGACGCTTCCACCCCTTATCATCTCCTGTGCCATCACGGGCGGGGTCCAGGGCAAGGAGGCCCACGAGAATTTACCCGAGACCCCGGAGGAGCAGGCCGAGCAGACCCGAGAGGCGTACGAGGCAGGGGCGAGCGCGGTGCACGTCCACGCCCGGAATCCCGAGGTATGGTGGATGACATCCGCAAACCCCGATGATTACCTTAGGATAAACACGCTCATAAGGGATAAGTGCCCCGATATCATCATCAACAACACCACAGGGGGCGGCCCGGAGCTCTCGACGGAGCAGCGCATGGCGAGCATCTACGCGAACCCGGAGCTTTGCTCGCTCAACCTTGGGCCGTTCGTGCTGAAGGTGCCGCTGAAAGAGCGCGCGGAACCTCTTCCCCACCCCAGACCGGATATGGTGTACGACCGCTGCATCCCCGCGAGTTACGCCGACATAAGCCTTTACGCGCAGACTATGAAAGAGAAGGGCGTCAAGCCTGAGATGGAGCTTTACCACCCGGGTCAGTACTGGGTCTTTAACGATCTCTTGACTCAGGGCCTGCTGGACCCGCCGTACTACTTCCAGTACGTGATGGGGTTCCAGACCTCGTCGTTCCCCACTCCTTCGAACCTGCTGGGTCTGATAAACGAGCTGCCTCCCGATTCGATTTTCTCGGCTATCGGCGTGGGGCCGTTCCAGATACCCATGAACACGCTCTCTATCATGATGGGAGGTCACGTACGTGTCGGGATGGAGGACAACCTCTACTACTCCCGCGGCCGTAAGCTCAAGAACAATGCTGAGGCGGTAGCTCGGATTGTGAGGATAGCCGGGGAACTCAACCGCGAGGTGGCGACTCCTGCGCAGGCGCGGGAGATGCTAGGTATCTCGCAAACGCCGTCTTCGTACTAAACTGGGGACAGACACCGCAAGTTTAGTCGTAGGATTTACGTTTGGGGACAGACACCTAGCGTAAATCTGGAATATTTACCTTGCGGTGTCTGTCCCCGGAGTTTAGCGGGCGAACCAGTCGTTGAGCCTGATCAGCAACTGGTAGTCACCGTCGGCCTGGCACTTCTTCTCCATGAACATCTGCTGGGGATCGGCTTTGCCGGACATGATGTCCATCCAGGTGTCGAACGGCGAGGTGATGACAAGGGTCGCTTCATCCTGAATTCCTACGCAGGTCGTGAGCTTTCCACCGGAGACCTTCATCTGGCAGGAACCCTCGAGCTCCCCTGAAAAATCGAACTGGAGCACGGCGTCCGCGTCTTTCGCCGCCTCCGGGTTGAAGACGATGCTCATGATCGCGAGAAAGGTCTCCAGCGAATCGGGGCGGGGTATCAACTTCTTTTCGCTGAACTCCTTCGGAGTGACGCCCTCGTCGATGCATGTCTGCCACATGATGTTGCCCAGTTCTCGGAACAGATCGACGTCGACGATATCCTGTGTTACCGATCTCATGGTGTCGTCCGAGACGGACCCAGTCGATACCAGCTCACTCCCCGCCCGCTCGGTCGCCTGCAGTATCTCTTTTCTCTTCACACCCGCGTTGGGCAGCAACTCCACTCCGGGACGGTATATCTCGGCTTTGAGTCGATCTCCGAAGAGCCTCTTCGCCCACAGCGAGAGCTCGTTGAAATGGACCATCTCCGGAAATCCGCAGACTGAGAGTATAACCGCGTCAGGAGGTTTCTCGAACCTCAAGGGATGAGTGCTTTTACCTCCTTTTTCTATCAGAAAAGGCTCGGCCACCGGCAGGGTACGCTCTATGAATGTCTTCATGGCGGCGTTCACCGTATAGTGGTAGAGCGGCATGGCGTACACAGCCAGATCAGACGAGACCCACTTGTCGAACAACTCATCGGTCATGTCGTCCTTGTGGATGCACTTGCCGGGGGTCTTGGTCCAGCAGGTGTAGCAGCCGATGCAGTAGTTGATCTTCTTGCGACGCAGGTCCACGATTTCGACCTCGGCTCCGGCGCTGCGCATCCCCCTAACCAGGTGCGAGAGCATGAGAACGGTCTTGCTCTGCCCCTCAGACCTGGGGCTCGAGTTGATAGCGAACACTTTCATCGGCCGCTCCTTCTCTTGTAGTTGGCGAACCAGTCTTGCAGCTTCAGCAACAGTTCGAAGTCGCCTTCCGCCCTGCACTTCTGCTCCATGAACGCCTGCTGGGGATCTATCTCCCCGGAGATTATCTCTATCCAGACCTCGAACGGGGTCTCGATGATCAGGGTCGGCTCGTACGGTGTCCCCATCGCGGTCTCAATGGTTCCTTTTAGCACCTTTATCTGACACGAGCCCTCCTGCTCGCCGGAGAAATCGAACTGCAGTACGGCGTCGGCCTCGGCTGCGCCTTCCGGGTTGAAGCCGTACCGCATGATGGAAAGGTACGCTTCGATGGAATCCGGATACGGTATCATCCTCCTGTCCCAGAATTCCTGGGGAGTTACGCCTTTCTCGACGCACGTCTTCCACAGCAGGTTGCCGAGATGGGCTGTAACTTCCGCTGAGTCCAGCGGCTGGGTGACTATATCCAGTGTCTTCTGGGTTATGTGCTTGCGGGTGACGAGTTCCTTGCCCGCGCGCTCGGTAGCCTCGAGTATCTCAGCCAGCTTTCCGCTGTAGAGCAGAGCCTCCGACCCCGACCTCAGTATCTCGTCTCTGAAAGCTATGCCGAACAACCTCCTGAAGCTTTCAGACAGGCACTCGAACTGCGAGATATCTGGATATCCGCACACCGACAGCAGTACCACGGCCGGATAGCGGTTGCGCCTCGGGTGGTAGAACCTCCCCTCCCTGGCCTTGATATAAGGCTCTACCATCGGTATGAGACGTTCAACGAATATCTTCATATATGCGGACATGTTCAAGTCGTAGAGGGGTGTGGCGTATATAGCGATATCGCTCTCAAGCCATTTGGGGTAGATCTCGAGTGTCATGTCGTCGTCGTGCACGCACTCGCCCGGAGTCTTGGTCCAGCAGAAGAAGCACCCAGTGCAAACGTTTATCTTCTTCTCCCTGAGGTTGACAACCTCCACCTCGGCGCCCGCCTCGCGCATCCCTCTGACCAGGTGTGAGAGCATGAGCGCGGTCTTGCTCTCGTCGTCGGGCCTCGGGCTCGAGTTCGCCGCGAATACTCGCATCTGCAAGCCCCCCGTCCTTATCAGACTCAGAGCATCGGCCAAAACCCTCAAACACGCCTCCAAATTAGCCAATAACTCCACGGTTTTCAATCCCGGGTGGTGCCCCAATCGATCAGCGGCGAGATAGTAGCGCCTTCTCGCCTTCTGCTCCGAATTCGGGGAGCCTCAAGAAGCCTCCGGCCCTCTCCTCTTCCGTTCGGTGAGATGGAGCGGTCAGGTGGCCCAGGCGGCGAAGGCGATGACGTTGAAGACGGTGACGTACCTGTCGATGAAACCCTGCAGGACCTTCTTGCCCCTGCCGTAGAACCTCTCGAAGGAGAGAATCCTCTTCACCCGCGATATGATCCTCTCCACCTGGGTTCTCATGGCGTAGAGCTTCTTGTGGGTGCGAGAGTGCTGGGGAAGGTTCCAGTTGATCTGGGGGGAATCGGCCGCGTTGGTGCGGTAGACCCTGCCGTTTGCCGCTCTCGGGCAGCAGTCCTCCCACTTCCCACAGGAAAGCGTCTCGTCCGATCTTCCCGGGCGGAAGACCGGGCAGGCCCAGATGTACTGTTCTCTTCGGGCGTCCTTGCCCAAAAGCTCCATCGAGTGTCCCGCCATGCAAACCGGACGGCCGCAAGGATCGATGTGATCTATGCCGCGGGCGCGAACCTTCCTCTTCTTCCTGTTGCGCGGGCACAGCGGGGTCACCAGGTCGGCGTCAAGGTTCTCCATTGCATTCTTTCTGCAGTCTGCGCTGTCGTATGCTCCGTCGGCTATCACGGTGTCTACCGCCAGATCAGGGTAGTCATGCTTGATGAGTTCGAGGGCATCGGAAAGCGACTTGCTATCGTGGATTCTCGCGTTCATGGCCATCCCGGCGATCGGTATCTCGGTGCCGGCGAGCGAGAGGAGGACCGACTTCACCCCAGGCAGCTTGTAGTTCGGGCTCTTGGCCACGATGTCGGTCACGTCGCAGGTGTGCACGACCTGCTTGCAGTTCTTGATCCTTGAGCACTCCCTGCAGGCCTTGACCGGTTTACGCACGGAGGCGAAGGCGTCGTGGTGGGTGACGTCTACTATCAGTTTCCCCGAGTTCTCGATCACGCCCTCTTCCATGTTGTGGGAGACCGCTATCTTCCTGACTTCCTCCCAGAGCCCTTCATCGGCCATTATCCGGTTGAAGCGCCGGAGCGTCCTGGGGCTCGGCACGTCTCCCGCGTCGAAGCCGCAGAGGTGTGCGAATGATGGGTTGCGGTTGAGCTCCCGCCATATGCTCTCGGCGTTCGGCTCGCAGTCGTAAAGTGGCGCCAGGATGAACGTGGCCAGCATCAGGTAGAAATCGTATGGCGGGAAGCCCCCGGCGCCAGGGGAGTCGTCCTCACACTGTGCCATCTTTTCTTCTGCCACGAAGAACAGCCTGGAGGCGCACTTTGGCGGGCGTCCCCTCTTGCGCTTGATCTCGCCATTGGCCTGCCTGGTCTGGACTCTGCCGTGACGGAAGCGCGCTTCTTCGTAATCCTTCCTGACCGGCTCGAAGATCTCCCAGGGGAACACTTGCGCAACGGGCGCTGGGTTCAGGGCTATGTCGGAGGGGGAAAGCATGGAATCATCGAGCGCCATCTGGTATGTTCTCAATCGAGGCCTCCTTTTGTCTGTGGGTTTACGAACTCGCAAGAGCTCGTATTGGTATTTCACCTTGTTGATTCGCAGGCGCGGGAGGCTTCACCTTTGGGTAATGGCTTGAAACAGGGATATCTTGAAGCAGGGCGCTCTCAGCCGGCGATAAGGGGGAGTCCAAGCACGACACATCTCACCGAGAGTTCGTAAAGCGCCGCGGTGGGTTAACGTGCTACGATTGGCTTGGACAAGCGGTTCTTAAGGGTTTTGGCCGATGCTCTCATTGTTTGCCTGCTGACTTACAATATTAGTACGATATTTCGAAGTTGGAAAACATCTGGGGAGGTAGAAGTGACTGAATCCACCGATACTGCAGAGGCGGCAGGTTGTTCCAAGGAAGAGATGTACCTGAATATCGGGTTGCAGGCATTGGCCTTCCTGCTGGCGCTGGTCGCGCTCGCCAGGAAACCGAAGCTCCTGTGGCTGTACGTCGCGGGGTCAGTGCTCAACCTGACGGTCTTTCGATACAATACCTGCCGGAACTGCGTCTACTACGGAAAGGACTGCCACCTTGGGTGGGGCCTGCTGACTGCGAAATTCATCTCGCGGGAAGGCGAGCCTGACTGCGGCGCTTTCAGCAAACGATTCCCGATCAACCTGATGTACCTCATGGCGCTGTATTCCTTTCCGATTCCCGCCATGCGGCACAACAGGAAGCTGCTTGCGGCATATTTCGCGACACTGACAGCAATGAACGTGGCTATTCCTCTCTCCTGCAGAAAATGCCTGATGAATGATGTATGTCCATTAGGTGAGCACATCAAGGGACTGCTGGGGGATTGAAGCGCAGACCACAGGTAGACCTCAACGCCGGTCTCTTGAGCCTGTCTTCACCGAGTTGTCGGCGTCCTATCAGGGCAGCTTCAAATCAGGCGATCGTCACCTCATCTGAGAGATACACGTCCTGTATGGCGTGGAACAGCCGGATACCCTCCTCCATGGGGCGCTGGAAGGTCTTGCGCCCGCTGATGAGGCCCATGCCGCCCGCGCGCTTGTTGATGACCGCGGTGCGCACGGCCTCTGCGAGGTCGTTCTCCCCTGAGCCTCCGCCGGAGTTGATTAGCCCGACCCGACCCATGAAACAGTTCGCCACCTGGTAGCGCGTCATGTCGATGGGGTGTTCGCTCGAGAGTTCGGTGTACATGCGCTCGTCGTATTTGCCGAACTTGAGCCCGGCCTCGTTGAGCGCGCGGTACCCGCCGGTGACAGTCGGCAGCTTCTGCTTTATGATGTCGGCCTCGATGGTGGCGCCCAGGTAGTTCGCCTGCCCGGTGAGGTCGTCGGAAGTTTCGTAATTGACGCCGTTTATGGTGAACGCCTCGTTGCGGACGTAGCACCAGAGCACCGCCGCCATCCCCAGGTCGTGCGCGGCTGCGAACGCTTCGCTTATCTCGGTTATCTGCCTCGGCGACTCCGGCGAGCCGAAGTAGATGGTTGCGCCCACGGCGGTGGCGCCCATGTCGAACGCCTGCTCGACGTCGGCGAACAGAGTCTGGTCGTAGGTGTTGGGGTAGCTCAATAGCTCGTTGTGGTTGATCTTCACGATGAAGGGGATGCGTTCGGCGTACTTGTCGGCGACGCTCCCCAGCACCCCCAGCGTGCTAGCCACCGCGCTGCACCCGCCCTCGATGGCCAGCTTCACGATGTTCTCCGGGTCGAAGTAGATGGGGTTGGGGGCGAACGAGGCCCCCGCGGAGTGCTCGACCCCCTGGTCCACGGGCAGTATTGAGAGATATCCGGTGCCTGCGAGCCTGCCGTTGTTGAACAGGGTATCTAGGCTGTCCAGGACCGGCTCGGGGCGGTCGCTCGGGGAGAAGACGCGGTTGACCCAGTCAGGTCCGGGGAGGTGTAGACTTTCACTGGGGATCTTCGGCGAGTCGAACTCGAGGAGGGTGGCCGCCTCGTCGCCGAGCAATTGTATTATCTCGTCAAGATTCATCGAGGCGAACGCTCCTTCCATCTGTTATGACGCTCATATAAATTCTATATTACAACAATGTCGAACTTGTCCTATCGACTGCAATAAATACGAAGCGCCCGCTCGTGGCGGGCGCCTCGGACTCGACCGTTATTCTGTTTTCTACATCCGATTTACCTTACGGTGTCTGACCCCAACGTAAGTTACATCATGCCGGGGGGCATCCCGCCGCCCATGGGCATCGCCGGAGCCTCCTCGGGCTTGTCGGCGATGAGCGCCTCGGTCGTCAGCAGAAGCGCCGCGATGCTGGCCGCGTTCTGCAGGGCCGAGCGGGTCACCTTGGCCGGGTCGACTATGCCGGCGTCCAGCATGTTCACATACTCACCGTCCAGCGCGTTCAGGCCTTCGCCCTCTTTCAGGCCCTTGACCTTCTCAACCACGACGGAGCCCTCGAGCCCGGCGTTCGCGGCGATCTGCTTCAGCGGCTCGACGAGGGCTTTCTTCACTATCTCGAAGCCCGTCTTCTCGTCGTCGCCCAGCTTGCCGGGCGCTTTGAGCGCGTCGCCAACGTTGACCAGCACCACGCCTCCGCCGGACACTATGCCCTCTTCCACCGCTGCCTTGGTGGCGGAAAGCGCGTCCTCGATGCGGTGCTTCTTCTCTTTCAGCTCGACCTCGGTCGCGGCGCCTACCTTGATGACGGCCACGCCGCCGGAGAGCTTGGCCAGCCTCTCCTGCAGCTTCTCGCGGTCGAAGTCTGAGTCGCTCTTGTCGATCTCGGCGCGGATCTGGTTGATGCGCCCCTCGACCGCCTTGTGGTCGCCCTTGCCCTCGACCACTATGGTGTCTTCCTTGCTTATCTTCACCTGGCGCGCCTGGCCCAGCATGTCGAGCGTAACGTTCTCGAGCTTGATGCCGAGCTCCTCGCTGATGAGCTCGCCGCCGGTGACTATGGCTATATCCTGCATCATGGCCTTGCGCCTGTCGCCGAAGCCCGGAGCCTTGACCGCGACGCTCATGAATGTGCCGCGTATCTTGTTGACCACCAGGGTCGCCAGCGCCTCACCCTCGACATCCTCTGCGATTATCAACAGAGGCTTGCTCGCCTGCATGACCTTTTCCAGTATGGGGAGGAGGTCCGCCACCGCGCTGATCTTCTGGTTGGCGATGAGGATGTACGGGTTGTCGAGCACCGCTTCCATGCGTTCGGTGTCGGTGACCATGTACGGTGAGAGGTAGCCCTTGTCGAACTGCAGGCCCTCCACCACGTCGAACTCCATGCCGAACGTCTGAGACTCCTCGACGGTGATGACGCCGTCCTTGCCGACCTTCTCCATGGAATCGGCGATTATGCCACCGACCTCGTCGGAGTCCGCCGAGATGGCGGCCACGCGGGCGATCTCGTCCTTCGACTCGATCTCCTTGGAGCGCTTCTTTATCTCGTCAACCGCCTGAGCCACGGCCTTGTCGATGCCCCTGCGCACCTGCATGGGGTTCGCGCCCGCCGCTACGTTGCGCAGGCCTTCCTTCACCATGGCGTGTGCCAGGACGGTCGCAGTGGTGGTGCCGTCGCCTGCAACGTCGTTGGTCTTGGTCGCGACTTCTTTCGCGAGCTGAGCGCCCATGTTCTCGTTGGGGTCCTCCAGCTCGATCTCGCGGGCGATGGTCACACCGTCGTTGGTGATGGTCGGAGCGCCGAACTTCTTCTCGAGGACGACGTTACGGCCCTTTGGCCCGAGGGTCACGCGGACCGCGTCGGCAAGCTGCGTCACTCCGGACTCCAGCGCCCTCCTCGCCTCCTCGTCGTATTCAAGTATCTTTGCCATTTGCTGTCCTCCCTTTCCTTATTTCTTGGACTTGCCGGAAGACTTCTTCTTCTTGGCAAGGATGTCTCTCTCGCTGAGGATCAGAAGTTCTTTTCCTCCGACCTTCACTTCCGTGCCGCCGTACTTCGAGTAGATCACGATGTCGCCCGCCTTCACCTCGAGAGGAACCAGCTTCCCCTCCTCGTAACGACCCGGCCCCACCGCAAGTACCTTGCCCTCCTGGGGCTTCTCCTTGGCGGTGTCGGGAATGACGATGCCGCTCGCCGTGGTCTCCTCGCCTTCTCCGGGCTCGACTATCACCCGGTCGCCCAAAGGCTCAAGATCCATGTCCATCCCTCCTTGTCCTGCGTCGCCGTCTGATACGCCTCAAGCGCTTGTTCTCAGCACTCTTGACCCTGATATGTTAGCACTCTCGTCAAGAGAGTGCTAACGGAAGATTATAAGGGTTTCGGCGCGGGAGTCAATATCATCTCGCATTTGTGTCTGGAGGGGAGTTCCGGGAAAGGCTCCGGGCGGGTGCCTGGCAGTTCTCGGGCGGCTCCCGTGGTCTCTCAGCCGGGCTCCTCCCAGGAGCGGGAGCGCTCCACCGCGCGCTTCCATCCAGCGTAGAGAGCGTCGACGGCGTCCCTGTCCGGAGTGGGGCTGAACACTTTCTCCGGCTTCCAGATCTCCTCTATCTCCTCGATGCTCTTCCAATAGCCTACGGAGAGCCCGGCGAGGTATGCTGCGCCCAGCGCGGTGGTCTCGAACACCGTGGGGCGCATGACCTCGCAGCCCAGCAGGTCCGCCTGGAACTGGCAGAGGAAGTCCATCACCGAGGCGCCGCCGTCCACGCGCAGCGAGGTGATGTCCATGTCCGAGTCGGCTTCCATGGCCTCCATGACGTCGCGGGACTGGTAGGCCATAGCCTCCACCGCGGCGCGGACGATCTGCTCGCGTGTTGTCCCCCTGGTGATACCCAGCACGGCGCCCCGGGCGTACGGGTCCCAGTAGGGGGCTCCCAGGCCCACCAGTGCCGGGACGAAGTAGGCGCCTCCCGTGTCCGGGGTCGCCTCGCATATGGGCTCCGCCTCGTCGGCCTTCTCTATTATGCGAAGCCCGTCGCGCAGCCACTGCAGCGCGGCCCCTGTTATGAATATCGAGCCTTCGAGCGCGTAGGTGACCCGGTCGCCCAGCGACCAGGCGATGGTGGTGAGCATCCCCGAACTCGATATGACCGCCTTCTCGCCCGTGTTCATGAGCAGGAAGCTCCCGGTGCCGTAGGTGTTCTTGGTCATCCCCTCGTGGTAGCACGCCTGGCCGAAGAGCGCGGCCTGCTGGTCGCCCGCCACGCCGCCGATGGGCACCTCCATCCCCAGGAACGAGTCGGGGTCGGTCAAGCCGAAGACGCCGCTCGAGGGGCGCACCTCAGGGAGGACCGAGCGGGGTACGCCGAGGATCTCCAGCATGCGGTCGTTCCATTCGAGCCGGTTGATGTCGAACATCAGCGTGCGCGAGGCGTTGGAGTAGTCGGTGGCGTGAAGCCTGCCGCCGGTGAGCTTGGCCATCAGCCACGAGTCGATAGTGCCGAACGATATCTCTCCCGCTTCCGCGGCGCGGGTGAACTCGGGCTCGTTCTCTAGCTTCCAGGTTATCTTGGTGCCGCTGAAATACGGGTCGAGCACAAGGCCGGTGCAGCTCCTGAACTCGGCCTCGTGCCCTTCGGACTTGAGGCGCTCGCAGACGTCGGCGGAGCGGCGGCACTGCCAGACGATAGCCCTCCCGAGCGACTCCGCTGTGCCCTTGCGCCAGAAGACCGACGTCTCGCGCTGGTTGGTGATGCCTACCGCCGCGATGTCCCTGGGGGACGCCCCGGCCTCATTCATAGCTTTCTCGGCGGTGAGGAGGGTGCTGTCCCAGATCTCCTCGGGGTCGTGCTCCACCCACCCGCTCTCGGGGAAGTACTGGGTGAACTCGCTGTTCACCTTGGAGCGAACCGCGCCCCCGCCGTCGAACACCATGGCGGTAGTGCCGGTCGTTCCTTCGTCAATGGCTAGGACGTACTTGCTCACTCTTCGAGCTCCTTTCCCGGGTCGAGTGGTTCCCCAACCGCGAGCGGTCGGCTCCTTGTCAGTCGTACTTGACGTAGGTGCGTATTCGTTCGACCTGGTTGTCCACGAAGTCGGGGTTGGTGATGCGAACCGTGATGGCGTCGCGTGGGCACGAGTCGGCGCACCTGCCGCACGACTGGCACTTATCGCCGATGACGGCGACGCCGTTCTCGAGCGTGATAGCTGCGACATAACACCTGTCAACGCAGGTCCCGCAACCTTTGCAGTTCTCCGCATCGACTGATATCTCGGCCAGCCTGGTCATGCCGAGCTCGACGTACTTGGGCGGGACCAGCCGGGTGAAGCGGGTGACGCAGCAGCACTCACAGCAGAAGCACACCGTGAGCATGCGCTTGCGGTCCTTCACCCTGAAGATGAAGTTGTCCACCCTTGCCTTGCCCACCACAGGGATGAGCCCTGCCTCTGCCGCGCGGCGCGCGTGGGCTTTCGCCTCGTCCGGCCCGACCTCCCTCCAAGGAAACGAAGCGATGTCCAGGGCGGAGTCGCCCATCATCAGGCACCCGATGTCGTGGGGATACTGCCTGCACTTATAGCCGCGCCTGCAACCGCAGTAGTCCACGATGACGCGATGTGAGGCCTCGTCTATGATGCGGTCGAGTACGGCGAGCGGCATCGGTGCATCTCCCGGCAGTTCTATATCCTCATTTATGGGAAGCCAGCGCATGTCTGTCTTGTCCTCGCGAAGCCAGGGGTGCCAGCGGTTGACCCCGGGCAGTTTCATGAACACCTTCATGAAGACACGCACGGTGGTATAGATTCCCCTGTCGTTCGGCTCTTTTCCCCATTTCTTCCGTGCCATCGATCCTCCCTGCCCTAGAAACTTCCGTTGGTGCCAGAAACTTCCGTTGGTGCCTGACACCAAGGGAAGTTTCCTGTTAGTGGTCCGTCCCCAATCGGAAATTCGTGTACACGTCCAGGTCGAGGGCAGCCCTGTATCCCAGCTCGTACAAACGATATCCTAAAGCGGCTACCATTGCGGCGTTGTCGGTGCACAGCTCCGGCGAAGGGTACACCAGGTTTATGCCCTCGGCCGCGCACTTCTCGCCGAGCCAATCGCGCAGGCGCCGGTTGCAGGCCACGCCCCCTCCCATCACTACGTCCCTCAAACCCAGCTCCAGGCACGCTCTCACCGTCTTTTTCACCACAACCTCCAACGCGGCCTCCTGGAAGGACGCCGCGACGTCCGCCACCGCCGGAGCATGTTCACCCGCGCCTCTCATGTAGCGGATCACAGCCGTCTTCAGCCCGCTCAGCGAGAAATTCAGGTCGCCGCTCGTCATCATGGCACGAGGGAACTCCACGGCCGCGCCGTCTCCTTCCGCTGCAAGCCGATCGATGACCGGCCCACCAGGGTACCCGAGGTCCAGGAACTTGGCCACCTTGTCGTACGCCTCCCCCAGCGCGTCGTCCAGAGTCTGACCTACCGGACGCATATCATCGTAGCCTCTCACCTCCGCGAGCAGGGTGTGCCCTCCGGAGACGACCAGCGCACAAAACGGGAACCCGGGCAGCGTCCCCTCCAGCGCCGGCGCGAAAGCGTGCGCCTCCACGTGGTTCACAGCCACCAGCGGGACGCCCCACGACCAGGCCAGCCCCTTGGCCGCCGAGACCCCCACCGCGAGTGATCCCACCAATCCCGGTCCGGCGGTCACAGCCACCAGCTCCGGGGCTCCGTCCGCAGGCTCGAGCGCTTCCTTCACCACCGGGATCAGTGCCTCCACGTGAGCCCGCGCCGCGATCTCGGGCACGACTCCCCCGTATGAGCTGTGCAGGTCCACCTGGGAGGCCACTACGTTCGACAGGGTTTCCAGGCCGTCACTCACCAGCGCGGCCGAGCTCTCGTCACAGGAGGTCTCTATGCCCAGCACCAGCATCCGGGGTCACCCCTCCCCGCGAGCCGCACGCGACTCGAGCGCGTCGAGCAGCCGCCCGTACTCCGGCATGCGGATGTCGCCTGTGGCCATTATCACCGCATCCTCCCCGCTCTCCAGGTAGTACTCCCTCATTAGACCCAGCTCCTCGAACCCGAAAAGCCTGTAGAAGCTCCTCGCCCCGTGGTTGCTCTCACGCACCTCCAGGGTGACGAACCTCGCGCCCGTCGCAAGCGCGCGGCGAACGCATGATACGAGCATCGCCGTGCCCAGGCCCTCGCGCCTGCGTGACTCCCCCACTGCCATGTTCGTGATGTGGAGCTCGCTTCCCGTGACGTGCGCCCCGGCGTAGCCCATCAGCTGACCCTCTTCCTCCATCACCAGGTAGAGCGTTCCCGGGCCGTGCCTCAGCTCGTGCTCGAACACCTCCAGCGTCCAGGGGTTGGGGAACACTTCCCTCTCCAGCGCGAGCACCTCCGGCAGGTCCTCGAGATTCATCTCACGTATCAAGTAATCACTCATGCAATGCGTTCCTCTGATACCACTCTATACGGGTTCCTTCAGATATACCGGGAGGGCGCCCACCGCGTCGGTAAGATCTCCCACACGGGCCATCTCCACCGCGAGCCCCACCAGCGCCTCCGCCGTGGGGTACTTCTCCGCCGCCTCCTCCAGGCGCACCCCTGAGCTGAGTTCCTCCAGGAGTGGTCCAGGCACCTCGCCGACGAACGCAGCTTCCTCGACTCCCAGGCCGTCCAGTACCTCCAGCAGGCCCGAGGGCTCCAGACAGAGGTACCCGGTAAGCCTCTCCAGGCCTCCACTCTCCAAGCGGTAGACCGCCGCGTAGAACTGGCCGCGTCTTGCGTCCACCGCCGCGATCACGTATGGCGCATCCGCGTGCGCCTGCCTGGCGAGTACGTCCAGCGTCGGGACCGCCGCGAGGGGTATCCCGAGACCCAGCGCGACAGCCTTGGCGGTGGATATCCCGACCTTCACGCCGGTGAAGGTGCCCGGCCCGACACCCGTCGCTACGAGGTCAATATCTCCCGGTTCCATCCCCAGGATGCGCACCACCCGGTCGAGCTGGGGCATCAGCCAGCCGGTATGGCCTTTCACAGCCTCGAAATACTCCTCCGCTTGCACCTTACCGCCGCGCGCTACGGCCAGGGCCCCCCGGACAGTGCAGGTGTCCCAGGCCGCTATCACGCTCGCCTCATCGTCCAACGACATGCCTCGAGTCATATCAACGGCCATGATCGGTCAGCTCCTCCAGAAGCGCGCCCAGCCTGCCGTCCCACTCCCCCGTGGCGCTGACCTCCAGGACTCGGTCGTCCTCCCCGGGGCCGAAGGAGAACCTCACGCGGAGCGCCCGCTCCGGCAGGGCCGGCCTGACCCGGTCCGCCCACTCCACCGCGCAGACCCAGCCGCCGTCCAGGAAATCGTCTATGCCCACACTGACGAGATCGCGAGCGCCCTCCAGCCGGTACGCGTCCACGTGGCAGAGCCGGGCATCGGGGTAGGTGTGGATTATGGTGAAAGTGGGGCTGGTCACCGGCCCTTCGTGGCCGAGGCCACGCGCGATGCCCTTCACCAGAACCGTCTTCCCGGTGCCAAGCTCGCCCTCGAGGCAGACCACGTCGCCGGGACTCAACACCGAGCCGATGCTCACTCCCAGCATGACGGTGTGCTCCTCCGATCCGCTCTTGATGGAGGTGTCCATGTCCGTGGGATGCCCCTGCCGCGCTAGAACAGGCCCATCTGCTCGGGCTCGGGGGAAGGTGGCTCGGGGGGCGCCTGATCCTCGTCCAAGTATTTCTTCAGGTTGGCGAAATCCTCAACCAGCAGGCCGCGTGTGGCGGGGGTGCGCAGGGCCGCCGCGGGGTGGAAGACGGGCACGTTGAAGTACCCCGGCCCTATGAGGCGCTGCCCGTGCATCTTGGTCATCTGGACAGACCTCTTCATCATCACCGAGGCAGCGATCCTGCCCAGCTGGCAGACTATTGAAGGTCTGATGAGCCTGATCTGCCCTGCCAGGAACGGGTTGCAGGTTTCGGTCTCCTCCGGGAGGGGGTCGCGGTTTCCGGGAGGCCTGCACTTCACCACGTTGGTGATGTACACGTCCTTTCTGGCAAGCCCGATGCCCGCCAGCAGTTCGTCCAACAACCTGCCGGCCGGCCCCACGAACGGTAGGCCCTGGGCGTCCTCGGCCTTGCCGGGGGCCTCGCCCACGAACATCAACCGGGCTTCAGGGTTGCCGTAACCGAACACTATCTTGTTCCGCCCCTCGGAGAGCCGGCAGCGCGTACACAGGCCCAGCATATCTCTCAACTCATCGAGCGTTCCGGCTTCCTCCAGCAACGACCCCACATCTCCCTTTTCGCGCGTGGTCTCACTTGCAGCCTTCACAAGAACTGGCGCTGCAACTGCTGCACGACGAGCCCGAGCTGGGGGTGAACTTCTCCCCCGACTTGACCCCGAAGACGCTGAACAGCTTGTCGAGAGAGCCCTTTCCGCAGCCGGGGCACTTGACCTTCTCTGAGCCCCTGATGAGCTTCTCGAACTTCTTTCCGCAGGACTTGCACCTGTACTCGTAGATAGGCATCGACCACACCTCGCAGCCTCTACGGCTCTCGCTAGAAACACAAGCGGGCGCCCGCGCGCCGGGCGCCGCACTACTTTTCGAGTATATCACGGGCGCACGGGATATCGCCGCCGGTCTCCGCCTTCATCACACCCGACCTGACCGCTTCGGCTGCTCCCATGGCGGTGAGCACTTCCACGGCGTCCTGGCCCACCTCAACCTCGCAGGTGGAGAGCACGAATACAGTGTCGCCGTCGAACCTGGTGTGCGAAGGCCGTATCGCCCTTGCCAGGCCGTTGTGCCCCTGGAGGGCGACCCTTGTGCCCTGCTCGCAGTCGAGCCTCGCGTTGGTCGCCACCACCACCAGGGTGGTGTTCTCGCGGCACCCTTCCAGCCCACCGGCCGTACATATGAACTTCTCCGCGCCCACGTATCCGCCCGACGGGCCCCTGATGCCAGCCAGTATCTCGCCCCGCTCGTCAACCACATCCCCGAAGCTGTTCACCACGGCGGCCACTTCCAGGCGGAAGGGGCCGCTCTGAAAGCGGTAGAAGCCGAACCCGCCCCTGGTGGAGAGCGGGCGCCCCGCGGCGTTGCCAACAGTCGCCCCCAGTCCCACTCCGACGCTCCCCTCCCTGCCTTCGTCGACGCTCGCCTCGAGGCAAGCCCGGTACGCCATCTCCTCGTCCGGGCGCACCCCGGCCTCGCCCACGTCGAGGTCGTAGATACCGGCTGCGCTGACGATGGGCACCGGACCCGCAGGGGTGGGAAACCCTATCCCCTTCTCCTCGAGGAACCTCACCACGCCGTTCGCAGCGCCCAGGCCGAAAGCGCTCCCCCCTGTGAGCAGTACCGCGTTGACATTGGTGACCGTGCGTATCGGCCGCAGCAGCTCGGTCTCGCGGGTAGCCGGTGCTCCACCCCGCACCTCGCACGCGCCGACCGCGCCCGGCGGCGGCAGGAATACCGTGCAGCCGGTCATGGCCTCCCTGTTCCCGGCGTGTCCGACCTTGATCGAGCCTATCATGCGGCCTCTCCCTTTCACCCGTTCCCGGGTATATCGCTTGCGGCCCCGTTCACAGGTTCATTCTACCCTTAAAGTCAGGCGCCAGATATTCGAGCGCCTGCTGCCTGGTTGACACGATCGCCTCGCGCTGGGCGACCCTGGCCTTGAAGAGCGCGCGCCCTACCTCTGGCCCGGGGCCAACGCGCGCGTGCATCATCACGTCGTGGCCGCCCACCAGGGGCGGGTAATCGAGGTCCCAGAAGTAGTCGGCCAGCACCCTGGTGGCCATGCGCTTGTAACGCCCCACCGCGTCCTCGGTGGAGGCCTCGCCCATAGTGGCCATGCGGTCTGAAAGGGAGAGCATTATCACCTCGATGGACCGGTCGCCCATCTCGCGCACCGCCTCGAGCCTGGTCCGCGCGCTCTCGCCCTGTTTCATCAGGAACCCCAGGCGCATGTGGTCCGCGACCAGCCCTGCCAGGTGAGAGCTGCCCTTCCTGCCCAGGCCGAGCCTCGCCGCGACGCTGTGCGCCATCTCGCCGCCGGCGACCTGGTGGCCCTGGAACCGTATGCGGCCTGAAGGCTCGACGGTCATGGCTACTGGTTTGCCTATGTCGTGGATGAGCGCTGCGAAGCCCAGGTACGCCCGCCTTTTCACGCCGCCCTCGACCTCCCTTCCCAGGTGCAGCAGTATGCGCCGCCCGGAGTAGATGGGAAAGAACGCGGCGGGCGAGTCGATCATGTACTCCAGGTTGTTCATGGTCTCCAGGGTATGCTCCCAGACACCCAGGTGATGGTAGTAGTTCTGAGGTATACCGAAGAGGGCGTCGACCTCCGGCAGGAGGGTCTTGAAGACCCCGGTGCGCATGAGCAGCCCCGCCTTGCGAGCGAGAGCTCTGCCGCCGAACAGCCGTGACAGCTTGCGCCAGGCACGGTGCGGCTCTATCTCCGCCGCAAGGTTCGCCGAGTCGCTCATAAGCCGTTCGGTCTCGGAGTCGGGCTCGAGCCCGTACTCCGCCGACAGTTCCGCGGCGTGGAGGAGGCGGGCGGGGTCCTCTTCGAAAACTCCCGGCGACGCAGCCCTGAGCCACCCGCCCTCGATGTCGGATAGCCCTCCCAGCGGGTCGATCAAGCCCTGCAGGGTGCCTTCCCATGCGTCTACCGCGATGGCCTCTGCGGTAAACCCTGACCGCACCAGGTGACCTTCGATATCGGGATCGGTCATGGGGACCATGGTGACGTCGCGCCAGCCGGCGCCGTAGAGGTGGACACCTCCGTCGTCAAAGACGACCGGTGTCATACCGGCCATCTCCGCTAGCAGCATGCCGGTGCCCAACGGGTCCTCTCGGCTCGCTACCAGCAGCCCGCCGCGCTCTCGCCCTGTCAGCGCCTCCAGCAGGTACCCGCCGCAGACGTAGAGGTCCCCGGGGCCGCTCGCCATCTCGGCGACCATGGCGAACATGGGGTCTTCCGCCAGAATGCGGTCGAGGTTCTGAGGGTCTGTCTCCATCAGCCGGATTCCGCGGCAGGGGTCCCGCTCAGTCGCGTCGCCAGGTCACCCGCGCGAAGGTGTCCTTTTCCTGCCACTTGATAACCAGTTCCCCCTTGAAAGCTTTCTCGACTTCCTTGCCCATTCTTTCCGCGAGGTGCTCGTCGGTCGTCTCGATGGTGAGCTGCCGGTCCTCGTCGACCACCTCGAAGATGCGCGCGGACACCTTTCTCTTCCTCGCCTCGCGCGCCACCCGGCGCACGAGGTTTATGATCTCCCGCCTGTGGGACTCCAGGAACGCGCCCTTCAGCGTGACCACACCCTCCACCTGGCGCTTTTCGAGCCTGACGTCTCCGGGGCAGAGCCTCTTCTCGGCCCCTTTTCGGGAAGCGGCCTTCTTCAACTCCTCCCCCGGCTCAGGCACCCAGCGGTGCCCGTCGTACACGGCTCCGCAGCGAGGACACAGTTTCATGCGTGCTTACTCCCTTTCCCGGCCTCGTACGTAGACGCGTGGGACGCGCGCGCTTATCATGCAAGCCACCTCGTAGTTGATGGTGCCAAGTCTTCCCGCGACCTCCTCCATCGTTATCTCTTCCTCTCCGTCCCGTCCGATGACGGTGAACGGCTCTCCGGCCTGCACGCGTTCGTCGCCCATGTCTACCATGCAGAGGTCCATACAGATCGTGCCCACCACCGGCCGCCTCCTCCCCCTGATCAAGACCTCGGCCTTGCCCGACTGGATGCGGGAGACGCCGTCGGCGTAGCCGAGCGGCAGGGTGGCGATGTAGGCGCTGGATGCGGGGGCATAGGTCAAGCCGTAGCTTATGCCCTCGCCCGGGCCCACCCGCTTGACAAAAGCGACATCGCCGGTGAGAGACATGGCGGGACGCAACTCCCGGTCATCCGCGAAGTGCTCAGAGGGGGGAAGGCCCAGCATGGCGATACCCACCCTGACCATGTCGTAGTGACTGCGGGGGAAAGCGAGCACTCCGGCGCTGTTCGCCGCGTGCCGCACAAGGACACGGCCGGCTACATCCTCAGCCTCGGCGGCGGCCCCTTCGAAGCGTTCCATCTGGGTGGCGGTGAACGGGTTCTCCGGCTCGGTCGCGACCGCAAAGTGCGTGCAGATCCCCTCGAGCTCCAAGCCCGGCAGCTCCAAGAGGCTCGACGCGAACCCGCGCACGTCCTCAGGGTAGATGCCGACCCTGCGCATCCCGGTATCAACCTTGATGTGGACCACGGCGGGCCGTCCCGAAGCGGCTGCGGCCTCCGAGAGGGCTCGGGCGAATTCGAGGGTATAGACGTTGAAAGTCATGTCGCACGAGTGCGCTCGCACGGCTGTGCCGGGAGGGGGCTCGAACAGCAGTTGGAGGGGGCTCTTCACACCCCCGGCACGCAGGCGTTCGGCTTCCTCCACCAGGGCTACACCCAGACAGTCCGCGCCGGCCGCCACCGCGGCTTTCGAGACCTCCAAGTCGCCGTGTCCATAAGCATCAGCTTTCACCACCGCCATGAAGCGGCAGCCGGGCGGCAGGAGCCCCTTGAGGTAGGCGACGTTGTGCTCTATGCGGTCGAGGTCGACAAAGGCCCGGGCGGGCCTCGCGGCCTCGAAGCTCTCCTCCACCGATCCTGTGCCCCTCGTCACACCGCCCACCCGCTCATTCGTCGCCCTCGACAGGGATGTCGCGGCTTATCAGGCGCACGATATCGGCCATGGTTATGATCCCCACCAGCTTGCCCTCGCTCAACACCGGGAACCGCTTCAGCTTCTTGTGTGACATAAGGGTCGCCACGTCCTCCACGGATTCGTCAGCGTCAACCGATGTCACGTCATCCGTCATCACCTGTCGCGCGGTGGCGGCCACCGCGCGGCGGAACTTCTCCTCGAAGCGGTGCAGGCTTCCCGGCACGAACACGTAACCGGAGAGGAACGTCACGAAGCTGGGGAACTTGACCTCGCTGTCCTGGACCACGAGGTCGCTCTCGGTCACGATGCCCAGCAGGTGCCCCGCGTGGTCGACCACCGGCACGCCGCCGATATTATTGTCTATCATCACCTTCGCCACGCCTGTCACGTCCATCTCCGGGTGCACGGTGACCGGGTCGGGCGTCATGGCCTCTCTCACCTTTATCCTGTGCATCGCCGCTACCTTTCAGTCGAACCCTTTACCGCCAGTATCGCCAGGGGAAGGCTCATAACGACATCCATGGCCATCATCCCCACAGTTCCGCGTCTTCCGGCCAGTATGTCCGCCGCTAGGCCGTGCAGGTGAACCCCCAGCGCCGCGGCGTCGAACGGCTCCGCCCCCTGTGCCAGCATGGCGGCGATGCACCCTGTCAGCACGTCGCCCATCCCGGCGGACGCCATACCCGGGTTCCCAGTGGTCGCTATCCTCACTGCGCCCCCGGGCTCGGCGACGACAGTGCCCGCTCCCTTCAGCACCACCACCGCGCCCCAAGAGACGGCGGCACTTCCCGCGGTACCCAGCCTGTCGGCCTGCAATCTTCCGGGGTCTTCCCCCGTCAGCCGGCTCATCTCGCCGGGGTGCGGCGTCACCACCAGGGGAGCCTTCCTCTCAGTCAATGCACCGGCGTCACCGGTGAAAGCGTTAAGACCGTCGGCGTCCAGCACCAGCGGTTGCTCCAGGCCCGAGACCAGCTCGCGCACCGCCTTAACCGTCTCCTTCTCAGTGGAAAGACCCGGACCCAGCGCCACAGCGTCGAAGCCGCCGCTCATCTCCAGCACCTGGCGAGCGCCTTTTCGTGAGAGCGTGCGCGAGCGCGTCTCTGCGACCGGCCTGGTCATTACCTCGGTCAGCTTGACCTCCATCAAGTCGTGGAGGCTCTCGGGCACGGCCAGGGTGGCAAGCCCGGCGCCGCTCCTCATCGCAGCGAGTGAGCAGAGCGCCGCGGCG
>JAGUWJ010000145.1 GCA_020062425.1 Actinomycetota bacterium
AGGCGCTTGGATACAAGACGCCTGCCGAGTACTTGCAGTCCTGGAACCAGATGAGCAAGGATAAGGGGCGAGTGTCCACCATGTAGTGAACCAGCACACGAACTTGCCTCAAGCGTTCGGTTCATATATTATCCACCGTGTCGGTGTCCAATCGGCAGATAGATGCACTGCGGTAATGGGGGTGGGCGCTCATGAAGGGGATCGTTCGAACATCTGTTGTGATCTTGCTTGTCGTCGCACTTACCGCCGGGTTCTCCGGCTTCGCGTTCGCGAACGGGGCTGACCCCGAGAACTACAGGGTCCCCACCAAGGACGGGGCCGACCTGGCGCTCGAGCACTACCGGCCCGAGCCGACGGCCGCTTTCAACGAGGGGGCACAGCCGGTCCTCATCATGCCCGGCATGCTGGCCAACTCCAACACCTTCGACATCCGCACGCCTGCCGGCAAAGAGGCTGTTTACAAGGTGAAGCTCCCCGCGAACCTGCCGGCGTGGGCTCATGATGATCCATTCATCGAGCGCGACCCCATGAAGTTCTACAGCCTCGCCTACTACCTCTACGACCAGGGGCTCGACGTCTGGCTTGCCAACTACCGGGGCCAGGGACGGTCTCCCTCGCGGAGCTACGGCAGGGGAGACGCCGCGATTGACACATTCGGCATCTACGACGTAGAGGCGTTCGTGAGCAAGGTACGGGAGCTCACCGGCAAGCGCCCCATCTACATGGGGCACAGCATGGGAAGCACCATGATCTACATCTACCTGCAGGGAGCGAAGTACGCGCCCCTGAAGTACCGCAAGGTAGTCTCCGACCCCGCGCTGGTCACCGAGCGGAACGCGGGCACCGGCCCTGGCGCCATCAAGGGAATAGTGGACCTTGACGGGCCGGTGGTGCCGGTCTTCAACATGTATCCACGCGGCATCACCTGGCTCGCCCTGCTACCCGCGTTTTACCTCGACATACGGCCGGTGATCCAGTTTGTGGGCGATGGTGTGGGTCCTGTCGGCATGACCCTGTTGAGACTGATGGCGGCGCTGAAGATGATTATTCCCAAGCCCATATACGACTGGATCTCCGTCATCTACTCCGTCAACCCGGCTAACATCGACTCGAACGTGATGACCTACACGGCTGGTTACGTAGGGGATGGCGTCCACAGCCACGCGGTGGCCCAGTACGCCTACTCGCTCAGGTTTAACAACCTGCGCGAGTACTACCGCGACGGTTACCTGGGGTGGCAGCGCATAATGCCGGTTGCTCCCAACACGAAGGACGGTCTCTACAGCTACTCCGAGAACATGGGCAAGATCAGCCTGCCCTCCCTGGTCATCGCGGACGCCACTTACGACATCACCGACCCCAAGGATATCGAGTGGTTCTACAACGCGAAGACCAGGAACTCCGCGGACAAGTTCAAGGTGATGCCGGGCACGGCGCATCTCGATGTGGTGAACGGCCTGCGCGCGCCCTTCGAGACGTTCCCGCTCATCGGCGAGTGGGTGGAAAGCCTCGGCAGCGACTAGGGCGACGGCGGGCTAACGGTACAGCTTGTAGTAACGGTTGAACATGTTCATCCAGCGGAACGGGATGCTGGGCTTGCGCCACATGGAGCCCACGACCGCCTTCGTCACCGGCCAGGTCAGGTGCTTCATCATGCCGAAGCCCCAGCCGTTGTGGACCCTCTTTCGCATCTCCTTTTCGCTCACGTTTATCGCCGCGTACTTGAGGTCTCGCCTGTGAGGGTCGGTGATCAGAGCGGTTATGAGCGGGTGGGCGCGTAAACGCTGGTCGTAGCGGCTCAGGAAGTCCGCGCTTGTGTCACCCGCTTTCAGCGCCTCTATGGTGGTGTCGGCCGCGATCTCGGCCGAGAACCAGGCGGTCGGTACGCCGTCCGCTATCGCCGCAGCCTCCATGCCCGCCGCGTCACCCAGCAGAAGCATATTGTCGGTGAAGGTGGGCATCTCCCTCATCTCGGGGTGCAACCCGGCATAGATGGGGCAGGTGTCCCAGATGCGGGCCCTCAATTTCGTGTGTGGTGCGTACTCGCTCTGCCAGCGGTCGGTCTGGAAGAACCTCTCGTAATAAGCGTCCAGGGTCCGCACCGCGGGGGCCACTTCGTCCTCGGCTTTTAGGAAGCACCCTATGGTCATATGGATGCTCTCACGGTAGGGGAATATATAGACCGCCGACCCGTAGCCGAGCGGCGCGATGATCTCTTCCTCGGGCATGCCCCAGAAGTACTCCAGGTTGTACCCGCAGACGCGGTCGATCTCCTCTTTCGGCATCTCGAAGTCGAGCAGAAGGCACAGCTCCACCACCTCGGGAAGGTACCTCTTCCTGATCCCCGCCTTGATGCCGAGCAGGTTCTGCAGGCCCTCCGAGTCGAGCAGCATCCTCGAGCGCAGCTCCTCGCCGCGGTCGGTCACCACGCCTTGAACCTTGCCGTTCTCCTTTATCACGTCGACAGCGGTCACAGATGTGCGCAGCTCGGCGCCGGCTTCGACCGCCCGGTCGGCGAGCCAGGTACAGAACGGCCTGCAGTACGTCGTGTACCCGATGGAGACGCGGGGCCCGAACGGCCTGGGGACCCTGAAGGAGCAGTCTTTCGCGAAAGTCTTTCCTTCTTTTACGAAAAAGTTCCTGATGCCGGAGACCGGCCTTTCTATCGGGGGATCACCGTCCCTTATCCAGGACGGTCCGAAGAGGAAACCGTAAAACGGGATGGTGAGGCTCGATATCACTTTCTCACCCGGCACCGCGGCGCGCTCGAGGATGAGCGTGGAGAGCCCGGCCTCGGCGCACTTCTTCGCGGCGACCGGCCCGCCGAAGCCGGCGCCCACCACTATCACGTCGTAGTCAGACATCAGGTATCTACCCCCACTCGCTTCGGTATCCGGTGCCGAACTTGGGCCACTGGAAGTCGACCGCTCCCGGCTCGCAGACGAAGAAGCACGCAGCGCACTCCATGCACCTCTCGAGCCGAGCCACTTCCGCCTTCCCCTCCCGGAGCCTGAACACGCTTGCCAGGCATACCCGCACGCAGTCACCGCAGCCGGTGCAGGCGTCCCTGTCCACGGTTATGAACTCTTCGGGAGGAGGGACCCAGACCACGCCTGGGATGTCCTCGAACTGCCGCAGGCTCTCATCCATTGCGTTCCCCCCAGTTGACAACTTACCGGACCGGCTGAGATACCTGGCGCATCCTACTTGATAATGACAGTGGTGTCAACAATAGTGGCACTTTCCCAGGCACAGCGCGCGCACCTGAAAAAGATGCCGGCGGCCGGTTCGCGCCGCCTGGTATGGTAAACTTGTCGCCATCGAGCGCGGATCCGCCGGGGGTCTCGATATGACACTTCGACAGGGGAGGGAGATTTGGATTTCTTGAAGAGGAACCTCGCGAACATCGTGACCATGCTGAGGGTCGCGCTGACCCCGCTATTCGTCGCTTTCATGGTCCTCACCAACTCCAACCCCGACTTCAGGTACGCCGCGCTGGGTGTCTTCGCCTTCGGGGCTGTCACAGACTGGATCGACGGGCAGGTAGCCCGCAGGATGAACATCGTCACCAAGTTCGGCATTGTGGTGGACCCGCTGGCCGACCGCCTCTTCATCGGCGCCACCATCATCACGCTTTACGCGATGCGGATGCTCCCACTGCTCTTCCTGGTGGTGATACTGGGTCGCGACCTGTTGATGGTCGCGGGCTACCCGTTCATAAGGAAGATAGACCCCGAGAAGGTGGCGGTGCACATCACCGGCAAGCTTGCGACGGCGATCCTCTTCGTCGCGCTCGGCTGCCTGATACTCGCTCCCGCGCCGCACACGGGTAGTTACACGGGGTTCAGCGGGTACGCGTTCACGGACCCCGGCACCTGGCAGTTCTGGGGCCTGTGGCTGTTCGTGGTAGGCGCCGTGTTCTCGCTCATCTCGGCGGGTATATACGTCTCGCGTGTGATAGAGCTCCTCAAGGAGGAGGGGCAGGAAAAGCCCGATTGAGATACGCGGGCGTTTCCTCGACTTCTCCCGGCAGCAGGAGGTCAACGATTGAGCGATGCTAATTCGCCGGACATGCTGGCGGTGGTGATGGCCGGCGGCCAGGGCACGCGTCTGAGGCCGCTCACCAGCAACCAGCCCAAGCCCATGGTCCCGGTGGCGAACAAGCCTCTGATGGAGCACATCATCGAGCTCTTGAAGAAACACGGGTTCGAGCAGGTCGTGGCCACGCTACAGTTCCTCCCCACTGTCATCACCAACCACTTCGGGGACGGCTCGGCATGGGGGGTCGAACTCAACTACGTGACGGAGGAGAGCCCGCTCGGCACCGCCGGCAGCGTGCGCAACGCCCGCTCC
>JAGUWJ010000201.1 GCA_020062425.1 Actinomycetota bacterium
GCCGCGCCCTCGCCGCCGCCTGCGGGCGGCGCTCCACCCTCAGCACCCGCCGGGCGCATGAACCTCAACACCGCCTCCGCCAGCGAGCTTGAGGAACTGCCCGGAGTGGGCCCAGAGCTGGCAGGCCGCATAATCGAGTACCGCGAGAAGAAAGGGCAGTTCAGTTCGGTAGAGGAGCTGGACGCGGTTGACGGGATTGGCCCCGGGAAGCTGGAAAACCTGATCGAGCTGGTGACGATCTAGTGCGGGGAAACCTGCTCGCCTTCTGCGGGGCGCTCATGTCGTTCGGAATCGTGGCCGGGCGCTTCGTACCGCTCAGCGCGGTGGCGCCGGTCTCCGCTGCGCTTCTCCTTGCCTGTGCGGCTGCGTGTGCCCTGGGGCGCCGCCCGTCCCGGGTAGTGGTACTCGGCCTCACTTTTTGTGCAATGGGTGCGATCCACATGTCGGCGGACGCACAAGGCATCAACGAAGGGATTACGCCTGTACTGGCCGGGAGAGGCGCGGAGGTTTCCGTATGGGGAAGGGCGGTCTCGAGCCCGCTGTCTGCGGGCTCGCGCTCTTGGTTCTACCTCGAAGTCAACCGTCTCGAGTGCTGCGACACGACCTATGAGTGCAGGGAGAGGCTGCTGACGACTGCTGACTCATCCTCCTTTGAAGGGGTGTTCCCTGGAGTCCGTCTACGCGCGTGGGGGTCGCTCGAGCCGGACGACGGGGGGAAGCTGTGGGACCGGGGGGCGTCGGCCTATCTGAACGTGAAGCCGCGCTCAGCCGATGTGGTCTCCAGGACGGTGGAGCTGGCAAGAAGCGGCTTCTCGAGATCGTACCGCCGTATGTACTCGAGGTCGGTCGCGGGGATGATGGAGGGCGTAACCCTGAGCAAGCTCGACGGGATAGACTCTGGTGTCCTGGAAGACCTCGAAGCGTGCGGCCTCTCGCATATCGTTGCCGTGTCCGGGCTGAACGTGAGCTCGCTGGCCGCGGCGGTCCTGGTCCTCGGTTCGCTTTTGGGGGTGGGACGACGTGGCAGATACCTGGCGGCGTGCTCGGCGGGAGTGGCGATCCTGGCGCTTGCGGATTTCAGGCCTTCCGCGTCCAGGGCCTGCGTGATGGGGGCGCTGGCCTCAGCCGGCGAGCTGCGCGGGCGAAAGTACGATGCGTGGGCGGGCCTGTCAATCGCGGGCATGCTGATACTCGTCTTGAACCCGCGAGCGCTGTTCGATGGGGGGTTCCAGCTCTCTTTCGCTGCCACTTCGGGAATACTCCTGGCTGTGAAGAAGAGCAGGCGAGCCTCCGCGGGCCATGCGATGCTGGCCGTGTGCGCGGGTGCACAGATAGGTGTCCTGCCAGTGATACTGCTAAAGGGTGAGGGCGTGCCCCTGACGGCGCTCGCGGCAAACCTGCTCGCAGTGCCGGTAGTAGGGGTCCTGCTGGTCACCGCCTGGATTTCGGCGGTACTGTACATGGCCTACAAACCGGTCGGCTCAGCTCTGGGGATAGTGCCGGACCTGTGCGTGAAGTATATAATGCGCGTCGCTTCGGCGCTGGGCCGGGTCCCTACCGCCGCCGCGGGAGGACCGCGCTGGCAGGTGGCTGCACTGTGCCTGTACGCGTTCGCGCTGTTCGTGTTCGTCACCGCGGAGGAACCGAGAAGAACAATACGTGCCGCCGCCTTCGTGCTCCTCGCGGTGGTCTCGGTGCTGGCTCCGGGCCTGCCGGTCATGGGGCCGTCGAGCCAGGACCGGGTGATGGTGATAGACGTGGGGCAGGGGGACGCCATCCTCGTCCAGGACAGGACCGGGGCATGCGTGCTCGTAGACGGCGGGCCGGACCCCGAGCTCATCGTCCGCAAGCTGAGCGCGATGGGAGTGAAGAAGCTCGACGTTGTGGTGGCGACTCACCCGCACAGCGACCACGTGGCGGGGCTGCTGGGGGTGGTCGAGCGTTTTCCGATCGGAATGGTGCTGGACACCGACGTGAACGGCGAAGGGTGCGAGCCGCACCACCGCCTTCTCGGCGAGACGCGTTCAAGGGGCATAGAAAGGGTGGTGGGTAGGGAGGGGCTCTTTCTGAAGGTGTCCGGAGAGATCGAGCTGGAGGTCCTCTACCCTCCGGTCGGCCTGGACACCTCCCGTCTGGAGCCTAACGAATGTTCCATGGTGGTCATGGCCAAGGTATCAGGAGGGCGCGTCCTCCTGTGTGGCGACCTGGAGGCGGAAGGGCAGAAGACGCTCACCTCCTTCCACCCGGACCTGGAGTGTGAGGTGCTGAAGGTGCCCCACCAGGGGGCTCGGGACGCGGTCTCGGACGAGCTGCTATCAGCGGCGAGGCCGGCGCTAGCGGTGATATCGGTTGGGCGGGGAAACGAGTACGGCCACCCCTCCAGACGTTGCCTGGAACTGATGTCGGCGAAGGGGATACCCGTGGCCCGCACGGACAGGGACGGAGACATAGAGATCGAGGTGGTTAGTGGTAGAATTGCCCTCGTCGAGCACAGGCGGTGAACGGATTGCCACGCAAGCGCGTAGACAGCATCGATGAACTCGAGAAGGTCTACTACATCTACGGTGACGAGGAGCTGCTGGTAGAGGAGGCCCTAAAGCGGCTGAAGGGCCTTTTCGCCTCGCAGGTCGACGAGGATTTCAACCTAGAGGTTCTGGACGCTCCCGAAGCCGGCGCGGAGAAGATAATCGATTCGGCGGAGACGATACCCCTGCTGGCCACCAGGCGCCTCGTCGTGGCCAGGGGCGTTAACCTCCTTTCTAGGAAAGAGCAGGAAGCACTCGCCGGATATCTGGAGCGCTCGAACCCAGCGACGACCCTGGTGCTTGTCGCCCATATACCTGGACCCGGCGTGGCGAAGGACTCCGGCACGATGAGAAAGGTGGAGGGCTCGGCCCTTTTCAAGAAGGCCAAGGAGCACGGCGAGGTGCTGAAGTTCTCTCTGGCTGGAAGAGGCAGGCAGCAGAAGCTGGACGACTGGCTGAACGAGCAGTTCGCCCTCAGGGGCAGGAGCGCCGAGGCCGGGGCCAGGGAGCTGATGTTCGAGAAGGTGGGGAGTGAGCTGCGCGACCTGGCCGACGTGGTGGAGAGGGTCTGCCTGTTCGCCCCGGAGAAGAAGGTCATCTCGGTGGAGGACGTGGCCGAGGTGGTGGTGGTGCCGGTGGCGGAGCAGGGGATATTCGAGCTGGTCGACGCGGTGGCCGACCGCAGGCGTGACCTATCGCTGTACCTTCTCAACAGGCTTATCAGGCAGGGCGAGAGTCCCCACAGGATATTCAGCCTCCTGCTCCGTCAGTTCAGGCTCATTTCGCGCGCGAAAGTGCTGGCCGGTAACCATGACTACTCCGCTATCGCCTCGGAACTGGGCGTACCGCCGTTCCTGGTCGGAAAGTGCGTACAGCAGTCGAAGAGGTACTCGGCGGAAAGGCTTCGCTCCGCCTTCTCGGAGCTGATGAGAGCAAGGGTCGAGATGCACTCGGCCAGCTACCTGCCGGAAGGGGAGTACCAGGCTCACGTACTGGAGTTCCTGATAGTGAAGATAGTCGGCTGAGGTCCTCAATCGGATGAGGCCAGAGCCCGCGACATGCGTGATTTCTTGTTGGCGGCTTTGTTCTTGTGGATCACGCCTTTGGAGACAGCCTTGTCGAGCGCCCGCGAGGCGTCGTCGAAAGCCAGGCGCGCGGCTTCCTCGTCGCCAGCGAGGTGCGCCTCTTCGAACGTCCTGATCTTTGTCTTCAGCGTGGATTTGACCGCGCGGTTTCGAACGCGCTGCTTCTCGGACTTGCGCATCCGCTTTTCCTGCGACTTGATGTTGGGCATGTCTCTCTTCCTTCTAGCGTAAAACGCATACTGTTCGACCAGAGCCACGGCGTGACGCCGTGGCCCGGTTATGGATTCTAGCACAGGGGTGAACCGCTGTCGATCGGGGCATGCCACCGTCCGCTTGGGCCGTTCACGCTTCTGCTATCATTACGGCGGAGGTGCAGGCGCTTGGAGACATCGCAGATAAGGAACTTCTGCATAATCGCACATATCGACCACGGGAAATCGACCCTGGCTGACAGGCTGATGGAGCTCACCGGGGCTATAGAGCCGGGGCGTGAGCGGCCGCAGTTCCTGGACAGTATGGAGCTGGAGCGGGAGAGAGGGATCACCATCAAGGCGCAGGCGGTCAGGCTCGAATACCGGCGTGATGGAAGGGCCTACCAGTTGAACCTCATAGACACCCCGGGGCACGTCGATTTCAACTACGAGGTCTCTAGGACGCTGGCGGCCTGCGAGGGAGCCGTCCTGCTCGTGGATGCCGCGCAGGGTGTGGAAGCCCAGACGATCGGTAACCTGCACCTCGCAAAAGAGAACGGTCTCGCCATACTGCCGGTGGTGAACAAGATAGACCTGCCCAGCGCGCGGCCGGATGAAGTCACGGACGAACTGGTAGAGATACTGGGAGTGGAAGCCGGGGAGGTGCTGTTCTGCTCAGCCAAGACCGGTGCCGGTGTCGAGGGTGTCCTGAGCGCGGTGGTCGAGAGGATTCCTCCCCCGCGACGGGGCCGTGAGGAGGACCTGCGGGCGCTGGTTTTCGATTCCACCTACGACCCTTACAGGGGAGTGGTGACCTTCGTCAGGGTGGTCTCCGGTGTGCTGAGACAGGGGATGGAGGTCCGAATGATGGCCGCGGGGAGCAGGGCGTCCGTGGAGACGCTGGGGTACCTCACTCCCGAGATGGAGCCTGCAGGGGAACTATCCGCCGGTGAGGTGGGTTTTGTGGCGACCGGTATAAAGGACGTTTCCAAGCTCCCGGTAGGGGATACGCTGACCGCGTTTTCCGAGGGCGCCGCGGACCCGCTGCCCGGCTACCGGGAGCCGAAGCCCATGGTGTTCGCGGGGCTCTTCCCTGTTGAGAACGCCGACTATCAGCAGCTGAGGGAAGCGCTGGCCAAGCTGCGCCTGAACGATTCATCCTTCAACTATGAGCCGGAGTCGTCGCTCGCACTGGGATTCGGATTCCGCTGCGGCTTCCTGGGGCTCCTGCATATGGACGTGGTACGCGAGAGGCTGGAGCGCGAGTACGACCTCGAGCTCATCATCACCGCGCCGAACGTGGTCTACAGGGTCACCGACAAGAGCGGCAACGAGCTCATGGTCAACAATCCTTCGGAGATGCCGGCCGCTAACATGGTCGATAAGGTGGAGGAGCCTTACGTGCGCCTGCTGGTCATAACCCCGGGGGATATGGTCGGTCCAGTGATGGAGCTGTGCCAACAACACCGGTGCCAGTACAGGGACATGGTCTACCTGTCGAGCAACAGGGTGGAGATATCGTACTCCATGCCACTCGCGGAGATGGTCTCCGGGTTCTACGACAGGCTCAAGAGCCGTTCGCGGGGCTACGCCTCCCTGGATTATGAACTGGAAGGTTTCCGCGAAGGCCCCCTGGTGAAGCTGGAGATCCTGGTGCAGGGAGAGCCCATCGACGCGTTCTCCAGCATCGTGCCCCGGGAACGCGCGCAGGCCGCCGGCCGCGAGATAGCGGCCAAGCTGAAGTCCATAATCCCCCGCCAGCTCTTCGAGCTGGCCATACAGGCCTCGGTGGGAGGCAGGGTCATCGCGCGGGAGACTGTTCCTCCCAGAAGAAAGGACGTCACCGCCAAGTGCTACGGCGGCGATATCACCAGAAAGCGGAAGCTATGGGAGAAACAGAAGGCCGGCAAGAAGCGGATGAAGATGGTGGGAAAGGTGGAGCTGCCCCAGGAAGCATTCATCGCCATGATAAAGAGCGACGACGACGCGTGAGACGCCGCTCGAGTTAGCACTCTTACTGGCAGAGTGCTAAAATACACCTCGTAAGACATTCGAGGTGAACGCCTGTGGTAGATTACTCCGATGGTAACGATAGACGAACGTAAGAGCGCGATAATCCAGGCAATCGTCCGCAGCTTCATACTGACCGGTAAACCGGTCGGCTCGACGGCGATAAGCGAGTTGACCGGCCTCAAGGTCAGCTCGGCGACCATCCGCAACGAGATGGCGACGCTGGAGGAGCTGGGGTTCCTGATGCAGCCGCACACTTCCGCGGGAAGGGTCCCCACCGACATCGCCTACCGCTATTACGTGGACATGCTGATGAGCCGGCCCAGGACCTCCCCCGGCGAAGCCCGGGCGATAGAGAGCCTCTTCGAAGCGCGCACGCGTGAGATAGAGAGCCTCTTTCAGGAGGCGTCGATACTGCTGTCGCGGCTGACGCATTCGACCGCCATGGTCTTCGCGCCGTTCAGCGCCGCCGACACCGTCAGGCACGTCGACCTGGTACGCCTCGGGCCGAGGCGGATGATGGTGATAGTCATCACATCCAAAGGACAAGTGGGCAGGCGCATGGTCACCCTGGAGAAGGAGGTCTCTCCGGACACTACCGAGCGGGCCGCCTCCCACCTCAACAGGAAGCTCGCGGGCCTCGGGCTCGAAGACCTGAGAGCCGATGAGGTCGTTCGCTCGGCACGCTTCGGCGAGGCCGGCATGGCCCTCCTGCGCGCCGCAGTAGATCAGGTGTGCGAGCACCTGGGCGCGCTTGAGGAAAGGGTTTTCATCGGGGGGACCTCCAACATCCTGCGCGAGATGAGTATCGCGGGCTCGGAGTGGGCACAGCTATTGCTGGAAGCGATGGAGAAGCAGTACATCATCCTGGACCTCCTGAAGGACCTGCTGGCAGAGCGCAGGCTCACCGTGCGCATAGGAGAGGAGAACAAGCTGGAGGAGCTCCAGAAGTGCTCTTTTGTGGGGAAGAGCTATCCTCTGGGCTCCGGCCTTCTGGGGTCGCTGGGGGTCGTCGGGCCCACCTGCATGGATTACGAGAGGATAATCGGCGTGGTAGAGCTGATGGCCGAGAACCTGGCGGGACCGCTCTGGGAACCCCTGGATTGAGCGGGGTGCACGGGTGCATAACGATATCAACAGGGACCTCTACGAGATACTGGGCGTCCCCAGGAACGCGTCCCCATCTGAGATAAAGAGCGCTTACCGCAGCCGGGCCAGGGAGTGCCACCCCGACGTCGCCCACGACGACCCCGACGGTGAGCACAAGTTCAAGGAACTCACTTTCGCCTACGAGATACTCTCCGACGAGCAGAAGCGCGGGGAGTACGACGCCTTCGGCCTCGAGGGCCTGCGGCGGGGGGCCGGTGTCGATTTCAACGGTTTCTCCTCGATATCGGATCTGTTCGATATCTTCTTCGGCGGCGGTTTTACCGATCCGTTCTCCCGCGGCTCGCGCCGGCGCGGCAGGACCGACGGGAGGGACATGGAGGTCGTGGAGGCCATCACCCTCTCCGACGTCCTGGATGGAACGGAAAGGGAGATAGAGCTCGACAGGCGGGCCACCTGCTCCGAGTGTGACGGGACGGGCCTGATGCCGGGCACCCACATGAGCACCTGCTCGACCTGCGGCGGCTCCGGCCAGATGAGCACCTCCAGGCGCGGTATCTTCGGGACCATGATCAGCACCCAGACCTGCCCGCGGTGCCGGGGCGCGGGACAGGTTATCAGCGAGCCGTGCGCGAGGTGCGGCGGTGCCGGGGTGGAGAAGGTGAACGAGACCATACAGGTGTCAATACCACCAGGAGTGCAACGCGGAGACAGGCTCAGGGTTATGGGAAAGGGAGAAGGCGGCGTGCGCGGCGGGTCCACGGGAGACCTGCATGTCATTGTGGACATCGAGCCGGACTCGCGCTTCGAGCGGCAGGGCACCGACCTGTACACCCGCGCCGAGGTGGACATGGTCGATGCCGCGCTGGGGAGCCGGGTGGAGATCGAGTCGCTCGACGGCCCGGCCGAACTGCGCGTGCCGGAAGGCACCCAGCCCGGTGCGGTCCTCAAGGTCAAGGGTAAAGGCCTGCCGCCCAGGTACGGCGGCAGGAGAGGTGACATGCTGGTCCGCGTGGATGTCAGGGTTCCCCGGAAGCTCTCCGCGCGGGAAAAGAAGATACTCCAGTCGTACCTCGAGGCGCGAAAGGAAAAGACCCGCAGGTGAGCGACGAGCGCAGCGACCGGCTCACGCATCGCGGTCTGAGCCCCCGATGAGCCTCCAGCTTTTCTACACCCCCGGTGAGATGATCGACGCCGCGGGCTCCTCGGTGGTGGTTTCCGGCGGTGAGGCGAGACACGCGGCGCGCTCGCTCAGGATGAAAAAGGGCGACGAGATAACCGTGGGTGACGGGGCGGGAAGCCTGTATACGGTCCTGCTGGAGAAAGTCGAGGTGGACGGCCTCAGCGGGGCGATAGTGAGCTCCCGTTTCGTGGCGAGGGAACGGCCCGGCCTGGTTCTCTTCCAGGCGGTCAGCCGGCCCTCGAGGATGGACGAGGTGATATCGAGGTCGGCGGAGGCCGGGGTACTCGAGGTCAGGCCGTTCGTCTCACCCAGGTCCGAACCCTCCTCCGCTTCGAGGGCCGCGGGCCGCCTGGAGCGGTGGCGGCGCATAGCTCTCGAGTCTTCCAAGGTGGCAAGGAGGGCCTGGCCTCTCTCGGTGGCGGAGGTGTCCGACTCCGATTCACTGCCGGGGATCTACCGGGAACTCGACTTGACAGTGCTTCTCTGGGA
>JAGUWJ010000098.1 GCA_020062425.1 Actinomycetota bacterium
CGTTACATCACCGCTGTCGCTCACCTGCGCGAAGCCGGGCCAGGCCTGTGCTATCTCGTCCCTCAGCCCCCGGGCCTCCTCCGAGTCGCCGGCGGCCCGCGCGTTGGGGGCCTCCAGCTCCTCGATCAGCGCCGTGGTCTCCCGGGCTCTGTCCGCCCGCTCGTAGTCCAGCTCGAGCACGTCGTTCCAGGCCCGCTGGGCCGCGCTCTCGGTGGAGATCAAGGTGACCAGCATATGTGCGCCCAGGGAGATTATCACTGCGATGAGAAAGAGTATCGGTGAAAAACGCTTTATGTGTAAAAGTCATGAGCTTACCGGACAGTGCCATCCATCCCTCCGGTAGATTCTAGACTCCCTAGGCCGCCTTTTTCACCTCCTTCCCTTTCTCTTTCTTGTCCGCGTGCTTGGCGATCTCTTTCTTGCCAGCGGTGAACGTATCGTGGGGCCTTCTGCCCTCGTTCCGGTACCCTCTATGCGGCCTCTCCTTGTTGTAGTGCTCGAGCCAGCGGTCGAGGTCTTTCTGCAGCTCATCGACTGTGGCGTAGAACTTCTTGCGGAACGCCTCGCGGAAGAACTCGTCCAGGACAGTGCGGTTGAAGCGCTCCACGAAACCGTTGGTCCTGGGTGTGCCCACCTTGCAGAACCGGTGCTCGATGTCGTTCAACTTCAGGAACAGCTCGTAGGGGTGCTCCTCGGGCTTGCCCTTGTACTCTTTCCCGTTGTCGGTGAGGACCGCGTTGATGGCGATTCCCTCTTTCGAGAAGAACGGGATCACTCTGTCGTTCAGAAGATCCGCCGCGGTGATCGCGAGCTTGGCGGTGTAGAGCTTCGCGAAGGCAAACGAGCTGTAGGTGTCCACCACCGCCTGCAGGTAGATCCTGCCCAGGCCCTTCAAGGTCCCCACGTAGAAGGTGTCCTGGCAGAGCAGATACCCGGGATAGAACGTCTCCACATGACGCTCGGCGAACTCCGGGTTGTGCTTCTCGAGCAGGCGTATCTGCTCTTCTGAAAGCTTGAACCCTTTCCTGGAGCTCTTCTCCTCGAGCGCCAGCATCCTTTTGTATCTGGTCTCCAGGTCGTTACGGATCCAGACGTTGCGGACCGTCGTCGCCGATACGACCTTCTCCCTGAGCGCCATCTCGTCGGATATCCGCTGCTGTCCCCAGGCGGGGTGCTCGATGGAGAGCCCGATGATCTCCCTCTCGAGCTCGTCCGGGATCCTGTGTGGGGTCGAACCCGGTATCGGGGGACGGTCGAGGAGCGCCTCGAGGCCTCCCGTCTGGAACGCTCTCTTTATCTCGTAAAACTGGCTTCTCGAGTATCCCATCAGCCGGCAGGCCTCGGAGACGCTCCTCAGCTCCTGGGCCAGTTGTAGCATCGACAGCTTCCTCTGTGCTACCTTCTCATTTGCAGTCATTCGCTTCTCCTTTCGAGTAGTCTTGCCGTTTTGGCGAACAACAATTCTACCCAAAGAGACGGATGACTGCTTTGCTGTTGAGGATGTTAGAAAGTGTCCGGGGAGCTGTTAACTTCTACGCTTTTATGTATCTTGCCATCCCAGCCCCGGATGAATCTGCGGCGTCTTAGCCGTCACAGCGCGTGCTATACTTTCCAACAGTTATTCTCGGCAGTTCCGCGCTGTTTGTTTAGCTTCGCGAAGCGACACGATACGGACGGGCCGCGCGCAAGCGCCTCGAGGGACGGTAAGTGATTGAAGCCTGAGATCGACGTCCTGGACAAGTTCAAGGGAGCCATGGTCGGCTGCGCCGTGGGCGACGCCCTGGGCGCGCCCGTGGAGGGGATGAGCCGCGACACCATACGCGAGATCTACGGAACCGTGACCGATCTCGTGGAGGACGGCCTCGGCCTGGGGCGTATAACCGACGATACCCAGATGACGGTCAGCCTGGCCCAGTCCATCATCGAGATGGGCTGCTTCAGTCCCCGCCACGCGGGCGCAAAGTTCGCCAACTGGATCGCGGCGTCCGACGCACGCGTGAAGGAGGCCCGCGGAGTGGGTATGACCTGCGGCATCGCCTGCCGCAGGCTCACACAGGGTGTGCATCACTCCGAGAGCGGTGTCGATTCGGCGGGGTGCGGGGCGGCCATGCGGGTGGGGCCCATCGGTCTTCGCTATCACCACGACAAGAAAGAGCTGCTCTGGGCGTCGGTGGAACAGGCCCGCATCACCCATACGCACACCGAAGCGCAAGCCGGCTCCGCCGCCGTGGCTTACGCGGTGGCCCACGGCGTTGAGGACGAGGGAGACCTCGACCGACTCGCTTTTACGGGGGCCGTCGCCGACTTCGTGCGCCGGCTCGACGTCAACATGGCGGACAGGATCGCCCGGCTGCGCGATTACCTGGACGCCCCTGCCGAGGAGGGTTTCGCCTACACCGGTACCGGCGGTCACGTGATAGAGACCGTCCCGGCCGCGCTGTTCGCGTTCCTGCACTGCCCGTACGATATGGAACGGACCCTCATAGAGGCGGTCAACGCGGGAGGCGACGCGGACTCCGTGGCCGCCATCGCGGGAGCGGTCAGCGGCTCGTTCAACGGCATCGAGGCAATTCCCCCGCGCTGGAAGGACCGTGTCGAAGGCAGGGAGTACATCGAGGGGCTGGCGGTGAAGCTCTACACGCTGACCCCGGCCTCAAAGCCGCGCCGGGAACCCCTCTTCTAGAACCATTCCGGCCGCGGGCTACTCCGCGGGCATGGCGAGCAGCGTCTCCACGACCTCCGCCCAGCCGTCCCCCATCATCCCCTCGGTCACGAAGACGTTGCCGGTCCCGTCTATCTCTTCCGCCAGGTGGGGGTTGTTGTCCAGGCCGTTCCTCACCATGAAGAAAGCCCCCACCGCCGAGGAGAACCTCAAGTCCGCAACCGCGTCGCCCACCGCGACGGTGGCCGGCCTCGGTATGCCCCTGTGCTCCTGGTCTTTCAGCGCCGCCTGGTCCTTGCTCACGCCTTTCGGTACCAGGTGGTAGGCGCGGGTCTGCTCCACGTCCAGGGTTGGGCTCCTGCGGGGTATCACGCCGTTGTCGACCAGCTCGTAGCGGTCGAACCCGTGCTTCTCCATCAGCTTATGGACCTCCTCCAGGTCGACCAGGCCCCTCATGAGGGGGGTGCAGTCACGCTCCTCGGACCAGGGGGAGTGCATCTCCAGCCTGCTCGGGTAGCTGTCGAAGAGGAGGTCGACCACGCCGCTCTGCAGTATGGTGTGATACACCGTGTCGCAGGTCAGCTCAAGGTCGCCGATGTTCATGACCACTTCCTCGCCCAGGTTGTAGATGAGCTCGGTCCCCAGCTCAGCCACGTAGTTCACGCACCCCAGCAGCCGGGCTGTCTCGCGGAGCTGCGACTTGTGCCGGCCCGATACCAGCATGATGTCCACGTTGCGGGCGTGCGCGGAGACAAGCGCGCGCGCGGGCCTGAGCGTGAGGTTCCATTCGCTGTCGCGGAAGAAGCACCCGATAGGGCCCATCATCGTGCCGTCGAGGTCGGTGTAGATGACCTGCACCGGCTGGAGGTTCTCCCGAAGCCACTCCAGGTTTGCGGCGACGGATTTCCTGGCCGCCACCTCCTCCACGTAAGCCTTGAGGTCTCCTCCCGGGTCGGCCGGGCCTCTGCGGGAACGTGGGTTCAACGTCACGTCACCTCCCCGCGCCGCGCCATCAGCCGCAGTACGCCCCCGGTGATTAGCAGCACTCCCGCCGGCACGAACAGCCAGAACCCTGCTGCGACGCGCACGTCCAGCATACCCTTTGTGAGTTCGCGGATAAGCTCGCCCAGCAGGTCGCCGATGAACGGAACGCTGCGCGCCAGGCCTATCACGTCGCCGATGATACTGTTTATCTTTTTCCAGGCTCCGATGAAGAAGATCACGTCGAACAACAGGCAGAAAGCCCCCGCCGCTATCGCCACCCACCCCCGGGTCTGGACGAACCAGAGGCATACCACTACCGCCGCCAGCACGGCCACCGTGAGCCACACCCAAGGGCTCTCGAACAGTCCGAAGCTCTCGCGCGGCGATTTGAGGCCCAGCGTCTTCTCCAGGCCGAGCACGTCCTTGAGTCCCACCGTCATCCAGGGCAGGGCGAATACGCTCACCGCGAAGAGAACTATCCCAGCCGAAGAGATCCAGTCCCCCACGATGCGCATGGGCGGGGGGTAGCGGCCGTGGAGCGGTGAGGTGACGAAGCGCACAAACCGGTTCTTCGGCCCCGCAGCAGGTACCGCGTCGACCACGTTCTCCCCGCCTGGTCTATCGACATCATTCATCAGTCAGGAGCCCTCCCCGAGTCGTAGCCCTTCGCCGCCCTGTACTCGGAGAACTCGATCATCGGAGGCCGTTCGACAACGGTGATCTCGGTCTGAGAGACCTCGTATCCTCCGGCGGAAGGGTTGATGGCGTTGTAGACGGTGGAGGGCGTGGTCTTGAGCTCCAGCTTGCCGTTGTCCTCCAACCGCATGAAGACCGCCTGCATTATGCCGAAGGCCATCTTCGAGAGCGAGCCGATGGGCTGGTTGTCGTGCACGCGCACCTCGAGGTCGGTCTGGGCGAGCGACATCAACCCGTAACGCTGATATATATCAAGGACCAGCCCGGTCTCCACCCCGTACCCCGTGAAGAAGGGTACGCTCTCCAGCACCGTGCGGCGCCCGGCGTACTCCCCCGACAGCGGCTGTATCATCCCGGCCAGGTCCGGGTAGAAGAGGTTCAGTATCGGGCGTACCGTGAGCTCGGTCACGCGGCCGCCGCCGCTGGGTCGCAGCGTCTTACCGTCCTTGATGGGGCGTTCGTAGAACCCCTTCACGTAACCTATCCCGGGATCGGCGAGCAGGGGGCCCACCAACCCGTACACGAAGCGGGGGTGTATGTTCTCGATGTCGGAATCGATCCAGGCGATGAGGTCTCCGTCCAGTGCGTAGAGGCTCTTCCACAGCGCCTCCCCCTTGCCTCTGCCCGGCTCAAGGTGGGGTAGTATCTCGTCGTCGAAAAAGACTTCCGCACCTTCCGCCCGGGCTGTCTCGACGGTCCCGTCACCGCTGTGGGAATCTATCACCGCGAGCTGGTCAATCAGCGGAAAGCGCTCCATCAGTTCGGTGCGGAACAAGCGCAGTATCTCTCCCGCTGTCCCCGCGGTGTTGAGGGTTGGAAGGCAGACGCTCAAGGTCAGCCCCTGCTGCTCCTTGGCCTCCACCAGCCTTGCGATGTCCTTGAAATCGAGGTGGTGGAAGGTCCTCTCCTCGAACCACCTTTCACGGTCCCGCGTCAACGCTTCCCTCCCGTATATGGCTCTCCGCTCATGCGTCGCGCAAGTCCAGCATCCTCTTCGCCTTGCCCTGGCAGCGCTCGAGCGTTCGCGGCTCCTTCAGGCTCACGGCGGCCCGCACGTTGAGCCGGTTCTTGAGGTGGGCTTCCACTTTCTCCGCGAAGCTCCGCATGGCCCGAGTATCGTCGGAGAAGAGGCCCTCCGACACTTCGACCTGGACCTCCAGCGAGTCGAGCTGCTTCTCCCTGTTCACCACGATAAGGTAGTGGGGTTCTATCCCCTCGACCTCCAGGAGCGCCCTTTCGACCTGCGACGGGTAGACGTTGACGCCGCGTATTATCA
>JAGUWJ010000136.1 GCA_020062425.1 Actinomycetota bacterium
GGCCGTGCCCGCCCGGACGCGCCTGTCGAGGATAGCCGGGTGCGTCACGGGGGTGACCGTGCCGACATCGAGGAGGACCACCCGCGCGCCTGCCGCGCGAGCGAGGGCGTTTATCGCAGCCCCGCCGGCGGCGAAGTTGAGCAGCATCTGCACCGTTACCTCAGACGGGTACGGGCTCACTCCCTCCTCGGTGACGCCGTGGTCGGCGGCGCACACGATCACAACCTTCTCACCCAGACGTGGAGGGCAGGAGCCGGTCACCTCGCAGAGCCGTATCGACATCTCCTCCAGCCGTCCGAGGCTACCCGGCGGCTTGGTGAGCGTATCCTGCCTCTCCCTCGCCGCTTTTCCGGCCGCGGCGTCCGGTTTGCGGACGGAGAGTTCGAGCTCGCTCTTATTCAATCTCCCTCGACCTCGTACTCCCCGAATACCTCCGGATGGGCGATGCTGGACAGCGCCTCCAGGCCGTCAACCACCCTGGGCCCCGGCCTCACGAAGAGGTTATCCTCGACCACGAAGACCCGGCCGTCCTTCACCGCGGTCAAGCGGTCGTAACCCGGTCTCTTGGAGATCTGCTCCGGGTCCTGCATGGTTCCCTTTATGGCGACGTACGCGTAGGGATCGTCGTTGAACAACTGCTCCTCAGAATACTGGGGGAAGCCTCCTCCCGCCGAGGCGCCCGTGTTGAGAGCTCCGGCGTCCGTGATCATGGAGTCGATGAGAGTTCCAGTTCCGGCGGCGGTCAGGGGCTGGTTATAGATCTCGAAAAAGACCTTCCTGGTCTCGAGGCCCTTCGCTCGATCACGGACCTCCGCCACCCGCTTCTCCAGGTCTTCCACCTTGCCTGCTTGCTCGTCCTCTACACCCAGGACCTCTGCCATCCTGCGGATATCCCGCATGACGCCGTCCACCGTTATCGGGTCGAATACTATGACGTCTATCCCGAGCCCCTCCAAGCTGTTGACCACGCTATCCTGAAGGCCGCCGGTGGCCAGCACCACCGCGGGGTCCTGGGCGGCGATCTTCTCGATGTTCGGCGTGGTGAAATCCCCTATCTTGGGCTTTTTCTTCGCGGCGGCCGGGTAGTCGCAGAAGGTGGTGACCCCCACCAGCTTATCCTCGGCCCCCAGCCAGTAGATCATCTCGGTGTTTGACGGGGCGAGTGACACCACCCGGTCCACGGGCCCTTGCAGGCTGACTTTCCTGCCCGAATCGTCGGTGAACGATATCTCACCGCCCTCTATCCCCCCGTTTCCGCACCCCGCGTACGAGATGGCAGCGAGGGACAGGATGATCGCACAGACAGCAACACGCTTTATTACCTTTGACACTTCATACCTCCATCACCAGTCCGTATCTCACGTATTTCCAACCACAAGGGCTCCTGACTGCCTCCTTTCCGGCCGGGCGTGAAAAAGCCGCCCCTCGTCTCGAAGGGCGGCCGTAGTTCACTCCAGCCCACTGCCTTCCCGCTCGCGAGGACGCATGGGATTCCGCCCAGGCAGGTCTCCTGGCTTGGTTCATCGCTTCCCGCCCTTCCCGGCTGCTGCCAGTGGTACATGCGGGTCGCTCCCCTTCACAGTGGCGCGTCCGCGCCGGATTCTCACCGGCTTCCCTTTTAAAGGCCGAATGCCACCTGTGCGGCTTGTTATTCTGTTTTCGCTGGGATTCTACGGCTGCCGAGGTGCCTTAGTCAAACGGGGCACCGGCCACCGGCCTCCACCCGGTCATCTATACTAGACCGGTAAGATTGCGCCGGGCGCGCAATGAAGACATCCGGACCCGGTGGTGCCATGCCGCGGATTCGCGTTCTGCCGATGGAGAAGGAGATAATCTTCGAAGGGCCTGAGAGCCGCAGCATGATGGAGTTACTCACACACGCGGGGGTGCCCCTCGATACCGAGTGCGGAGGTCTGGGCAGCTGCGGCAAGTGTCTCTTCGAGCTGGTGGAGGGCACCCTGCTGGACGTGGACGGCGGCCCGGCCGGACCGGTGCCCGGCTCCCTGTTCCAGGCCTGTCGTTGCCGGCCGGCGGGAGAATGCGTCGTCCGGGTGCGGGCACCCGATGAGGACCACCGGTTCATGGAGGACCTCTTCGACATCGAGGTCCGGCAGCCCGCTGAATCGTCTGAAGCGCGACGCCTGGGGGTCGCGGTCGACGTCGGCACCACCACGGTGGTGGCGATGCTGGTGGACCTGGAAGGGAAGCGACCGCTAGCGCTCGAAAGCGAAGCAAACCCGCAGCGCGTTCACGGGGCGGACGTCATGTCCCGCATCGCCTATGCGACTTCGGTGACGGGCGGGACGGAAGACCTGCAGGGTTCCGTCATCGAATGCGCCAACAGCCTCGTGCGGAAACTGCTGGGGAGAACGGGCGGTTCCGCGAACGCTGTCGAGATCGTGGCCTGTGCCGGCAACACCGCCATGCAGCACTTCCTCCTCGGGGTCGAGCCGGTGAGGCTGGGGATGGCCCCGTACGAGGCGGAGTTCCTCGAGACCGAGCCCATGCCCGCGGTCTCGGTAGGCCTGGATGTCGCGCCTTGTGCTGTTCTTCGCGTGCTACCCAACATCGGCAGTTTCATCGGTGGAGACACCGTGGGATGCCTGCTCTCGGTAGAGGACGCCGGCCCGCCGGGGTGCCGCATGATGGTGGACCTGGGGACCAACACCGAGATAGTCCTCGACAGCGGAGGCCGCCGCGTCGCGTGCTCGGCCGCCGCCGGGCCGGCGTTCGAGGGGGCGCACATAGAGCACGGA
>JAGUWJ010000008.1 GCA_020062425.1 Actinomycetota bacterium
CGTCGAGCAGGGCCGGCAGGGCTCTCGCGCGCTGGCGGGTGGCTGCTGCAAGCGCCTCTTCTGCAACTCACACGAGCGCTGCAACGTGCTCTCGGGCGGCGAGTGCCGCAACCCGGACACGGCGAGGACATCCATGTCAGGGCTGGGTGTCAACTTCAACAAGCTGAACAGGGAACTGGGCTGGCAGATGAGCGAGAAACCGGTGCCCGGTGAGGAGGCACGAGGCTGGATGGCGGGGCTGGTACTTCTGGGCAAACACGGTTGACGGCCCCCGGCGAGGCGCTCTGGAAGGGATGAGATGGCTGAACAGGCGGAGGTGAACTCCCGCCCGGGGACGGGGAAGATGCTGCTGCCGTACCTCCTGCTCCTCCTCACCTCTGTCGCATGGGGATGGAGCGGCGTGCTCGTGCGCTGGGCGGACCTTCCCGGCAGGGAGTACATCCTCGTTTTCTGGAGGTCTGTCTTCGCGCTCGCTTTCTACGCCGCGGCGGCGCTACTTTCAAGGGAGAAGAAGCCCCACCGGCCCGGGACCGCAACCGACTTCGCGCTGCTGGCCGCGAGCGGCCTTGCCACGGCGGTGTTCGCCATCTGCGCGTTCAAGGCCTACAACATGGTGGACATCGGCACGGCCACCTTCATCATCTACCTGGCCCCGGTGTTCGTGGCGCTGCTCGCGCCGGTAGCCTTGAAGGAAAAGCTCGAAGGCTCCACGCTTGTGTGTCTGGCCATCGCGCTTGCCGGCACCGCACTTCTCTCGCTGGGCCAGAACACGTCCGACGGCGGCTCCATGCCCAGGGGCGCGCTGCTGGCGCTGGCTGCGGCGGGGGCCTGGGCTGTGCTGATGCTAATCTGGAAGAAGCTCCGCGAGACCCGCTCGCCGCTGAACATCGGGCTGTGGACCAACGGCGTCTGCGCTCTCTTTTATGCCCCGTTCTCCATCCCTCAGACGTACCGCCTCACACCGGAAGGCTGGGCGGCCATCGCCATCTACGGCGTGGTGATCATGGGTGGTGCGGGGGTCGTCTATCTCTACGCCCTCAAGCGCGTCAAAGCCCAGGACGCGGGGCTGCTCTCGTACATCGAGCCGGTGGGTGCCATGGCCCTGGGGGCGGTGCTCCTGGGTGAGACAGTCAGCCCGGTGGAGGTAGCCGGAGCTGCTCTTATAATCGCGGCGGGGATACTCCTCTTAAGGTTCCGGCGCGGCGGGCCAACGACTGCCGAGGTGTTTGACGCGGCGGAGCGCTAGCGGTCGACGCAGACCGGCGCCGCGTCCGTCGGTAGCGCGAGCTCGCTGGAGCGAGCTGCGACAACCGTCTGCCGGTAGAGAAGGTTGAAGGCGAACCAGTAGGTCCAGTGGCGCTTGAATACCATCCGCTTGAAGATGGAACGGTACGAGTAGAACTGACGATGGACCTGCCTCGTGCTCTCGAAGAGCCTCTCCGGACTCATGTTCCGGGGGCGGAAGACGACATGGCTGTCCCAGGAAGGGTCGAGCCAGAACTCGGGCTCGACACGCTTTTCTGCGAGCAGCTGGCTGTACAGCCTCGTGCCCGGATAAGGGGTGAGGTTAGCGAATTGCGCGACCTGGATCTTGTTCCTTATGGCGAAATCGACCGTATCCGAGAACACCGACTCGTCGTCGGTATCGAACCCGAAGACGAAAGCGCCCATAACGTGGATATTGTTCTTCTCGAGCAGGTGAAGAGCCTCAGCATATTCCTCCACCTTGTTCTGGAGCTTGCCCATCTCGGCGAGACTGTGCGGTGACAGCGTTTCCAGACCCACGAAAAGGAAACCGCAGCCGCTCTCACCCGCGAGCTTCACCAACTCCTCGTCCCTGGCCATCGTTATCGAGGCCTGAGATCCCCAGAGGATCTTCAACGGAACAAGGGCCTTGAACAGCTCCCTTGCGCGCCGGGGGTTTGCCGCGATGTTGTCGTCAACGAACGCCACGACCTTTTTCCTCACGCGGTTGTTCCTGGGGAGTGACTCGACCTCGGCCAGCACGTTGTCGACATCACGCACGCGTATCCTCCGCCCGTTGAAGGCGGTCACGGAGCAGAAGTTACAGCTGTGCGGGCAGCCGCGCGAGGTCTGAACAACGTTCGCGCTCCAGTAGTGTTTGGGCTTTATCAGGTCGCGCCGCGGGAGCAGAGGCCTCTCGAAATCCGGAAAGCCCTCCTGCCGGTATAAGCGCTCGAGGCGCCCCGCTTCCGCGTCGGCGACCACTTGCGGCCATATCTGTTCGGCCTCGCCGACCACAACACTGTCGGCGTGCTCCAGCGACTCTTCCGGAAGCATAGAGGCGTGAACTCCCCCCATGACCACTTTCGCTCCCGCCCGGCGATAGGCGTCGGCGATCTCGTAGCAGCGGGGGGCTGTGGCGGTCATTGTCGTGATTCCGACCAGATCGGGAATATCAGAGAAATCGATGGGCTCCACGCTCTCGTCAACGATACGCACATCGGTGGTGTCCGGGGTATACGCGGCAAGGTACATGAGCCCGAGCGGGGCCAGCAGCCCCTTGTTAAAAAGGTAAGACTCCCCGTTCTTGGTGGGGGCGACCAGGTGCAGTCTCATCTCTCGATATCCACGGACAGCTGCCGCATTTTTTCCATTCCCATGCAGACCTAAAATAAAAAAGCCCCGAGAATCGCTCCCCGGGATGAGCAATCACTACCTAAAGAACTCAAACTCGGGAAAGATTATACCATACGGATCTCCCGAAAGGAGCCAGAACATCCAGTCATGAGCGTTCAACCTGACCTCACCTTCGATACACCCTGTAAGCGAGCGCCAGGCCAGCCATGACCCCGTAGGAGGCGAAGACTATCCTCAGGCCCCGGTACGCCTGCAGGTTGGAGCCGATGATGAACGCCTTGACGAGGAGCCCCGCGAATATAAGGTAGTTGAGCTGGTGGATGGTACGCCAGACCTTGCACAGCTTTTTGCGCGCCAGCGCGGCTGTCATGGTCACAGCGAGCAGCACCAGGGCCACCGGGCCGATTATCCAGGCCTTGTTGTAAGCATAGACATCAACTCCGGTGAGCAGGTACAACATGTGAAGCACCCCGAGGGTGAACCCGAGGGCGCCGGAGACCCTGTGGTATAACTGGACCGACTTCGCCTTGAATATGCGGTAGAGGGGACGGCTCAATGCGCCGGTCATGATGTTGTGGAAGATGAAAGCGAAGGCGAGCATGGCAAATACCTTGGCCGGGCGCTTCGACGCCAGCGCGACCGGCAATGCCAGCGTTGCAGCGGCCGCGAGGAGAACGATGACCCTGAGGAACGTTCTCTGTCCGCTGCTGAGTTTTCGCCTGGTTCCCTCCATCGCAATCGACCTTTCCGCCTCGGCCGGCAGCCCTATTTTTCCGCAAGGCCGCACGTTGACGCAAGCGTCCTACGGTGATGACTGGGGGACGCTGTGGTGGTAGACTCGGCAGTAGAAGCAACGCCGGCCCCGGCCGGCGAATCCCTCTGACCCTGGATCACACCGGAAAGGGGAGTGCCAGATGTTCTGTACGAACTGCGGGAAGGAAGTCCCCCCTGGAAACCAGTTCTGCCCCAACTGCGGAACACAGGTCGAGCAGGCACAGGCCCAGACGGGGGCTCCCCCGGTGGCTCCGCCACCCGCTGCCAGTCCACCCCCGGCGGGCGCGCCCGGCGGTGCGGAGAAAGCCCCCGGTAAGAAGAAGTGGGTCATACCGCTCGTCGTGGTGGTGTCCCTGCTGGTCATAGCCGCGGTAGTGCTCGCTCTGATCTTCTTTGTCTTCGGCGGGGGGAACACCCCCGAGGATGCCGCGAACGTGTTCTTCCAGGCGATCGAGCAGAAAGACGCCCAGCTCATAATAGACAACACCGACCTGTCAAGCCTGGGAGATGAGCCCGGGGTGGAAGGGAAGTTCAAGAAGTACGTGAGGGACAGCATGCCTTCGGATTCCTCACTCGAGTTCACCGGGCTCGAGTACAAGACCAAGGAAAGCGGTGAGAACGCTACCGTAGAGGTGATCGCCGGCAAGGCCACGGCCACCGACAAGGACGGCAAGAAAGAAACCACCGAGATCAGCGAGGAAGGCTCGAACACGTTCTTCCTTGTCAAGAAGGACGGCAACTGGCTGTACACGGTGGACACGTTTCCCGATTTCTCTGCTTCCCTGCAGATGAAAGAGGCCGACCAGTCCCTGCGAAAGCTGGAGCTGGCCTACGCCACCCTGAAGAAAGATGTCGAGGGCGTCTTCGATGAAATGAGCACGGCTACCGCGCAGAGCTTCGCTGAGCTGGATGCACTTTATAAGAAACAGCAGGAAAAGGCGGATGCGCAGATTGACAAGTTCCTCGACTCGGCGGAGGCTGCCAAGAGCGAATATGAGGAGATCTCAGACCTGAAGGGCGTAGCAGAGTACCAGGGTTACGCCAACCTGCGCTCGAGCCAGATAGACAAGTACATCGAGATAGGGACTCTCTTCAAGGAATTCCTGAACGAACTGGGCGGGCTGACCGCCTCCTGGGTGACCAACCCGCCGACGAGCGAGGCGGCGCTCCAGCAGGCGGTCGAAGGCATCATCAACAGTTACGAGAGCAGGTTCGATCAGCTGGAGAACGAGGCGGGCGAGCTGGGCGAGCAGGCAGATGCCCTGAGCGAGGGTCTCAACCTCTGACGTCCATCCGATGAGGAGGTCGATTTCGATGGCGGTTAAGGGTTCTATACGGCCGGTGTCAGTTCTCCTGCTGGCCGTACTTCTTTTCGCAGTGAGCGCCCTTATCCTCGTTTCGGGTTGCGGCGAGGAGAAAGTAACCGTAGAGGACGACTCCGGCGAGAAAAATGTGACCAGGAGCCTGGAGGCGTCCGTTGGGGAGGAGATCGTGGTGACCCTCGAGGCCAACCCCTCGACCGGTTACTCCTGGAGGCTCACGGAGCCCCTGGACGAGAAGGTCATCACGCTCGAGCGCACGAGCTTCCAGCAGGATGACGTGAAGTCTGGCGCCCCCGGGACCCGGGTCTGGTGGTTCAGGGCCGTCGGGGAGGGAAAAGCCGAGATAGACATGGAGTATGTTCGCACCTGGGAGAAGGACAAAGAGCCCGCGCGCACGTTCACTGCCGCCGTCACCGTCTCCGGAGAGGATGGAGCGAAAGCCATGGAGTACTCCGACCCCGATTCGCCGATAGAGGTCGGCAAGGGAGACACGTTCTATATCGTACTCGACTCGAACCCGACCACCGGCTACCAGTGGGAGCTCGCAGGTCCTTTCGATGACAAGGTGCTGAGTCTCGAGGGGTCCCGTTACGAGGCGCCGCAGGATACCACAGTCATGGGCGCCGGCGGCAAGGAGTACTGGGAGTTCGACGCCGTGGGGAGCGGCAGTACCGAGGTTTCGTTCAGGTACGTGCGCTCGTGGGAAAAGGACGTCGAGCCGACCTCAAGCGCCGCCTTCACCGTCAACGTGAAGTGACTTCCCCCAGCGAGGTAGCGCCTGCGAGTACGGAAGGGACGGCGAAGAGCAGAAGCGCGAGGGCGGAGCAGATTCCCCCACCCAGGGCCAGCGCAAACGATATGGACAGCTCATCCGACAGGAACCCCATCAGCAGGCCGCCGACGGGAAACAGCCCCTGGAACACAAGTATGTAGAAGCTCATCACCCGCCCGCGGATGCCGCGAGCCGCCCTCGCCTGGAGGATCGAGTTGATGGTCGCGCTGAGCGCCAGCGCGGTCACCCCGATGCCGAAGCACAACATCAGCGCCAGCCAGAAGACTTTCACGAGCGAGAACGCGCCGAGCAGGAGACCGATCAACAATATCGAGCATCTGATGATATCCTTCTCGGCCACGCGGCGGCTCGCAATGGTTACCAACGGGGCGCCCACAACCGCGCCCAGGCCGATAGCCCCCATCAGCCAGCCGAACCCGCCGGCGCCCATCTGAAGAACGTCCTTTGAAGCTCCCGGTAGAAGCACTATGAACGAGATGCCGAAGAAGGCGACCACCGCCAGAACGGCGAGCAGGTTCAGAGCCCACCGGTTGTCCCAGATGTAGGCGAGCCCTTCACGAACGTGCTTGACGACCCCCTCGGGCGGCGGCGGTGCGGAAGGGGTCCTGGTCCTTATGAGGAGAATAGCGACAAGCACGGCGAGGAAGCTCGCGGCGTTCACATAGAAAGCGACCTCTACGCTCCATGTGCTGATGATGAAGGCCCCCAGCGCCGGCCCCACGAAGCGCGCCATGTTGAACTGAGCCGCGTCGAGGGCCACCCCGTTCAGCAGGTCGCGCGCGGGGACCAGGTCCGGGACTATGGCGCGCCAGGCCGGGAAGTTGAAGACAAAGGCGACACCCATCAACGCTGTCAGAGCCATTATCACCCCCAGGTTGGCGACCCCCAGAGTGGTCAGCAGTCCGAGAGCGAGGGCGCCCAGCATCATCACCACCTGCGAGCCGAGGATGAGCCTTTTCCTGTTGAGGTGGTCCGCCAGTGATCCCGCGAACATCACGAACAGCAGGACGGGAAGGTAGCTCGCCAGATTGACTGCGCCGACCCACGCATCCGAGTCCGTGAGTATCTTCACGTACCAGAGCAGGGCGGCGGTATGAATCCAGGTTCCGGTGTTGGACAGAAAAGCTCCCGACCACAAAAGGGTGAAGTCCCTGTTCCCGAAGGCCGAGAGAACGCCGCCGCGAAAGAGGGTGCGCGCGACGAGCTCGGTCGAGGGTGACGCCACGTCCGCCTCGATCTGCTCGACGGAGATGTCTTCCTTTTCAACTTCCTTATTGCCTGTCACTCCGATTCCCTGCTCACCCCGCATCTCTCGAGCCGTCTCTGTGATCTCAAGCCTTTCCAGGCCGGCGCAGTAGTCCTCTCCGGGCCGGCCACGAGATACAATTCTAACCTCTTTGCGGCTTGGGTGGTTGACCTCGCGTCCATGAATTTGTCCTCCCTGTAAGTAGGGCTATTGCTCCGGGTGATATTTGTCGAAAAACATAGAAATACAGCTGCGAGACCTGCCCGGCACGCAAGAGGTGGTTGCCGAGCCGTCACCGAATCATGTGTTAAGAGAATAGATAGGGCTTTTCACGGTTGAACCTGCACCTGGTGATGAAACCCGAGGGCAACCGAGGTGTTTGTCTATTTTGGATTGCAGCAACCAGGGAATGGGGATAATATACAGGAAAGGTTGGCCGAGTCTTAATGACACTCGGTTCCGGTTATGGCCGGGTCCCGGTACGGGTGCCGGCTGAGCTTCCCCCAAGGAGGTTGGCATGAAAAAGGTCATCGGGTTGCTAGTATTGGTCACCCTTCTGGCCGGCCTTGTCGCTGTGGCCGGATGTGCCAAGGAAGAGGAAGCAATCGTCACCCCGGAGGGCAGGGTGACATACGAAGACGGCAAGATAACCATCAAAGGGGACGAAGAGACCGTCACGTGGACGGTCAGCGAAGCCGGAGAAAAGGTCCTGGGAGTTCCGGTGCCGGAAAACGCGGAACTCGAGAAGGGCTCTGTGGCCGTAGTGGAAGGGACCGAAGGCGCCCCGGAGGAGAAGTGGGCCGGTGCCACTTTCTATTCACCTGACAGCATCGATCAGGTAATCGAATGGTACAAGAGCGAACTCTCGGGAAAGAAGGGTTTCACGGATACCTCCACCGAACTTGACGGCCAGAAAGTCGGCCTTTTCTCTATAAGATCCGGAGATATAATCAAATCGGTGATAGTCAACCCCGGCGGGGCCGGCGGCCCCGGACAATCAGTAATAGTGATCGCCACCGCTGAGGGAACCGAAGTGCCCGGAACAGAAGAATAGTGACTTCCTGACCACGAGGCCTGGAGTCCAAAGGGGGAGCTCAAGATGAAATCCTGGATTAGCAAACGGACGGTGATCTCGATCGCCGCTCTCTCGCTTTGCGTCGCCATGCTGGCTGTCGGGGGCTCTGTGGCCGCGCAGTCCGACTCAGACTCAGGGGTCCCGGGCCTGGAGGGGCCGACATTCACGTTCGGCATTGTAAGACTGGCATCCTTCGGGACTGGAGAGCCGCCTTCGGGCGCGGCTGCCGAGGTGTGGAATTGCGCCCCTTACGCTTTCACCGGGTACGCTCTCTCAAAGAACCCCGGTTCGCTGCACGTCTGGATCTCATCTCTCAGCCAGGCGATGATGGACCTCGGTTACAAGCCGGGGGACATCGTGATAGTGCTCTGCTCGGAAAGCCAGATAGAGAGCATAAACGTCGGTGACTGGATCCAGCTCTCCGGGTTCACCGTCAGGGGCCAGTTCGTACGCGCGAATGATATCGTGCTGCCCGCCCCGTTCGGTTACTGAGCCCCGGCAAGACCGCAAGCCAGCCCGATGCATCCGCGCCGGTTCGGCGTGGGCTCACAGGAAGATAATCGCAGCGGGCAAACCGTCTTTCATCACCCTCCAGCCCTGCCGGCCGGAGTTGAACAGTCGCCTCTGACGCCAAGACGCCTCTGTGAGGGAACTCCTCGGAGGGATTTTGAAGATACTGATATTCAGCTGGAAAGACCTCCGTCACCCCTGGGCCGGCGGCTCAGAGGTAAACATGCACGAGCAGGCCAGGAGGTGGGTCGAACGGGGTCACGAAGTCACTATCTACACATCGAGGCCCAAGGGGACGCCGCGCCGCGATAACATCGACGGGGTCGAGATACTGCGGGCCGGCTCGCATGTGACATCTTTCCTGCTAGCTCCTATCTATTACCTGGGTGGCCTGAGGCACCGCGCGGACGTGATACTCGACATAATCAACGGAATCCCTTTCTCCTCTCCTCTCTTCTCGAGGAAACCTGTCGTCGGCCTCGTGCACCACGTGCACCGTGACATGTTCATACCGGAACTCGGTCAGGTCCTGGGGCGGTTGGGCAGGTTCATCGAGCGCTACCTGGTCCCGCTCATCTACATGCGCAGCCCCATGGTCTGCGTATCGAACTCCACCGCCTCAGAGATAAGGAATAAGCTCTTCCTGGGCAGGCACATGGATCTTCGAGTGGTCTTCAACGGCATCGACTGCTCCCAGTATGCCCCCGACGGCAGTGACAGGTTCGAGAGGCCTACCGTTCTCTACCTCGGCAGGTTGAAGCCGTACAAGCAGCTTCCGAGACTTATCCGCATAATGATGGAAGTCCGCAAACGGGTGCCTGAAGTAGAACTGCTCGTTGCAGGCGCCGGCGAGGCCATACTCGAAGCGCAGGCCGAGGTACAAGCTCTCGACGCCGACGGGTTTATACGTTTCCTGTGGGAAGTGGACGAGAAAGAAAAAGTTGAGCTGTACAGATGGTCATGGGTGACCGCCACGGCTTCAACGATAGAGGGCTGGGGGCTGACCGTTATTGAGGCAAATGCGTGCGGGACCCCGGCGGTGGCATTCAACGTTCCCGGCCTTAACGAATCCATAATCAGCGGGAAAACAGGCCTTCTATCGGAGAGCGACGAAGAATTCGCTGAGCACCTGGTGAAGGTCCTTACCGACAGCGAGCTGCGTCAGAGGCTTGCCAGGCAGGCTCTGGAATGGTCCAATAATTTCAGCTGGCAGGTAACGGCGGAGCAGACGCTCGGAATCCTTGAAGAGGCGGTCGCCAATAGGGAATCGCATCAAGAAATCTGACCTTCTGGGCCCGGCGTATTTCGCGGTCCTCGCCGTGGCGATCTGGGGTCCGGCCCTCTTTGACAACGGCTACGTGCTGCTCGGGGACATGGTATTCACTCCGGCGATGCACATGCCTTCCTCTCTTCTCGGGCCCACTCAGGGAACGTTGAACGTGACGCTCGTCTACGGTGGGGTCTGGCTTGCCACACGTGTCGTGGGAGCCGTTATCCTGCAAAAAGCGGTACTCTTCCTCATAGCGTTCCTGTCCGGATACCTTATGTACAGAAACATCCCCTCCCGGAACACCTGGGCGCGGCTCTTCGCCGGAACCGTCTACGCGGTCAACCCTTTCGTATATGTCCGGATGTTAATGGGACAGTGGGGAATGCTGCTCGGCTATGCTTTGCTGCCGGTTGCCGTAGCTTCCATGTTTAAGACGGTGCGGGACCCGACCGCCGGGCGCTGCGCCAGGACGGCCCTCTGGCTTGCTTCCATCGCCGTCTTCAGCCTGCACATGGGTGCGATCGCGCTGCTGGCCTGCGCCGTCTCGGCGTGTTTTGAGCTCTACCGCCTGCGCCCGGTGCGCAAGGCCGCGATGGCCCTTGCCCTGGTTGCGCTCCTGTTCGTCGCGCTCTCCGCGTTCTGGCTCTTCGGAGCGATCGGGGGTGACTCCACCCTCAAGGCCATAGGCAGAGCAGACCTCGAAGCCTTCCGGACGCGCTCAACTTCCAGCGCTGGCACCGGGATCTCAGTTATGGGGATGTACGGGTACTGGAAAGCTGCGATCGACTCTCTGCTGCCCAGGCAGCACGTTCCCCTGTGGCCGGTGTTCGCATTCGGGTTCATGGCGCTGGCGCTCTACGGTTTCCTGGCATACATAAAAGACACCGTGAGGGGCCCGCTCGCCTGGACCATGCTGGTGCTGGGAATCGCCGGGTTCTTCCTTTCGCTCGGCTCAAACGCGCCGATCACCGGTCCGGTCTTCTCCTGGTCATATGAGCACGTGGCCTTTTTCAGGCTGTTCCGGGAGCCTCAGAAGTTCACGGCACTCCTCACGCTCTCCTATGCGGTACTGGGAGGACTGGCCGTGGACAGGTTGACGGCCCCCGCGGAAGAACGGGGGCGCACCGGGGCGTCCTGGCGGACCTGGGCCGTCCCCCTCCTGCTGATACTGGCGGTCTGCTTCTACAGCTTCAGAATCTTCGGAGGTCTCTGGGGTGAAGCGAGAGCGGTCTCCTATCCCTGGTCCTGGAAGGAAGCGAAGGAATACCTTGACTCCAAGTCCGGGAGCGGGCGAGTACTCTACCTCCCACCTTACTGGTACATGAGGTTCGATTTCACCGGCAGCGACCTGACCATCACCGCTCCAATGCGGTTCTACTTCACAAATCCCTACATCCAGCTGAATCAGATGATAGTCGGAGGAGTGGTCATCGACAGGGGGGCAACGGATGCCTATGTCCAGGCCGCCCTGGAATCCGCCCGCGTGCAGGATAACCTGGGGGCTTCACTTGCTCCGCTCGACGTGGACTACGTCCTGCTCGCTCTCAACCAGGCGTCCCAGCAGTTCGAATTCGTTCTCGCTCAGGACGACCTCGAGGTCGTCAAGCGATGGGACGACCTGGTACTGCTCCGCAACAGGGTGGTTTCCGCAAGACTCATGCAGGCAGAAGGCAACGGTTACTTCAACGGGTGGAACGAGCTCACCCGGCGCGCGTCGGGACGGAACATGACCGGCTCCCGATTCCTCGAGAGCGGTCAAACCGCCGTGCCCGCCGCTGAGGGGAAACCGATTGCCTTTGAGACCTCACTCTGCCAGGCGCTGGAGTTCGGCCGGGTGGACCCCGCGGGTGGAAGATGGATATTGTTTTCCGAGACCTACGACAGATGGTGGCGGATGAACGGTGGCCGGCCACAGAGGAACATGGACCTGCTCTGTGCTTTCGAGACATCCGAGGCCGGTGCCTCGAACAGAATCGTATTCCGCAACCCTTATATTATCGCAGGCTACGCGGTAAGCGGCTGCGCCCTGCTGTCGTGCCTGGTACTGCTCGCCCTGGAACGCCGCCGGAACAGGCACGATGAGGGTCGGAGGAATGTCAGTGAATCCGGTTAGCGTCGACAAGCCCAGGATGCTGGTCCTGCTGTGGCACTCCCCCCAGCAGCAGATAACCGCCGGCGGGTTCAAGCGTGCCCTGGAGATACTGAAGAGAGCTCCGGGCGAATGGGACATACTCGTGCTCGACGATGAGCCGAGTTTCCTCAAGGGGCTCGAGGCTGAGGGTTTTCGTATCATCGAGTACCGTATACCGCGCGTTCTCAGGCGCATGGCGAACCGGTTCTTCACACTCGGACGGCTTCTGGAGTGGGTGTGGGCGTTCCTGTTGATGACAGCCGCATGCCTGCGCCTGCGGTTCCTGGGCGAGAGTTTCGACATCGTTTACGTGCCGAGCGCGGAGCAGGTCCCCGCGCTCGCTTCGGCTGTGATCGCGCGGCACCTGTTCCACTCGCGGCTGGTCGCCTGCAACATGAACATAGAAATTTTCCCCAAGCCGCTCCGAGCACCCTTCGCCCGGCTTCACAACTCAGCCGATTCGGTCATAACGCTGTCCCGGGATCTGGCGAAGAACCTGCGAACCTATGGCGTCAAGGCTCCCATCAAAGTGAACGGCGTGGGTCTCGACTACGAGTTCATCCGGGCCTCGGTGGCCGAACTGCCGCCCGCCAAGAGTTTTGACGCGGTATACGTCGGGAGGCACGACCGGGAGAAGGGCATCTTCGACCTGATCGAGTGCTGGGAACTGGTCGTAGACCGTTTGCCGAACGCCAGGTTGATAACGGTAGGGTACTGCAATCCGGTTAACCTGTCCAAGCTGAAGTCCGCGATACGCGAAAAAGGTATTGGCCGTAACGTGGTCTTGGCCGGCGTGGTGGACGAGATGGAAAAGTTGTCGATCATCCATGCGAGCAGGATATGCCTGTTCCCGAGTTACGTGGAAGGTTGGGCGATAGCTCCGCAGGAGTGCCTCGCCTGCGGGCTTCCGGTGATAACTTACGACCTGCCGGTGTACGCGGAGAACATAAAGCCGTGCGAGGCGGTGATTACCGTACCCGTCGGAGACAGGTCGAGGATGGCCGCAGAGACGTGCGGTTTGCTTACAAGCGAAGCCTGGTCCCGTTACGCGGATATCGGACCACGTTTCGTGAGGCAGTTCGAGTGGGAGAGCGTGGCTCGTAAAGAGTTCGAGATACTGCGGGGAGATGCATGAAACACCCCGGTGCCCGCTCCGAAAAGGTGCCGTTGTCCCAGACCAGGTGGTTCCCGCACGCCGTCTGCGTGTTCATAATAGTGAGCGCCGCGTGCCTGCTCTTCTACAAGCATTTCTACATGCGCGGCCCCCTGATGCATATCGACATGACGTTCCCATCCACAGTCAATCGGAATATGAGCCTTTACACAAACACCTGGTGGCAGTACGGCAGCGTACAGAACATCTGGAACGTCCAGAGGGCCTTCTGGTCGCTTCCCCTGCTGGGAGTTGCCTGGCTCCTGCGGATGTCCACAGCGCTATATCTTCTGGTCCTGTTCCTGGGAACCTTCGCTCTGGCAGGCGTATCGATGTACGCTTTCGCGTACCGCTTCCTGTGTTCGAACCGGCTCGGGGCAGACCGGCGACTTGCTCCTTTCGCTGGAGCCGTCCTGGCGGCTTTTGTCTTTATGTATAACCCCTGGTCCATCAGTCACCTGTGGCCTTACTTCGGCTATCCCGCCTACGCGGTGATGCCGCTCGTCTTCATGCTTCTTGTCAGTGCTGTGAAGCGGCCCAGGGCAAGTACCGTCATCGCGCTGGCGCTGCTTGTCTCGGTCGCCAGCACGGGGCCGATCTGCGTCATATGGCTCTGGTTTCTCATAATCACGTACATGTTGTTCAACCTGGCCGCCAGCAGGTTCAGCCGGGAAAGCGCCATCTCCACCGTCAAGGTCCTCATCCCTACCGCGGCCATATACGCACTTGTCGGCGCGGCCTGGATATTCCCCTACCTCGGGGCGCAGCTCGCGGACAAGCCCTTCGTCCCCTCTTACGCGCCGACGCTGTCCCAGTCGATGCTGGACACCCTCTCGGCGAGCAACTCCGTGGTTAACAATGTCCGGCTGGTATCAGGGTGGGGCATGCCGGTTGACGCGCTCGGCCAGCCCTCGTGGTGGCAGGCGCTCTGGTTCGCGCTTCCCCTGCTGGCGATCGTGGGCATGTTCGTCCTTTACCGAAGGGCCAAGCTCAGCCGGTACGCGCTGTACTGGTCGATACTTTTCGCTATATCAGTCCTGCTTGCAACGGGTTCCTCGTTCATCCTGAAGAAGCCTTACAGCTACCTCGTCCTCAGGGCTCCCGGGGCTTCCATATTCGGCTGGGTGTTCAGGGCTGCTGACAGGTGGCTGTTCTACGTTCCCTTCTTCTACGCCCTGATGGCGGCCGTGGCGGTCGCGGTGCTGCTCGAACGCCGGTCACGCGTACCGGGGGTTGTCGCGGCCCTGCTGGCGGGCCTCCTCGTGCTCGCCTCGTTTGTGCCGCTAGCGTACTTGTACGCCAACCGGGTCTTCGACCCTACGCAGGTGCCGGAAGACTACAATGCGATCAATGAGCACATCGAGGAAGAAGCGCCGGGTTTAAGGCCCGTCCGTCTGCCTTTCTCGAGGGACGGCTTCCGATACTCCTGGGCGCCTTACAAGCGCATCGGGGCTTTCGACGTGTACTCATCGAACCCGTCCCTGAACAACCTACAGGATATATACGCCAGGGAGTCTTACTACTATTGGCTGGAGGACGTCCTATCGAAGGTCTCCACCGGTTCTGTGCAGCTCAGAGAAAAACAACTTACGCTGGGAGACGATATCGTATCGAAACTCCTGGCGCCGTTTTCGGCCGAGTTCATGGTCTTCGACCGGTCGGTCCCCGGTTACAGGTCCGAGGAAACCTTCAATCGCGACAGGAGTCTTGTCAGGACAAACGGGACGGACATCCTTGATCTCTACGCTCTCGACCGTCCGGTCGATTACATCCGCGCCGCAACTTCTTACCCTGTGGTCAGCACTTTCTTTGACAACCTGTCTCTGAGCCGAGCTCTGTCTCCTTCGGCACTCGAGCGGGTGGCTTTCGTCAACGGCGGAGAGGACCTCGCAGGGGTGAAGACAGAGAGGCTGGACGACAACCTGGAGACGATTAACTACAACCCGGGCTTCGACGACTGGTCGGGGGGCTCGCCTACGTCATGGACCCTGGTGAACCCCAGTGTGCGAGTGGGTCTCTCCCCGGCACGAGGGGTGGAAGGCGACCCGGATGAAAGCCTCGAAGTAAGGAACGGTAATTACAGCGCTCTCGGGATAGCTTGGGTCGCGGGCGACGAGTTACCAGTCCAATCGGGCTCTGTCTATACCGTGGATACCAGGGTCAGGTACAGGAACTCGAACTGGACCCACGTGGCGGTCGAAGGCTATCTGAAGTCACGGGAAGAATGGGTACAGCTGGTGCAGTGCCCAACGATCCTTTCGGGAACCGCCGGCTGGCACAGGTGGAGGTGTTCTTTCTACATGCCGGAAGGTGTGACGGCTATACGTCCGATGCTTGCGGCTGGCTGGGCGCGAGATACCTCCAAGGGTCCGGCGCGGAGCTGGTTCGACGATATCCGGATGTCCAAGGTCGACCCGGATTATATCGCCGGCCTGGGGGCGGACGAGCCTCCAGAATTAAATTGGAAGACGGAGAACCCGCACAGGCACGTTGTCGAGGTAAAAGGCGCGATATCCCCGTTCATGCTGGTCTTAGGTGAGGCCTACGACCCGCTCTGGGTGGCGCGCGTGGAGAACGGTCCCGAAATCGAGCCCGCGAGGTTGTATTCTACTGTCATGGGGTTTCCTGTGGAGAAGCAGGGAGATTACAGGATTATAATCGAGTACCGGCCCCAGCGGTGGTTTCTGGCCGGACTGGTGGTCTCCTCGACAGTATTCGTGGCATGTCTGTTGTTTCTATTGGGTTGGATGATTCTTTCAAAGCAAGAAGTGGCTCAATAAGCTCGACTTTGGTCGCTGCAGTCTATTGAGGAACTGAAAAGGGAAGACTATAGATGACACTCATGGCAAAAGAAAGCGGCGGCGGCTCGAGTTCGGGCATGAAGACTTTCAGCGTGCTGATACCGGCCCTGAACGAGGAGAAGAATATAGGCAACCTGCTGGACGACATCCTGGGCCAGGACCTGGGCCAATCGCTTGTACTGGAAAAGGTCATTGTGGTTTCGGACTGTTCAACGGACGGCACCGAGCAACTGGTAAATGACCGGTCGAGCGCAGACAGTCGAATCAGCATGATAGTGAATAGACGCACGGTCGGCAAGCCGGAATCAATCAACAGGGGGATCAGCAATTCTTCGAGTGATTTCTTAGTCCTCCTCGATGGAGACGTCAGGTTGAACGGGTGTGATGTTCTGCGTGAACTCCTCGATGGCATCGGGCCTGACGTCGGTCTGATAGGCGGAAATCCTGTTCCAGCCTCGGGGAGATCAAACCTTGCATCGTCCCTGAGCAGGTGCGGGGATTACTTGAGAAACGCCATAAAGATGCGCATAAGAAACGGCGATACCCTATACAGCGCCCATGGCCGCATCCTGGCACTCAGCAGGGGACTTTATTCTTCTGTCAGATTGCCATTTGATGAAGACCCAACCAAAGGACTCGTTCCAGAGGACCAGTTCCTCTACATGGCTTGCCTTCAGCATGGAATGCGTTTCGAGTTGAGAAACAACGCGGAAGTGCTGTTCAGGCTGCCAACATCTCTCGGTGATTACATCCGTCAGGGAACCCGGTTCGTCTTCTCAATGTCGACCACAAGTGCGTTGTTCGATGCGGATCTCGCCCACCGCGCGTATCACATACCTTTCAGGGTGAAGGTCGCGGCAATTCTTGATTGCTTTCGGAATACACCTTTGACAACTGTTCTCTGGATACTGTTTCAGCTGTACGGACGCCTGGTGCTGCTGTTCCGAATGTACGTCTCCAAGAAATCGATACATTCAGCATGGGATGTATGCGAAACGACGAAAGACAGGGTGGAAATCGACTGACTGCAAACGATTGAATTGTAGGTGGTAAGGAACCATTGTCGAATGCCGGTTGCGCGCTTTATGTCGCAAGAAGCCTCCTCGGCGAGGGCTACCATGATGCAAGAGTGCTGGAGGTGGGCTCTTTTGATGTAAGCGGCGGGTACAGGTCTCTGGTCGAACTACACGGTGGTTTTTCAAGCTACACGGGCGTGGATATCGTGGAAGGACCGGGGGTCGACCAGGTCTGCGACGCCTGTGATGTCGTTTCATGTTTCGGTGAGGATTCGTTCGACGTAGTCATCAACACGGATCTTCTGGAGCACGTCCGGGATTGGCGAACAGTGGTCTCCAATCTGAAGAGAGTATGCCGACCCGGCGGCGTCATCATACTGACGACCCGTTCGAGAGGCTGCGGGTATCATGCTGTGCCTTACGATTTCTGGAGATTCGAAACAACCGACATCAAAGAGATCTTCGCAGATTTCGAACTCATGGACATCGAAAAGGACCCGCGTGAGCCCGGCGTTTTTGCCAAGATGCGGAAGTCCCTGGATTTCGTTGAACGAGATCTGAGCGACTACCATCTCTACAGCATCGTTACCAGAAGCAGAGTGAAAGAACTGAACAATGAGAGCATGCGCGGCGGCAGATATCTGTTGTTGATGGCCGGCGCGCTGTTACGCCAGTTCGCCAAATGGGCCCTTGATGACTCGCGAACCAGCGCGGGCGCGGCCTTTCGGAAACAGGTAGCTGCGATCAAGCTGATCTTGAAGCTTTCAAGATTGTGAAGGGCGCTATGATGGGATGGAGCCTGTCATGGCGGAGGTTTCTTACTGCGGCTGACTTCTTTTTAAACCGCTGGATTTCCAGACTGTATGATAATCTGGCTCAAGGTATATTCATGGTTTTCAAAAGCGTTTGGGCAATAATGCGACTCCAATGATCGATTCGCGGTGATTGACGGATAGCCGTATGAGAAAGTCGAAAGGGACAGCATTGACAGAAACGAGGATTGGAAGGGGCGCTTCCAGATTCAACCACTGGTTGGCCGAAAGGGATTACAGGCCGCTGTGGCATGCCGTTTCGGTTCTCGTGATACTAATAACGGGCTGTTTCCTGTTTCACAGATATATCGTAAAACCCGGCATGCTCATGGCAGTGGACATGACCTGGCCTTCCACCGTTTCCCGCATGCAGTTCAACGTGGTAAACACCTGGGTTCCCTACGGCAGCATGCCCAACCTGGGGTCTCTCGAATGGTTTTTCTGGATCTACCCTACCTCGACGATTGCTAACCTGCTGAACCTCTCAGCCTCGCAGTATATGTTTGCAATGTTCTACGGCGTGTTCTGTTTCGCCGGTATATCCATGTACGTCCTCGCCTTCAGGACCATTCGAAGCTTGAAAATTGAAGACAGCGCTCCCTACGCCCCCTATGTCGGCGCGATTCTAGCCGGGGTAATATATATGTACAACCCTTTCAGCTATCCGATGTTGAGACAGTACTTCGCCTTTCCTATCTACGCCGCCCTGCCGTTGCTATTTCTTGCATTAGTGAAGACATTCGACTCGCCGTCTTTGAAGAATATAGTCTTGTTCTCGCTTTTCGTAACCGTCGTTAACACCTCTCATCACCTGGTCTGGTTTCTGGGATTACTGTTCTCGTACCTACTGTACTACATCATGATCAGCAAACCGACCACGGAGGCCTTAAAGAAATCGCTGAAAGCTGTCTTCGGTATCCTTTCTCTCTATTTCTTCCTCAACGCGGTATGGACACTCCCCTATATCGGAACCCGTGTCGCCGGCAAGGCAGTCATCCCGTATTATTCCCCGCTTCTGTCTCCCGCCGTTTTGCAAGGGCTGTCGCAGTTCAATCACCTGGTCAATAACTTCAGGCTTACTTCAAACGCAGCCCTGCCCTTTGAGACGGTCAATGGCGGCGCCCTCACTCAAGCATTCCTCTTCGCTATTCCTCTTCTGTCGATCGCGGCGCTGGTGGCTCTCCGCCGAGAAATCAAAAATAATAGAACTGTCAACTACTGGGCCGCAATTGCAGTGATAGGCCTTCTCCTTGCAACTGGCACCTCCTATATCTTGCGTGTTCCTTACAACTACATGGTCTTCGACGCGCCCGGCTCGGGATCTTTAGGCTGGATGCTCCGTTACACAGAACGGTGGCTATTCTTTGTAGTTCCATTTTTTTCCTTGATGCCAGGGATACTCTTGTCGAAGCTATTCAAGAGAAGACCCGCCGGAGTCAAGGCGTTTGCGTTCACCGATCACCTGCGCGCCATGGCGACTGCAAAGCCGCCAGACGCCGGACCTTCCGGAGGCCTTTCTCCGGCTTTGAGCGGCGAAGAAAGAATCGACGCGATTGAACGGAGATTCGCGTTCGCCAACTACCGCAGAAGCCTTGTTACTGCCATAGTTGTTGTGGGCATTGTCGTAGTCTCGATGTACCCCAGGGCGATTCACTTCGCAACGGGTGAGTTTTCCCCTGCATATGTCCCTGATGATTATGCGAAAATGCAGGGATTCCTTGACGGCACGTCCGGCGAGCCGAGGGTAGCCTGGGTTCCCTTCTACGGGACCATGCAGAGTACTTATTCCTGGGCACCTACCAAGAAGGTCGGCTGGTACAACGTGATGTCATCGAATCCGGGTCTGAGCAGCGTCTTCCAGGTTATGGACAACGAATCCTATTTCAACTGGCTTCAGAATACCTTTACTCCCAAGACACTGCCCGAAGAACAGCTTGCAGATCCGGACTTTATGGTAAAGAAAGATTTGATGTCCTTGATGTTCCTGCCGTTTTCCGCGCAGTACTTGATGCTCGACAAATCATTGGGCGGCCCCGATTTCAGCAAGGCCTTTCGGGACGATGCCAGCTTGGACCTGGAGTACAGTACCAAGTTCCTCCGTGCTTACAAGACAAATTACGAGCCAGGTTATTTCTGGGCGGCGGCCAACACCATCAATGCTGACTCTTTCTTCGACAACCTGGCGTTTGTACAGAAACTTCCAAGAGCCCATTCGCACAACCTGGCATTCACAGACGGTGAACTCTTCCTTGGTGACAAGCCGTCCGTTGAGGCGAAATACGGGGGGATCGACCTCGGCCCCTATATGCGGGTTGTAAACGGCAATCCCGGATTTGAGAACCTCGACGAGTCGGGTGAGCCCCTGAACTGGGCCCGCTTCTTCTGGGGAGACAACTCCACACTGTCAATTGACGAAAAAAACAAGTCAGAAGGCAAGAGAAGCCTGAAAATCGTCAACAGCGGAACCGAGTCGTTCGCTTTCGGTTATGTGGTAGGTGACGAGATCGAGGTTCAACAGGGAAGCATCTGTGCAATGGGAACGAGAGTCAAGTACAAGAACGCCAACTGGACGCATGCCACTGTCGAGGGCTATAAAGCTGATACGGATGAGTGGATAAAGCTGGCAATGTGTCCCACTATACGGGAGGGGAATTCCAAGGGTTGGGGGAAATACTATTGTTCTTTTCTCCTGCCACCAGGCATCACCAAGATCAGACCCCTACTCGGCGGCGGCTGGTCGAGGGACCCCGAAAAGGGCAGTGCTGTAACCTGGTTCGATGATATCAAGGTCTTCGTAGTTGACAGTGGAATCTACGGGCGGCTCGCGAGCAGGCCGCCAGCGCCGGAGGTCACGTTTGAAAAGCTGACCGCCGAGAAATACAAGGTCCATGTCCACGGCGCGAAAGCACCGTTCCTACTCGTTCAGAGTGAAGCTCACGACGGAACCTGGGTAGCGAGGACCGGGGACGGAAAGATTATCGACTCTCAACCCGTATTCAATACCATAAACGGTTATTCGATAGACATTACGGGTGATTTCGAGCTGACGATCGAATACGTTTCACAGAACTGGTTCCCGGCCGGGCTGCTGATCACCCTGATAACGCTGATTCTATGTGCGCTGTATCTGCTCTATATCTGGAAGATCAAGAGAGCCCTGTTCTCGCGTGGCCTGCATCCCGCCGCGATATTTATGAAGATGATGGGAGGCCGCACCGACGGTGAACCAACCAGGACCCAGGGTGCCTTGCGAAGATTCGCCACGGGTGCTAGACGTTTTCTGGAAGAGCCGCCGCGAAGACAGTGGGGAAGAAAGGGAAGGTAAGGTGCTCTGGCATGTACAGCATTAACCTGACGCGAAGATCTCTGCTCTTGTGGTCGATTGCGCTGGTGCTTTTTATCTTACTCGCTGTCTTCGTCAGCCTCACTTCAGCTATTGTCGTCTGTCTCCTTATTGCCGCGTTTCTCATCGACTTAGATCCGGTCGTCCCACTTGCGATATCGCTCTCCCTGCTTGGATTATGCCCTCTGATGATTCTCATCGAGCAGGCGTCGGCAGCCTCCTCTCTCGCCAACTGGGCTTACTGGTTCCTGTCAATCGGGGTGTTAATAATGCTTTACCGTCACGTAAGATATGAAAGAGGCCAGCAGGACTCTCCAGATGAGTAGATAAAGCCGCGCTCAGTCGGCTTCAGCCAGGCCGTCAACGTCTGCGCTGCAGAGCAAGGAGAGGTTTCGGCGTATCTTCTCTTCCGGCCAGTCCCACCACTTTATCTCTAGCAGCCTGGCGATCTGCTCGTCACTGAATCTCTTTCTGATAACCTCGGCCGGGTTCCCAGCCACCATGGCATAAGGCTCTACGTCCCTGGTTACCACCGATCCGGCTCCTATAACTGCTCCATCTCCTATGGTAACTCCTGACAAGATAATGGAGTCACTTCCTATCCACACGTCATTGCCGATGGTGACATCGCCTCTCGTGGTAAGCGCCTCGCCGATCTCTGCAGCCTCGGGCCATCTGCCGTCATGGGGGTCGAAGGGATACAGCGCGATACGGTCAATCCTATGGTTCCCACCAAGATAGACGGTAACGTTCCATGAGATGGAACAGAAGTTGCCGATCTTTAGCTTGCCTTCAGGAAAGACGACCCTGGGAGCGCCGTAAGTATATTCACCTATCTCGTATCCGAGCGTTCTGTTGCCCCACTCGTTCAGAACCTTATACGGTCTTATGCCTGCTCTTAGTATCCATATAGCCATCTTCTTGGTGATATTTCTTAGTAAAACACCAGGGAAACCCTTGCTTGCGTACTGCTCCCCAGGACTCGAAACATGCTCTCGCGGAGTCTTTGTGGTTCCAACTCGAGGTTCATCCGATTTCATAATGGACTCCTCAATCATTCCTGCAGCCTTGCTGCATCGCTATGGCATCACTTTCTGGCCGCCTAGCTAGTATTACGCAGTTCCATGTCAAGAACTCTCGAACAAGCGGTAACCGCGCTATGAATTCAAGTTCCGGGTAATACCTCGGCAGAATACGTATCACCTCTAAGCTTGGGTTGCAATTCAACAACCTCAGCGTACCACTTATGGAGGTAGGAAAAAGGCTTTGATAAGGAGTATGGATTCTGGGACGTCTGATCAACCTGTCGTATAACCTCGGCCCCAGCCTGGGGCCGAGGTAATGAAAAGGTGAGAAGTCATGCCCGCCCCAGGGTGACAACCAGTTTGTCCAACTGAGATACAGAACACCGTTTTCCTTCAGCATCCGGTGCATCGAACCTATAAGTCTTTGGGGTCTGGGAATGTGCTCTAGCACGTTGGAGCAAATCACAATGTCATATTTACCGATTGCCGCAAGGTCATCTCTATTCAGATCAACCGCGAGGAAACTGATCGCACTTTGCTCGGAAGTGACTTCGTTGATTTCGTCCGCAAACGTTACGTTGTACCCTCGCTTCATGAGTTCACTGCCAATGAATCCATGTCCGCAGCCGAGGTCTAGTATGGTCGTTACACCATCGAGCTGGATGCCCGCATTTTCAAGCCATTTGACTGTATCAACGGCCTGGACACGATAGAAACCATCGTCGTCTTTATTCCTGAGATAATGAAATATCAGCTTGTGAAGAATCACTGGCTAAAACCGCCCGTCGACCAGTCCAACCGGCTTTTCTCAGGTAATTGTAACAAATGACTCCTCGTTCTATTCAGGAATTACCGCCGGTTGTTTGTATATAATTCTCTCTATACGTCGGTTCCTAAAGGTTGCAGCGGAACCTTACCGAAACAATAAGTGTGTGGACGCAATCGCTTTGGTGGTTTGTTTTGAGTGGCTGGCTCGGGCTTAGGAGGTCAAAGTGAAACGTTCCAAAGCTGGCGTGGTCCTAATCATCATCGGGATTATCGTCATCGCACTCGCACCGATCTGGAAATGGGCCATCGGGCCGCAGCTGCTGAAATTACCGGACGATATCGACACGACTTCGATCTACGAAGGCGTGTTGAGCCTGAGTGTAGACCCGAATTCACTGGCGTTATTGCCTCCCGAACTCGAGGTTAAAGTGCCGCTCACCATCACCCGCACTGATGTGAGCCAACCGGACTTGAGCACCGGCAGCGTGGCAGTGGTCAAAGAGAACGTGTCGGCTGTCGGCCCCGGCGGCAAGGAGTTCATCACCTGGGAGAAGTTCTACGCCATGGACCGCAAGACCGCCGAGAACGTGCCCGGCAATAACAGTGACATGGACAGGGAAGGTTACTTCCTGCTGTACGGGTTCGGAGTCAAGCAGGAGTCCTACCCAATCTGGGACGACGACACCATGAAGACCACAGACTCGGAATTCGTGAAGGAAGAGACGCGAGACGGGTTCGATAACGCGGACGTTCCGGTGTACGTCTTCGAGGTCGGGGGCAAAGACAAGATGGTTGAACCCCCGCTGGGCCTGCCGGATAAGATCTCCGGGGCGCAGATAAAGGCCTTGATAAACAACCGGGCCCTCCCGTTCAACGATACCGAGATGTACAAGATCGATTTCCTCAAGGATACCCAGGCCACTCTGGTGGTGGAGCCGCGCACCGGCATCATCGTGGACATACCGTCCTACGACGAGACCTACTATGTCGACGCGGGCGCCCTGGGGATGGGAGAGATCAAGCTGGCCAACCTACTGTACAGGCAGACAGGTGAGAACGTCCGCGAGCAGATAGACGACGCGGCGTCGTTCTTCGGCCTGCTAGACATGGTGCAGATCTGGATTCCGGTCATCCTGCTGGTAGTAGGCCTGATAATCCTGATCATCGGGATCGCGCTCTTCGCCCGCAAACCGAAAGCCTAGAGAATATCAGAAGGTACCATATCGGACGGGCGCCCATACCGGGCGCCCGTTCTATTTTTACCCCGGCCGCGCAGGGTTTTCCCACTTCTGGTAGTAGAAGGTCTTGGTAGCTGTAACAGCGGCAGAGGGAGGCAGTGCCATGGACGAGAGCGTCTACAAGATCATCGAGCTCGTCGGTACCAGCGAGAAATCCTGGGAAGAAGCGGCCAAGAACGCCTTAGAGATGGCTTCAAAGAGCCTCCAGGAACTGCGGATAGCCGAGGTCTCCGAGCTGGACATGAAGCTCGAGGACGGCAAAGTGGCGGCCTACAGGGCCAGGGTGAAGGTTTCCTTCAAGTATATGGGCCAGTAACCGCCGCCGGTAGCCTCAAAACCGCATTATCCCGGGTGATGACTTCGGGGTCTGACCCCAGGATGTGAATTTCGAGATGCGGGCTCCGCACCGGATACCGGTGTGGAGCCTTCCCTTATCGGGGAGGATAAGACAGCGAAGCGACGTGGTCAGGCGGCTTTGAGTAGACCGCCTCCCTTGCCCCCTTTCAGATCCGGACCCTTCCGTCGCGTCATGCAGCGGACCGCCGCCTTGCGCCCCTCCTCGGCAGCGAGCATCACAACTGGCCAGATGAACATGAAGAGCCATACGTAGCCGCTCAGCGGACCGGTGTCGAAGAGCCGCTGCAGCGGTGGTATGTAGAATAGCGCCAGCACAGCCGCGAGTTCACTTACTATTCCCCAGAGATAGAAGCGGTTGGTCAGAAAGCCGACCTTGAAGATCGACTCGGTAGTGCTGCGGCGCGCGAAGCCGTTACCTATCTGGGTAATAACGATGGCGGCGAAACAGGCGGATGTCGCCATTACATAGATATTGCCCTTAGCAGGCATCGCAGAAGCCCCCTGGGAGAACCTCCACCCGCTCATCAGATATACCAGCAGGTAAGACGACATGCACGCCGCCCCCTCGATGATGCCCAGCCACCCGTACACCAGCCCTACCACCCTGGCGTTCAAGAGCCTTTCGGAAGGCGAGCGGGGGGGGCGGTCCATGACGTCGGGCTCCGGTGCCTCAGTGCCAAGCGCGAGGGCGGGCAGCATGTCCGATCCGAGGTCGATGGCCAAGATCTGCATGACCAGGATCGGCAACGGGATCCGGAGTAGGACAAAGAGCAGGTAAGGTATGGCTTCCGCGATATTGTGGGTCAGGATGTAGGAAAGGAAGCGGCGGATGTTGTCGTAGACCGCCCGCCCCTCCTCGACCGCGTTAACAATGGACGCGAAGTTGTCGTCGGTCAGGATCATCTCCGCAGCTTCCCTGGCTACGTCGGTCCCGGTAATGCCCATCGCCACACCGATGTCGGCGGCCTTGAGAGCCGGAGCGTCGTTTACGCCGTCCCCGGTCATGGCCACGGTCTCTCCCATGTCCTTGAGCGCGAGCGCGACCCTCATCTTGTGCTCCGGGGAGACCCGGGCGAAGATGACCTCCGGATACGCCAGGGTCTGTTTCAGCTGCCCGTCGTCCATACGGTCCACGTCGACCCCGGTCACCACGCGCACGCTCCCGTTCTTTACCAACCGGATGCGCCTGGCTATCGATTCAGCGGTGACACCGTAATCTCCCGTTATCATGATCACCCTGATGCCGGCGTGACGGCACCTGCCCAGGGCCTCCTCTACCTCGGGACGGGGAGGGTCCATCATGGCCGCCAGGCCCACCAGTACGAGATCTCGCTCCGTCTCGGTCGTCTCATAGTGCCGCTGCTCCTGGCCCATATCCCTGTAGGCGAACGCCAGGACACGCAGAGCCTGGTGCGCGTACTCGTCGTTCCGCTTCAGGAACAAATCCCTGTCCGAGTCGATAAGCGGCCTCACGCCGCCAGGCTCCCACACGTGCGTGCAGAGGTCGATCACCTCCACGGGAGCCCCTTTTACCAGCGCCCGGGCCTCATTGTCCCACCTGTTTATGGTTGTCATCATCTTTCGCCTCGAGTCGAAGGGAAGCTCGTAGCGGCGTGGCTGCGAAAGGAGCTCGCTCTCGTAGTCGAAGCCGAACTTCCTCGCCGCAACCAGAAGCGAGGCTTCCGTGGGATCGCCCAGGATGGTCCACTTGTCCCGGTCGGGCCCGGGAGGGAGAAGCCTTGAGTTGTTGCAGAATGACGCGATGCGCATCAACATCCCCACAGACGCGCGCTGCTCATCGGAGAGAAGGCTCCCGCTCACAGTGAAATCTCCTGACGGCTCGTACCCGGTGCCGCTGACCTCCACGGCGGAACCGGCCACCCATAACTCCCTCACGGTCATCTCGTTGGCCGTGAGGGTACCGGTCTTGTCGGTGCAGATGACGGTCGTGCTGCCCAGTGTCTCCACCGAGGAGAGCTTCTTGATGAGGGCGTTCCGCTTCGCCATGCGCTGTGTGCCCATGGCCAGGGCAAGCGATACAGTTGGCAGGAGGCCTTCCGGGACGTTGGCGATGATGAGCCCAATGGCAAAGATGAAGGCATCGGCGCCTTCGAGCTTCACAACCAATTTCCCCAGCAGGAAGAATATCAATCCCACCGATATGGCGATAGCGGCGATGATCTTGGAAACCTTCGCCAGTTCTTTCTGCAGGGGGCTGGGTTCTTCCTTGACGGCCTGGGTCAGTGAGGCGATCTTTCCTATCTCAGTGGCCATGCCGGTCGAATAGACCACTGCCGCGCCGCTTCCAGCCGACACGCTGGTCCCGGCGAACACGAGGTTGGGAAGGTCGGCCAGGGCCGCCGCCTCCACCTCCAACCCTTCGGAGCGCCTCGACTGCGGCTCCGATTCACCGGTGAGCGCTGAGTTGTCGACCTGCATCTCCATTGTCTTGACCAGCCGGGCATCAGCGCTGATGTTGTTGCCGGCCTCGAGGAGAACGACGTCTCCACGAACGAGGTTCTCGGCATCTATCTCCTGTTCCTCGCCGTCGCGGAGAACCCGTGCCTTCTTGGGAAGTATCTTCTCAAGGCTCTCGATAGCCTTCTCCGCGCGGAACTCCTGCCAGAACGAGAACGCGGCGTTGATAAAGATGACCGCGAAGCAGGCTATTCCGAGCGGAACGCTGTCACTTACGATGGCCAGGATGCCGGCCACCCACAGGAGGACCGCAAGAAGGTGGGTAAACTGAGAGAATATCCTGCGCCAGAGCGGCACACCGGCTTTCTTCTCAAGCAGGTTAGCTCCATGCTCCGACAGCCTGTGCGCGGCCTCGTCAGATCTCAGGCCCTGGGGAGAGGATTGCAGAAGGGAGTATGCCTCGTCCTCGCTACTGGAGTAGATCTCTCTATCCATTTATCGTTATCAACTTCCGGAAGCGCATCGGCCCGCCGAAAGCCTGATCTCCTTGGTTTAATGGCGGAAGTGCCTCATCCCGGTGAAGACCATGGCCACTCCGTGGCGCTCGCAGGCGGCAAGAGCATCGTCGTCACGCTTGGAGCCGCCCGGCTGGATTATGGCCTCCGCGCCGGCGCTGATGACCTTTTCGACCGCGTCCGGGAACGGGAAGAAGGCGTCCGAGGCAACCGAACAACCCGCCGCCCTGCCGCCCGCCTTTTCCACGGCTATCATGGCCGAGTCGACTCTGCTCATCTGCCCCGCGCCGACTCCCACAGTGGCCCCCCCGCGGGCAAGCACTATGGCGTTTGATTTTACGTGTTTGGCCACCTTCCAGGCGAAGATGAGGTCTTCCCACTGTGCGTCCGTCGGCGTCTTTTTCGTGACCACCTTCCAGCCTGACCTGTCGTAGGGGTCGACGTCGTACTCCTGTACCAGCAGGCCCCCGTGGATGCGCCTCATGTCCTTGCCCCTGTACTCACGGTCGATCTCGCCCATCTCCATTATCCGCAGGTCCTTCTTGGCCGAGAGTATCTCCAGCGCGTCCGGCTGGAACTCAGGGGCGAGGAGGAGTTCGATGAAGTTGTCCTTCATCGCCTCGGCGCAGCGCGAGCACACCGTTCCGTTGAAGGCTATCACCGAGCCGAAAGCGGATACCGGATCGCAGTCGTAAGCCTTCTGGTAAGCGGTCGGCCGGTAGTCGGAGACGGCGGCACCGCAGGGGTTGTTGTGCTTTATGATTACACAGGCCGGCTGGTCGAACTCTAGCACGCACTGCCAGGCAGCCTCACCGTCCAGAATGTTGTTGAAAGAGAGAGCCGGCCCCGCCACCTGTCCCGCGGTGGCCAGGGACTGGCCGCCCGTCTGCCTGTCGGCGTAGAGCGACGCCGACTGGTGGGGGTTCTCCCCGTAGCGCAAGTCGGACACCTTCTCGAAAGACAGCGCGAGCCGGGCGTCCTGCGCGCCCGGACCGCGCCCGGCTTCCGCTTCGAGGTAGGAGCTTATCATCGCGTCGTACTCCGCGGTGTGGGCGAAGGCCTCCCTGGCGAGCTCCCTGCAGGTCTCGGGGCTGATGACGCCCGACGAGCCCTTCAACTCCTCGATGATGGCTGAGTAACGAGCCGGGTTCACCACAATGGCCACGTGCGCGTGGTTCTTGGCCGCGGCACGGACCATGGTAGGCCCACCGATGTCTATGTTCTCGATGGCTTCCTCGCGGGTCACCCCGGGCCTGGCCACTGTCTGGGCGAACGGGTAGAGGTTGACCACCACGAGGTCGATGGCGCCTATCTTCTGGAAGTCCAGCTGCCTCAGGTGCTCCGGCTTGTCCCTGTCAGCCAGGATCCCTCCATGTACCTTGGGGTGCAGGGTCTTGACCCTTCCGTCCAGCATCTCGGGAAAACCGGTCACCTCCGCTACGGGGGTGACCTCTATCTTTTCCTGGCTCAACAGCTTGTAAGTGCCCCCGGTGGAGATCATCTCCACGCCCATCGCCTCGAGCTCACGTGCGAGCCACACGATGTCAGCCTTGTCCGACACACTGATGAGAGCCCTCTTGACCCTGGGCATCGGCGTTCTCCTTTCTCACGCAGATGACTCTGGCGCTTTGTTCCCTATTCCCCGGTGGCGGGGGCGCATCCTTCAAGAAGTCCTCGAAAAAGCCGGCGCGGTCGTTCCCCGCCCCCGGACCGGTGCGGCCTCAGCGGAGCCGAGGGCATGCGCCTGTCAATCAACAGAGATGCGCACCACGCGGCCTTCTACCTCGAGCTTGCCCTCGGCGAAGAGCCTGATCGCCAGGGGATAGGCCCTGTATTCGGCCTGGTGTATCCTCTCGTGCAGCGTGTTCTCGTCGTCGCCCTCTTCCACTTTCACCGCTTCCTGCACGATGATGGGGCCCGAGTCCAGCCCTTCATCCACGAAATGCACCGTGACGCCGCTCACTTTGACCCCGTGCCGAAGGGCGTCACGCACGCCGTGCTCGCCGGGGAAGGACGGCAGGAGCGCGGGGTGGATGTTCATGATGCGGCCCCTGAAAGCCTCCACTATGGCAGGTCCGACCAGCTTCATATATCCCGCCAGGACAACCAGGTCGGCCTTCGCTTCTTGAAGAGCGTCGAGGACGGCCGCGTCGTATGAAGGCCTGTCGTCATAGTCCGAAGCTCTTATCACCCGGGACGGTATCCCGAGCCGCTTCGCCCGCTCGAGCGCGAAGGCCTTCGGGTTGTCGGTGATGAGCCCGACGATGCGGGCTGGGACCTCGCCCCCGTCGATAGCGCGGGCGATGGCCTCGAAGTTGGTGCCCGACCCGGAGGCGAGCACCACGATATCAGTCAGTCCGCTGCCTTCTGACAAACGCCGCCTCCCGCTTTACTGACTTCCGCATCCCGGGTTCTACGATGAAGACACAACAAGGGCCTGACGCCGATTAGGCCCCATTTATTGAATCAGCAGTACCTGACCTGCCCCTCCCCTTCCACTATCTCTCCCACCTCGAAACCGTGGTGCAGGTTCTGGTCCAGCACCCTCAGCGCCAGGCGCACCTCCGAGGGAGGCAGGACGAGCAGCATCCCCAGGCCCATGTTGAACGTGGAAAGCATGTCGAAGAGGTCGATGTTACCCACGCGCTGCAGGAAGGTGAAGATGTTCTTTACGGGCCAGCAGCCGAGATGGACCTCGGCATGGAGCCCGTCGGGTATCACCCTGGGCAGGTTCCCGGTGATGCCGCCGCCGGTGACGTGCGCCACCGCCTTGAGGTTGCAGGTCCTGGCAAGCTCCAGGATGACCGGAGCGTATATCATCGACGGTTTCAACAGCTCTTCGCCGATGGTCCCCGCGAACTCCCTGGTCTGGTCGTCGAGGTTGAAATCCCCGGAGTCGAACAGTAGCTTCCGGACCAGCGAGTAGCCGTTGGAGTGCAGGCCGGAAGAGGCGATGCCAACGACCCTGTCCTCCGGCACAATACTCGAGCCGTCGATGATGCGGTCGCGCTCCACCACGCCGACGCAGAAGCCGGCCAGGTCGTACTGGTCAGGCTCCATCACGCCGGGGTGCTCCGCGATCTCGCCGCCCACCAGAGCGCACCCCGCCTGGCGGCAACCTTCCGCCACGCCGGCAACTATCTCCGCCATCCTTTCGGGAACTACCCCGCCCGTGGCTATATAGTCCTGGAAGAAGAGCGGCTCGGCACCGCATGTGACCACGTCGTCCGCGCACATCGCCACCAGGTCGATGCCCACGGTATCGTGCCTGTCCAGCATCTGGGCCAGCTTGAGCTTGGTCCCCACGCCGTCGGTTCCGGAGACCAGCACGGGGTTCTGATACCTGGAGAGGTCGAGCTCGAACATGGCCCCGAATCCGCCGATGCCTCCTATGACCTCGGGCCGCATGGTTGCGGCCACCTTTTCCTTGATGAGTTCCACCGCGCGGTCGGCCGCCTCGACGTCTACCCCGGCCCACCTGTAGTTGACTTCCCTCGGTTCCCCCGTGTCAGCGGTCATGCCTGGAGCATCCCCTCATGCGCCGGTCTTCTCCTCCAGCCTGAACTTCGACATCTTCATATCCGCCGAGACCTCGATGGGGTACTCTCCGTCGAAGCACGCCGTGCAGAAGTAGCCCTTCGGCGACTTGCACGAATTGACCAGGTTCTCCATGCTCAGGTAGTGGAGCGAGTCGGCCCCCAGGAAATCCCTTATCTCGGGCACCGACAGACGGGATGCGATGAGCTCGCTTCGCACCGCGGTGTCTATGCCGTAGAAACAAGGGCAGCTTATCGGCGGCGAGCTCACACGCATGTGGACCTCGCTCGCGCCTGCCTCTTTCAGTATCTCCACTATTTTCCTGCTGGTAGTGCCCCGGACGATAGAATCATCCACCACCACAAGCCTTTTTCCTGCAATCGCCGGGGCGAGGGTGTTGAGCTTGAGCCTCACGCCCAGCTGCCTGATCGACTGCGTGGGCTGGATGAACGTCCTCCCTATGTACCTGTTCTTGATGAGGCCCTCGCCGAACGGTATGCCGGACCTCTCCGCGAAACCTATCGCGGCCGGCACCCCCGAGTCCGGAACCGGGATGACGATGTCGGCTTCGACCGGGGCCTCCTCGGCGAGATGCATGCCCATCTCCTTGCGGGCGTCGTACAGCACGCGGTCGTAGAGGACCGAGTCCGGGCGGGCGAAGTAGATGAACTCGAAGATGCACAGAGATGGATTGCGCTCATCGGTGAACCTGCGGGCGCGCAGGCCTTCATGGTCGATATGCACCATCTCCCCCGGTTCCACCTCCCGGACGAACTTCGCACCTACCACGTCCAGGGCCGCGGTCTCGCTTGCTAGGAACCAGGCCCCGTCCCTGGCACCGATGCACAACGGACGTATCCCGTACGGGTCCCTGACCCCGAACAGCCCTTCCTCGGTGAGAATGACCACCGAGTAGGCGCCCCGTATGCGGGGGAACATCTCCTTGATGGCATCGGCAGTGGTCGCCGCCTCGGAGCGGGTGAGCAAGGCCGCGATGACCTCTGTATCGGTGGTCGTTGTAAAGGTGACACCCAGTCCCGTCAGCCACTCCCTGAGCTCGTCCGTGTTCACCAGGTTGCCGTTGTGGGCGACCGCGAGAGGTCCCCGGGAAGAGACCTCGTACACCGGCTGAGCGTTCTCCCAGTAGGTGGACCCGGTCGTGGAGTACCTCACGTGCCCGATGGCGTAGTCGCCCGTCAGGCTGACGAAGCTGGCCTCGTCGAAGACCTGCGAGACCAGGCCCATCTCCTTGACCACCAGGATCCCATCGCCGGACGTCACCGCTATACCGGCGCTCTCCTGGCCGCGGTGCTGGAGAGCGTACAGCCCGAAGTAAGTGACCCTGGCCACTTCTTCTCCGGGCGCGTACACCCCGAAGACACCACAGGCCTCTTCGGGCGAATCGCCGAGGTTATTGAACTCTGCGAACTGTTTCACGTGACCATTATCCACCATATAAGCCCGCCACGTATTGATATACGGCAATGGCGCATTGCATCCGCCCGCTACTGCAGGCCTCCGGCGAGCATCTTCTCCAGCGACTCCTCGTATGCGGCGGCCATCTCATCGAGCGACAGGTCGAGCAAGCCCTTTATCTCCAGGCGGGTGCCGCCCGTGCTTCCCAGAATGTGTACCGGGACATCGAGCTCGGCCGCCAGATCCTCGAAGTCGGCCAGCGCCGTCGCCGGCACCGCCAGGATCGCCCTCGACTGTGACTCGCTGAAGAGCGCCGCGTGAGGGGCGAGCGTTCCAGGTATCTCGACGTGGGCCCCGGTGCGCCCCATTATGCAG
>JAGUWJ010000189.1 GCA_020062425.1 Actinomycetota bacterium
GTAGTAACGGCAGGTCAGCCGCGCGTTGCCTTTCTCTCGGTAGTGGTCCATCCACTTCAGTCTTCTCAGAGCATCTCTAGAGAGAATGTCGGCCGACATCCTCTCTAGAGACCACTGATGTGGTAGCCTAGTATGGTAAACAGCTGCAGAACCGATTCTCGGTTTCATGGACGCCTCCTTTTACTCGCCTTTTGTGCAAAAGCAAGTATAGGGGGTGTCCACTATGTATGTGGACCTAGGCACGGGACAGGTCAGCCTGGGTTCCGCTTTTGCCCGTGTGCGGCGAAGGGGTAAGATAACCTTGATGGACCCTAATCTCAACGACAAGTACAGCAGGCTCAGGAAGGGCCTCGAAGAGATGGGAAGCGTGCTGCTAGCCTACTCCGGTGGGGTCGACAGTACTCTTCTGCTGGCGGTCGGTGTGGAAGCGCTGGATGAGAACCTGGTCGCCGTGACCGTGAACTCGCCCCTCCACGCCCCCTCTCTCCAGGAGGAAGCCGCTGAGACGGCAGCCCGGCTCAAGGCCAGCCATCTGACTATCGAGACCGACGAGCTCGCCTCCGACGGCTTCGCCGCTAACCCCCCCGAGCGATGTTACCTGTGCAAGCACGAGCGCTTCAGCAGGCTTCTGGAGATCGCGGCCAGGGAGGGAATTGCGGAGGTGGTGGAAGGCACAAACCTTGATGATTCAAGTGACTACCGTCCCGGTTCCGACGCCGCTCAAGAGCTCTCGGTGAGGAGCCCGCTGGTCGAGGCGGGATTCTACAAGTTCGAGGTGCGCGCCCTCTCCCGCGAGCTGGGGCTCCCTACATGGAACCGGAGGCCCGAATCTTGCCTCGCAACACGAATCCCTTACGGTGAAGAGATAACCCGCGAGAAGCTGTCTGTGGTGGACGAGGGGGAGCACTTCCTTCGTGGTCTCGGCCTGGACCAGGTGCGCCTGCGCTTCGTGGAGGACAGGACGGCGCGTATCGAGGTCGCGCCCTCGTCGATATCGCTCCTGGTCTCGGACGGCATAAGGGAGCGGGTATTGGAGAAGATGAAGGAGCTGGGCTTCGTGTACGTGACGGCGGACCTCGCCGGCTACCGTACCGGGGCCCTCAACGAAGCCCTGGGGGACCTGGGGGAGTAGCGGCGCGGCATGGTGCGACGGGAGAACGGGCATGACTTATGAAGACGACATAAAGGAGCTGCTCGAGCGGGTCAAGTCGGGAGAGGTCTCAACCGACGCCGCCCTGGAGAGTCTGCGCTCCTTACCGTTCTCGGACCTTGGATTCGCCAAGGTCGACCATCACCGGGAGTTGCGCCAGGGGTTCGCCGAGGTGGTGTTCTGCGAGCGTAAGACCCCTGAACAGGCAAGGGACATAGCGCGAGTTCTGCTTATAGAGAACAGCGGGAGTATACTGCTCACGCGCGCTGGTCCCGAGGTCTACGTCCTGGTCAAAGAGCTGGATGATCGTACGGAGTACAGCCCCGAGGCGCGGACCGTCACCGTCCGCCGGGATGAGACCGAGCCGTACGGGTTGGTGTCGGTGGTGGCCGCCGGGACCTCGGACATCCCCGTGGCGGAGGAGGCGGCGGTTACGGCTTCCATCATGGGCAGCGAGGTGGAGCGCTTCTTCGACGTGGGGGTCGCGGGCGCGCACCGCCTCTTCGCTTTCAGGGAGCGGTTCGAGCAGTCCAGCGCGATCGTTGTAGTGGCCGGGATGGAGGGGGCGTTGGCGAGCCTGGTGGGAGGGATGGTGGTCTGCCCTGTTATCGCGGTGCCCACCAGCGTCGGCTACGGGGCGAGCTTCGGGGGACTGGCCGCCCTGCTCGCCATGATGAACTCCTGCGCTACCGGGGTCGCGGTGGTCAATATCGACAACGGATTCGGCGCCGGGTACATGGCTGGCCTTATAAACCGCATGGTCCGCGACGCAGCATGCCTGGCATCAGAAGAAAACCGGATGGAGGCCGGATGACGGTAGCGTACTTCGACTGTTTCAGCGGGATCAGCGGTGATATGGTCCTGGGCGCTCTGGTGGACCTCGGCATGAGCCTGGAGGAGCTCGAGCGTGCGCTCGTCACGCTGGAGCTGGAGGAGTTCAGGCTCGAGTGCCGCGAGGTGCAGAGCTACGGACTGCGTGCGACCAAGGTCGATGTGGTTGTGCTGGAGAGCGTTCTTGTGCGCACTTTCAACAACATCCGGGACCTTATCAGCACCAGCGGGCTTCCCGAGCCGGTGAAGGCCACCACGCTTGAGATATTCATGAGGCTGGCGAAGGCCGAGGCGGCTGTGCACTCAAAGCCGCTCGACCAGGTCCATTTCCACGAGGTGGGGGCGGTGGATTCCATCGTGGATATCGTGGGTGCCGCCTTCGGGGTGCACGAGCTGGGAATAACCGAGGTGTTCTCGTCACCGCTTCCCATGGGGCACGGGATGATAAAGACAGCGCACGGCTCGCTTCCGGTGCCCGCGCCGGCTGTGCTGGAGATACTGGAGGACACCCCGACCTACGGGCGCGGCATCCCCACCGAGATAGTCACCCCTACCGGGGCCGCGGTGATAAAGACGCTGGCGGACTCGTTCGGGAACGCCCCGCTTATGCGAATAAAGAAGACCGGTTACGGGGCCGGCAGCAAGGACCTCGGCATCCCCAACCTTCTCAGGGTCACCATCGGCGACGCGCTGGAGTTCCCCGCCGAGGCGGAGGAGCTGGCGTGCGTCATTTCCACAAACATCGACGACATGAATCCCGAGTTCTACGAATACGTACTCGAGCGGCTCTTCAACGAGGGGGCCCAGGACGTATGGCTTACGCCCATCCAGATGAAGAAGACCAGGCCGGGAACGGTGGTCAACGTGCTGTGCGCGCCCAGGGACGCGAACGCGCTCAAGCGCATCCTGCTCGAAGAGACCAGCACCTTCGGCTTGAGGACCTCCATGGTGATGAAGAAGGCCATCGAGCGCGAGGTGATCGAGGTCGAGACACCGTGGGGCCCCGTGGGTGTGAAGATCGGGCGCGAGAGCAATCACGTGACCAGTATTTCGCCCGAGTTCTCGGACTGCGCGGAGATAGCCGGGCGGCACGGTGTGCCCGTTAAAGAGGTCTTCAGGAAGGCGCAAGCCCTGGCCCAGGACAAGCTCTCCCCGGGGACAGACCCTCTACGTTGAAGAGAAGGGGATTGTCTCCACCCTGAAAACTTCCGCAGGTGCCTGACCCCAACGGAAGTCAGCCGGTCTCGGCGCTCATTATGAACTCGAGCTCCATCACGTTGTTGTCCGTGTTCCGCTCGTTGCGCACCGGGCCCGCCTTCACGTTCAGCAGGTTGCCGGCGTCTTCTCCGGTCGCAGGCTTCAGCCCCTCGAAGACCAGAGTCGCGCTCTCGCCGGCCTTGAGCCTGGTTATCTTCTGGGTCTTCTTCTGGTCGTTGCCGCCATCGCCGGCTGAGAGCGTCGCCGCCACCGGGATGTCATCCTCGGTCTGGTTGCCCTGGTTCTGCACCGTGACTTTAACGGTGAAGCTGTCGGAGTAAGGCAGGATGGAGATGCCGGACTCCGTGCGGTCCACGCGCGCGGGGGACGTGGCCAGGCCAACCACCGCGACCCCGTGAAGCTCGTCGCCGGTCGTCTCCTCGCCGGACAGCTCGTTGATGTACTCGAGCACCACCGAGCCTATCGCTTCCTCGGCGTTAGGCATGTAGACGGAGTCGGCGACCTTCTCGAAGCTGATCTTGCTCTTGCTGAGCTCCGACTCCATCCCGCCGCGGTAGCTCTGAAGGGTTGCGTCGCTCACCACCAGCTCCAGCAGGCCGCTCGACATGGTGTCGGCCGCCTGTTCGATGTTTTTCTCGTCAAGGACGTCGAGTATCGCGGCCCGGTACTTGTCGAGCCCACTCACCCTTATGTTGAATACGAGCTCGAGCAGCGGGTGGTATTCGAGCGCCTTCTCGGGCACCTCGACCGATTCGGAATCCTTGGCGATCTCCCTCGCGGTCGCCACCATCTGGACCATCTTCTGCTCGACGTCGTCGCGCGACTGCTCCTGCACGTTCTCGCGCAGGTTGTTGAACTGCGCTCCCACCGCCGCGGAGCGTGTGATGAGCTTGTTGGCGGTCGATGTGTACTCCCTGAGCTTCTCGTTCTCGCGGGCCTCCTGGCTTCCGCCGCAGCCACGCCCGAATATCCAGCAGACCACGAGCAGCACGATTACCAGGATGATGATCAGTATGGGGGCGGGGCCCCTTCTGCGAGCGGCCGCCGCGCGTACCGTACCTGTTCCACCACGCGACGATGTCCTGCGTCTCCGCCCCGTAGAGTACCTCGGCTGACCCGGCCCTGAGATTCTAGCCATCTAATACCTGCGCCTGTTGTCCTACCGCGCCGAGCGTGCCACGGCTGTGGAGACCCGTGCGCCGTGCCGTACCTCCGGTGAGAGTACGCACATGTGAGGCGCCCCCGCCAACAGCCCGGTTCGTGTTATTGGTGGGCGAGGAGGGACTCGAACCCTCATGCCCTTGCGAGCACAGGACCCTGAACCCTGCGTGTCTACCAATTCCACCACTCGCCCACTGTCCAGGGATTTTCCGGTGAGCCGCCACGCCTTGAGCGGCGCGGCCTCCGGTGCGAGGCCCCACGCTAATCCCCCGGCTCATTTGAGCCTTCAGCGGAAAGAACAAGGTCCACCGTCTCCCCGCCGGTCGCCCGGACAAGGTCGTAAGACCTGATCTTGAGTATAGCGGTGGGCTCGCCGCTGCCAGTATATACCACATCCTCCTTCAGGGTGTAATAGTCGATGTAGCACTGCATCTCCTGCCTGTGGCCCACGGGAGGCAGGGTTACCGCCTGGTAGCCGGTCAGCGAGGTCACTTCCTCGTCGGATACCTTCGAGACGTCGGCCGCTCCCGAGACGGCCTTGAGCTTTTCCTGATCGACCTCCCTGTCGCCGGGGATTATCGCCATGACGGGCATGCCGTCCGCGCGATACAGCTCCACCTTGGCTACCTGGCTCGATTCGAGCCCCAGGGCGGCGGCGGCGCGCATCAAGTTCCCCGCGCGCCCCGAGAGCTTGAACAGCTCGTGAGGTATGTCGAGTTCCTGCAGGCGATTATGTACGTTGAGGCTAGAATACATGGTTGTCTAACGCCCGGCCGGGCTCAATTCGAGGTCTCTCGCGAAAAACCGCTCAAGGCGGACCTATTTCATGCCGCCCTTGCGGCCTATCTTCTGATAGAACTCGGTGCCGTACCTCTTCTTCGTGGTCTGGCCGCCTTTCTTGCCGCCCACGCTTCCGATCTTGCTGTAGAACTCGGAACCGTACTTCTTCTTAGTGGTCTGCCCACCCTTGCGGCCGGCTTCCGCCCTGGTCATCTTCGCCTTAGCCACAGCTATCGCCTCCCAAGGCTCATCTCGACGGCAACGTGCCCATAATGCAAGCAAGTTGATTATTTCCGCCTGCTCTATTATGGCACTGCCGGGGCTGGAATTCCAGTTGGTTGCTCACCTGACGTCTTCCGCGCCAGGAGCAGGTGGAGGTGGAGGGGTGTCCGCCGTGTCCTCGGGTGGAGGAGCCAGGTCGTCAAATCCGCCGTGGGCCTCTTCATCCTCGATCTCGACCCTCTCGTCGCCGGGCGGCGTGGTCTCGAGGCCGGGCTCGAGAGGAGGGCCCCCCACGACCGCTTCACTCGGCCCCTTCAGCTCTCTGAACGGGGGGACCCTCTTCCTGGACCTCTTGGAGATGGTGTTTCCTATGACTCCCACCACGAGGAAGAGGGCGCCCAGGCCGAGTGCCGCGTCGAAGAAGACCAGGGACGTCGAGCCCATGGCTCTGAGTGCCTCGAAAAGGGCCTCTTTGTACGTACCCGCCGCCGCGTCCGCCCAGAAGAACTCCACCCCGGCCCTGATGAAGAGAGAGGCCGGCAGTGTCGCCGCGATTATCATCACTCCCAAACCTATGGCCTTGCCCCACCCGCGGCAGAAGACCATGTACACCACCGCGAACAACACCGCCATCACTGCCAGGATTATCATGGGCCAGAGCAGGGCGTCGTGGGTCGAGGCGTTCAGCGCGCCCAGGATGGTGACGACGAGCGCCCTGGCCCGCTCCTCACCCGCCCCCCTTGCTCTCATCATGGGGATGTCCGAATCGTACCCGCCCGTGTAGACGATCCGCGAGACCTCGTTCACCACGGCCTCGGAGAGGTCCTCCGCGCTCGAGGAGGTTATCTCGGTGGCACTGATGGAGAGGCTCACCCCTATATCCGGGATGGGAATCGACGAGCCTTTACTCCTGCGAGCGTCCGAGCGTATATCCTGGTAGTTGTCCTCCACGTTCTGCTCTATCTCGGTGGCCTCCCTGACCAGCGGTACCAGGATCTCTTTCGCGGCGCCGGCGCCGGTCACCCTGTAAGCCCCCGCCACCAGGAGGGTGGTGAACAACAACAGGGTGCTGATGATGCCGAACAACCACTTCAGGTCGCCCCTCCAGTGGCCGGGTTCGCTCAGGGCCAGCTCGGTGAACTCCTCGTCCTCCAGCGCGACCATCGCGGGAGGGATGAACGGCTCCGGCTCTACCTGCTGGTACGGTGCTACCGGGGCTCCCGGTATCTGCTGGCCCGGCGCGAACACGGGCGCGACGGGAGGAGGCACCATCGGCATTGGTCCGGTCTGCCCCGGCGGCGGGGGCCAACCGAAC
>JAGUWJ010000183.1 GCA_020062425.1 Actinomycetota bacterium
GGGAGATCGAGCGCGGCTACACCACACCGGTCGTGGCGGCTGTACTCGACTCGGGAATCCGCTTCGACCATCCCGACCTCGCCGGCAAGATCTGGAGGAACAGCCGAGAGGTACCCGGGGACCGGATCGACAACGACAGGAACGGGTACGTCGACGATGTTCACGGCTATAATTTCGCGGGTATATCACAGACAGGTTTCTACCACCAGGCGGACGACGGCTCACTCAAGATCACCGCCAGAGAGTTCGGTTCCTCCTCAACGACCAAGCTGTACGCCCAGTCGTTCACCGGCACCGGCTGTGACCTTACACACGCAGGCGTACTGATTTCCAAGACGTCACTGATTTCTCCGCCGGACTTCCAGATATATCTCAGGTCCAGCCTATCCGGGTCCAACCTGGCATCCTTAACAGTCAAGGGGAGTCAGGTGACGTACCTGGTTCCAGGCGAGGTGTACAAAGCTTTCAATAAGCGAGTACTTCTGCAGAAAGGTAAGACCTACTACCTCATATTCAGTACCACCGTGAACCCATCCAACTATTACAGCCTTTACCACAACGTCGGCAGCGAGATGCCGGGAGTCTACCCGTTCGGGCACGAGTACTACTGGAACGGCTCGAGCTGGAAGTCCTACGGCGAAGATGATTTCTACTTCAAGACCAACCCGAACCCGAACCCGTCGGACGACAACGGCCACGGCACCTATACGAGCGGCATCCTCGGTGCCGCAGACAACGACATAGGGATAGTGGGGGTTTCCCCCGGCGTGAGGTTGATGCCGGTCAAGGTCATGGACGGCAGCGGCGTCCCCAGCGCGGCGATAAACGCCGGGAGGGTCGTGGAGGCCATATACTACGCCGCCGACAACGGCGCCAGGATCATCAGCATGAGCCTGGGGAACATTTCCTTCTCCGAGGCGGAGCAGGAGGCTATCGACTACGCGTACAAGAAGGGTTGCCTTCTGGCTTCAGCGGGGGGAAACGACGGTAGCACGGCGGTGTTGTACCCGGCGGGATGCGAACACGTTATGGGCGTCGGGGCGACGACTTACCAGGACCTGTGGGGAACTTTCTCCAACCACAACTCCATCATCGACGTGACGGCCCCCGGGCAGGACGTATTTTCGACCTCGCTGACCCGCGATTACACGTTCAGCGGAGGCACTTCCGCCGCGACACCGCACGTGACCGGGCTCGCCGCACTGATATTCTCCATGAGACCGTCTTATACGCCTGCCAAGGTCGAACAGATAATCAAGAGCACCGCAAAGGATCTCGGGGCTCCGGGAAGGGACGACTACTACGGGTACGGGAGGATCGACGCCTTCCGGGCTCTGAGTTCGATACCGGGGCAGGAGGCGGGTCCGACCTGGTACCTAGCCGAGGGAAGCACCGCCTGGGGTTTCTCCTCGTACATCACCATCGCCAACCCGAACACCACCGCCGTCACCGCCAGGGTCACCTACATGCCCACCGGCGGCGAAAACGTTGTGCGGGACCTCAACCTTCCGCCGAAGAGCCAGGCGACCGTGAACCCGGCCGACTCGATCGGGGAGAGCGACTTCTCGACGCGCGTCGACTGCGTCGAAGGAAAGACGCTGGCGGTCGACCGCACGATGAGCTGGTCCGGAGGGGGTGCCGCATCACCGGAAGGTCACTCCAGCGTCGGGGTCACCTCTCCCGCCAGAACCTGGTATCTTCCCGAGGGCAGCACGGACTGGGGATTCGAGACGTGGCTGTTGATCCAGAACCCGGGCTCCGCCAAGGCCACGTGCACGGTGACCTACATGATAGAGGGCGAAGGCCCGAAAGTGTCCACCAAGGAGGTCGGACCTAGGACCCGCCAGACCTTTAACGTAGCCGCGGACATAGGCGCGAAAGACGCATCCATCAAGGTCGAGGCCGACGTGCCGGTGATACCGGAGCGCGCCATGTATCGCAACAACCGCCGTGAGGGGCACGATTCCATAGGCACCAGGGCTCCAGCAATGAGCTATTACCTCGCCGAAGGTTCCACCGCGTGGGGGTTCACGACTTACGTGCTGGTGCAGAACCCGTCGAGCGAGCCCAACGAGGTATCCGTCACCTACATGACTTCGGAAGGCCCAGTCGCCCAGGCTCCCTTCACCATGGACCCGAATTCGAGGGAGACCATCAGGGTCAACGACGTGATGCCGGGGAAGGACTTCTCCACGCGGGTCACAGGAACCAAGCCGCTCATTGCGGAACGTGCCATGTACTGGGACGCGGGCCTTGGCGAGGCGTGCCACGATTCGATAGGGACTACCGCCCCGGCGGCGAGGTTCTACCTGCCCGACGGCCAGTCTTCCGACGGCCGCGAGACCTGGACGCTGGTTCAGAACCCCAACGACACAGAGGTCTCGGTCGAAGTCACCTACATGACTCCTGACGGCAAGGGAAACGTGACCAGGGCCGAGACGGTCGCCGCGAACTCCAGGCGCACCTTCAATATGTACGATCACTCCGGCATCAACGGGCGTGCCTCCGTGGTGGTCATATGCACCAGCCCCGGGAAGAAGATCATGGTGGAGCGCGCCATGTACTGGAACGGGAGAGGCGCCGGCACCGGCACCATAGGCGGCAGCAGCTCTTGAGCCGTGCGCGGTTGATTCCAGAACGCCTTCTGCCGGAAAATGGCAGTATTTCCGGTTAAGGGTCCGTCCCCAACGGAATTATTGCCAGGTACTGGCAGTATTTTCCGTAAGGTGCCTGACCCCAACGGAAATTCCGGACGTTGAACCGGCGTTTCTCAACGACTAGAATCAACTCTGGGGGTCCTGCCTTTCGGGGCCTCTGTTTGCTTGAAAAGCTATCGCTCGAGGGTTTCTTGAAGATGCCACGTCTGAAAACCGAGACCAGGTTCGTGCCTCAGGGCGACCAGCCCGAAGCCATAAGTCAACTGGCGCAGGGCCTTGAGGCCGGTGAGCGATACCAGGTACTGCTGGGGGTAACAGGGTCCGGCAAGACGTTCACCATGGCCAAGATAATCGAGGAGCTGGGGCTGTCGACCCTGGTGCTTGCTCCCAACAAGACGCTGGCAGCCCAGCTCTACTCGGAGTTCAGGGAGTTCTTCCCCGGGAACGCGGTGGAGTACTTCGTGAGCTACTACGACTACTACCAGCCCGAGGCCTATATACCCAGCACTGACACCTACATAGAGAAGGACTCGTCCATAAACGACGAGATCGACCGCCTCAGGCACGGCGCCACCAGCGCGCTCCTGTCCAGGGAGGACGTCATCATCGTCGCTTCAGTCTCCTGCATCTACGGCCTGGGGTCACCGGACGAGTACCTGAACCGCATGCTGATGCTGGAGGTGGGTAAGGAGTACGATCGCGAGGCCATCCTGAGCAAGCTGGTTGACATCCATTACGAGAGGAACGACCTCGCGCCCGAACGGGGCAGGTTCAGGGTCCGCGGTGACGTCATCGATGTATACCCGGCCTACTGGGACCAGGCCATCAGGCTTGAGATGTTCGACAGCGAGCTGGAGAGGATTACCGAGATGGACCCACTGACCGGCGAGGTCATAGCCGACCTGGACAGGGCGGCTATCTACCCCGCCACGCACTTCCTCACTCCTTCCGAGCTGCTGGCAAAAGCCCTGGAAGGCATCGAGGAAGAGCTGACCGGGCGCCTTGCCGAACTGGAATCACAAGGCAAGCTCCTCGAAGCCCAGCGGTTGAAGATGCGTACCGGCTACGACCTGGAGATGCTTCGGGAGACCGGTTACTGCCACGGCATCGAGAACTACAGCAGGCACCTCTCCGGTCGCGAGGCCGGTGAGCCCCCTTATACCCTGCTTGATTTCTACAAGGGAGACTTCCTGACGTTCATTGACGAATCGCACGTCACTGTCCCGCAGCTTTCCGGCATGCTCAGGGGCGACCGGTCCAGGAAGCTCACCCTCGTGGAGCACGGTTTCAGGCTGCCTTCAGCCCTGGACAACAGGCCGCTCTCGCTGGAGGAGTTTCTGGACAAGGTCGGCCGGATCGTGTTTGTCAGCGCCACTCCGGCGGATTGGGAGCTGGAGCACTCCGCTCATATCGTCGAGCAGGTCATACGGCCGACCGGCCTGGTCGACCCGAGGGTGGAGGTGCGTCCCGCTGAGGGTCAGATAGACGATCTCCTGAGCGAGATACGGGATCGGGTGGACAGAAGGGAGCGGGTTCTGGTGACCACTCTCACCAAGAAGATGGCAGAGACGCTCGCTGAGTACCTCGCGGAGATGGGGGTCAAGTCGCGCTACCTGCATTCGGAGATAGGCACGGTGGAGAGGGTCGAGATTTTGCGCGACCTCCGTTCAGGGGTGTTCGACGTACTGGTTGGGATAAACCTCCTCCGCGAGGGGCTGGACCTGCCCGAGGTCTCCCTGGTGGCTATCCTGGACGCCGACAAACAGGGTTTCCTCAGGAGCGAGA
>JAGUWJ010000116.1 GCA_020062425.1 Actinomycetota bacterium
CACGGCGGCGGCCTCGTCACCTGGGTTCTGCACCAGTATCCAGGTCTCGAAGGAGCCGTACTCGTTGGCCCCGGTGGAGCCCTCGGCGAGGTACCACGTCATGGAGCCGGGCACCTTGGTAGCCCAGACCTGGCCACCGTCCTCGTCGTTCAAGGTCCCGGCGTAGAGCTTTCCCTCATACCCGGCGAAGCAGTGGACTGCCCAGTTATCCTCCGGGGGGTCTATCCCGAACCCGTCGTCGTTGACCTGCGTCCAGTCGGTACCGCCGCCGTAGCGCCAGACCTGGCAACCGTCGTCTCCGTTGGCGGTGCCCGTATACAGGCTTCCCTCGAAATCGATCATGCCCCAGATGTCGTAGTTGTGTTCGGGAGCGGATATCCCGAACCCGTTGTCGTTCACCCGCGTCCAGTCGGTCCCGCCGTCGTAGCGCCACACCCGGGCGCCTTCATTGTTGCGCGCGGTAGCGAAGAGCTCCCCGTCCGATACCGCCATGTCGTGCACGGCGTAGTTGTCGCCCGGTGTCGCCACGCCGAACCCGTCGTCGTTCACCTGCGTCCAGTCGGTACCACCCTCGAAGCGCCACACCTGGCAGCCGTCGTTGTTCCGCGTGCCCGCGTAGAGCTGCTCCTCGAATTCGACCAGGCTCCAGATGTCCCAGTTCGCGGCGATCCCGAACCCGCTCACGTTCACCTGGGTCCAGTCGGTCCCCCCGTCGTACTGCCATACCTGGCAGCCGTCCCATCCGTTAGCCGTGGCCGCATATAGAGAGCCCTCGAAGACGATCATGGCATCCGAACGCTGGTTGTGGTTGGGGACCGCTATCCCGAAACCGTTCAGGTTCACCTGGGTCCAGTCGGTGCCGCCGTCGTAGCGCCAGACCTGCAGGCCGTCGGTAGTGTTCCATGTCGAGCAGTAGAGCCTGCCCTCGAACGCGGCCAGGGTATGCGCGGCGAAGTTGTTGGCTGGTACCGCGACTCCGAACCCGCTCACATTCACCTGGGTCCATTCACTCCCGCCGTCGTAGCGCCAGACCTGCCCGCCTGTCGCACCGTTCTCGGTGCAGGCGTACAGTCGTCCCTCGCAGACCGCCAGGTCGAGCACGCTGTTGTTGTCCGCGGGCGTACCTATCCCGAAGCCGTCGGAGTTGACCTGGTCCCATGGGTAGTTCGCGGCCGACGCCTGAGCGCACGGGAACAGCGCCGCAACCAGGAAGACCAAGGCCATAAGAGGAATGCATGCCCTACTGCCGAGGATACGGGACTGACGAGTGCCTCTGTGGTCCGTTGCCGATTTCATGACGGAACCTCCCTCTTAAAGGATCTGTTGGGATGCTCGGTAGTCCTGTCTCGAGTTCTTTCAAAGACGCAGCTCAGATGCCGCATCACTGCCGTGCCGTCTTATCCCCACTCCGGCAGATGGCCCGATTCTATCACTTCCGAAAGCCGGTTTTCACATGTCCCATATGAATAGAGCCATGACAGAAAGCCGTATGACATGGCGATTAGACTACCTGTAGCCGCAGCCCTATAATTATCCGGAGTCGGGGTGTAGCGCAGCCAGGTTAGCGCGCAGCGTTCGGGACGCTGAGGTCGCCGGTTCGAATCCGGCCACCCCGACCATTCCCTTCACGAGCGGCCGATCCGCATATCGAGAGACGGGGTCAGACGTTGGCAGCGGAGTTCACAAGGCTGGACGAAGGCGATCGCCTGAAGGCGCTCGCTTTCCTCGAGCGGTGTCCCGAACGCAACGCAGTCATGCTCTGCAACATCTCCTTATTCGGAATGGACGGCGGGGAACGGCCGCTCGACGGCTACTATTTCGGGTGCGGGGACTCAGTGGGCCTTACCTTCCTGGGAGCGGTCTATAACGTCGGGTCGATGTTCTTTTATACCGCGGAGGAAGAAGCCAGCCGCGGCGTGGCCGCCCACCTCCTCCGAGCCGGCAAGCTGCCATCCTTCACCCAGGGGCCGCCCGGGCAGATCAAGATCCTGCTCGATGAGCTCGAGGCCCCTGGGGGGGAACAACCGTTCACACTGACATCGGAGTGGCAGGCGTTACGTGGACGGATCCACCCTGATATAGAAACCGGCGGGGCGCGCCCTGCGCGCATGGATGAGCTGGATGAGCTGGTCCGGCTCGGACGCGCGATGCACGGGGAGGTGTTCGCGGGTGAGGAACCGGAGGACGCGCCTATACAGACGGTGCTTGCCCTCCAGATCGAGCATGGAAGCGCTTTCGTGATCGAGTGCGGAGGAGTGCTGGCCTCCAAGGCGGAAGCCACCGTCGCCGCTCCTCATGCGGCTCTCATTGGCGGCGTCTACACGGTTCCGGAGTTCCGCGGCCGTGGCCTCTCCACAAGGTGCGTGGGAGCTCTCTGCGAACACATGCTGGGCCTGGTGGAGGCCGTCACGCTGAGCGTGGAGCCGGACAACCCCGCCGCGTACCGGATGTATAGGAACATCGGGTTCGTGAAGGAGGCCGACTGGATGATCGTCTCTTTCGGGGCGAACAGAGAAGGCGGTGGAAGGGGTGTTGCGTCTTGAACATCGACGAGGCGGTGCGGCGGCTGGAAGAGTTGAGTGACCCTGAGTCCGTCGCGGGGATGGCGCGCTACGGCATCAACCCCGAGAACACCCTGGGGGTCTCGATCCCGAAGCTCCGCAGGCTGGCGCGCGAAGCGGGGAAAGACCACGCGCTGGCACTGGACCTCTGGTCCACCGGCATACACGAAGCGCGCATCCTGGCGGGGATGGTCGACGAGGCGAGCGCCGTCGCGGAAGGGCAGATGGACGCCTGGGCGGAGGAGTTCGATTCATGGGACGTCTGCGACCAGGTATGCATGAACCTGTTCTGGCTTACGCCGTATGCATACGATAAATGCTACCAGTGGAGCTCCGCGGAAAAGGAGTTCGGTAAGCGCGCAGGCTTCGCCCTTATGGCCCGCCTGGCCTGGAGCGACAAGGACGCGAGCGACGAGAAGATCGCCGGTTTTCTGGCGCCGATCGAGAGAGAGGCTACGGACGAGCGCAACTACGTGAAGAAAGCGGTGAACTGGGCGCTCCGTCAGGTGGGCAAGCGCAACCTGAACCTCAACGGTCTCGCTATCGGATGCGCGAAGCGCATCGCCGGGATGGATTCCAAGACCGCCCGCTGGGTGGCCGCCGATGCCTTGAAGGAGCTCGAGAGCGAGGCCGTCCAGCGGAGGCTCGGAGCGCGGTGACCCGACCCGAGGGGTCCGTCCCCACCTGTCAAGTCAATATTGCTAGGATGGTTTGGCCCTTCCGCCTAGAATAATACCGTCAGGAATGAGGCCTTGCTTTGAAAGCCGCCCCGTGAACGGGTGTAATATTGGGCGGGACGGTTCGACCGGACGAAAGGCGGGGGCAACGTGGTCGAAGATGTGTTCTTGAGCGGTTTCTTGTCACACGTGAGGAAGGACCATCGCGCGAAGCTGAGGGAGAAGTTCACATCCGTGAACCTGGACAGGGGCCAGATAATCTTCATGGAGGGCGATCCCGCTTCTTCCCTGTACCTCATCGAGTCGGGCGTGGTGGAGGCGAACATCGTCCACGGGGACGGGAAGGTGTTCATCTTTCACTTCGCCTTCCCCGGCGACATCTTCGGTGAGGGCATCATATACGGCCAGGAGTACTACCCCTTCAGCGCGGTCGCGCGAAAGGAAGCGGTCATCTGGAAGGTCTCCAGGGAGGACCTGCTCGCTTCGCTGGAAGGCGACCCGGGGTTCATGGCCTTTCTGCTGGGCGAGATCGGGCGCAAGCTCGACGCTTCCTACGTTAAGGCGCGCTGCATCGCGGGCGAGAGGGTGGAGAAACGTGTCGCCTGCATACTGCTGAAGACCTTCGACCAGGAGAGTGGCATCTACAGGGGGTGCAGCGAAAGGCTGGACACCCCTCTCGCGAACCGCGACATCTCAGGGCTCATCGGCTCGACCGAGGAGACGGTGTCGAGGGTCATGAGCAAGCTCAAGAAGGAAGGGATAGTCGGGGTCGAAGACAAGCGCCTGGTGGTGCTGGACCGTGACGCCCTGATGGGTTACTTCGATTCCATGTGAGGTAAGGCGGAGGATGGAACATGCCGGAAGTGTATCTGGACCACTACGCGGCCACGCCCGTCCTTGACGAAGTCGTCGAGGCGATGCAGCCGTACCTGTCGGAGCAGTTCGGCAACCCTTCCTCGCTGCACAGCCGCGGGGACGCGGCCAGGATCGCTGTCGACGAGGCTCGTGAGCTCGTCGCGGGGCTGCTCGGAGCTGAGCCCGACGAGATCATCTTCACCTCCGGCGGCACGGAAGCGAACAACCTCGCCGTGAAGGGTATCGCGTTCGCCGCCAGGAAGAAGGGGAACCATGTCGTGGTGTCGGCGGTCGAGCATTTCTCGGTCCTGCACGCGGCGCGGACGCTCGAGAAGTTCGGCTTCGACGTCACCGAGGTGGGGGTCGACGGGTACGGGATGGTCGACCCGGAAGAGGTGCGCGCGGCCATAACCACGGACACGGTCCTGGTCTCGGTGATGGCGGCGAACGGGGAGATCGGCACTATACAACCCGTGAAGGAGATAGCCCTCATCGCGGCCGAGAAGGGGGTGCCCTTCCATACCGACGCGGTGGCCGCCGCCGGATATATCCCACTGGGCGTTAACGATATCGGGGCATCGGCCGTATCCATAGCTTCCGACCTCCTGTACGGGCCCAAGGGGGCCGGCGCGTTGTGGGTAAAGAAAGGCCAGCGGCTGATGCCGCTGTTGGACGGCGGAGTGCAGGAGGGCGGCCGGCGGGGAGGGACCGAGAACGTGCCGGGGATAGTAGGCATGGGCAAAGCCGCGGAGCTCGCCGCTCGCGACCTCGAGGGCAGGGCCGAGGCTTTGCGTGGCATGAGCGCGGCTCTGATAGGGAGACTTCCAGAGGCGATACCGCGCCTGAAGGTGACGGGCCACCCGGAACGCAGGCTGCCCTGGAACGCGAGCTTCGCGGTCGAGTTCATAGAAGGCGAGGGCATGCTGCTCTTCCTCGACCAGAAGGGGATAGCCGTCTCCAGCGGGTCTGCCTGCACATCGAGGGCTCTAAAGGGCTCTCACGTACTCTCCGCCTGCGACATCCCGGCGGAGGTAGCTCAGGGTTCACTGCTGTTCAGCTTCGGCATCGGTAACAGCCTCGAGGATGTGGACTACGTGCTGGAGACCCTGCCTCCCATTGTGGAGAGGCTGAGGCAGATGTCCCCGCTATACGACAAGTTCATCAAGCAGGGAGGTGGTTAAGATAGCCCAGTACAGTGACATCGTCATGGACCATTTCATGAACCCGCGCAACGTCGGTGAGATCGAGAACCCCGACGGTGTGGGCGAGGTGGGAAACCCGGTCTGCGGCGACATGATGACCTTCTATATCAAGGTCGATGACGAGGACCGCATCGAGGACGTGAAGTTCAAGACGTTCGGCTGCGGCGCGGCCATCGCGGTGTCCAGCATGGTCAGCGAAATGGCTGTCGGCAAGACACTCGATGAGGCGATGAGCATCACCCGCGATCAGGTGGCGCAACAGCTCGGAGGCCTTCCCAAGAACAAGATGCATTGCTCCAACCTCGGTGCGGATGCGCTCCAGAAGGCCATCGAGGACTACCGCAGTAAAAAAGCCGCGACCAAGGAGTAGAGAATGACGGACACGGGTGAAAAGAAGCAGGGTACGTGCAAGTGCCCGTACTGCGACGTCGATATAGAGATGGAAGAAGAAGTGGTCTTCTGCGTTCCCTGTAAGACAGTCATCGTCGAGTGCGTACATTGTGGTGAACCGGTCCGGGAGGGAGCGGACGTGTGCCCGCACTGCGGGAAAGCACCCGCCTGATCGATACGGGCTCCGGACGGGGGACGGATTTGAAAGTGGTGACGGCATGAGCGAAGAAAGCATGACCTTAATAGTCTTCAGCGACGACCTGGACCGCGCGCTTGCCGCGTTCAACCTGGCCAACACGGGAGCGTCCATGGGCATGAAGGTGAACATGTTCTTCACCTTCTGGGGCCTCGGCGTGATAAAGAAGGAATCGGTGGCCCGCGGTGACAAGAGCTTCATGCAGTGGATGATGGGGCTCATGAAGCGCGGCAGCGCCAAGAGGCTCACGATGTCCCGGATGAACATGCTGGGTGTGGGGACAGGCGTCATGAAGTCGATGATGAAGAAATACAGGATGCCGGCCTTGCAGGAGATGATAGAGCTCGCCCGGGAGCAGGGTGTCCGCTTCGTCGCCTGCACTACCTCGATGGCTCTGATGGGCCTGGCCGAGCAGGACTTCATCGAGGTGGATGAGTATGCCGGCGCCGCTACGTACCTGGGGCTCGCCACCGAGAGCGGGGTCAACCTTTTCATCTGACCCCGCAGCCTGCCCTGAGTAAGCGAGCGCCGGTAAACGCCAGGACGCCTGCTCAGTTATCCTACCTGGAGAGGTGTGAAAGAATGGATGCTGATAAGACCATAGACTGCGTGGGGCTGTACTGCCCCATGCCGATAGTGAAGACGGCACAGGCCGTCAAGAAGCTCACCCAAGGGGAGGTGCTCGAGGTCGTCGCCGACGACAAGGGCATCAAAAGCGACATGCCCGCCTGGGCCGAGAAGACCGGAAACGAGTTCCTGGGTGTTGAAGAAGACGGTGGGGAGATAAAGGTATACGTCCGCAAGAAAGCCGACTGACCGTACAAGCATCTGCCCGGAGGTGATGGTTTTGCCAGAGAGCACCCGAGAGAACCTGTACACGGCGTACACCGGGGAAGCCAAGGCCAGCGTTCGGCTGAAGGTCTACGCCGAGAAGGCAGAGAAAGAGGAGTACCCCGGCGTGGCCAAGCTGTTCCGGGCCATAGCCGAGTCGGAGGCGATACACGCCCGCAACAACCTGAGGCTCTTAGACGAGGTGAAGGATACCGAGACGAACCTCTCGGAGTCGCTGGCCAACGAGCAGAAGATAGCCGGGGTCGGGTATTCGAGCTTTATCGCCCAGGCCGAGACCGATGGTGACGAGAACTCGGCGCGGATGTTCACCTGGGCGCGAGACGTTGAGGACGTTCACGCCAAGCTATACGAAAAGGCGCTCGAGCATCTGCTCGCGGAGGAGACCCCCGCGTACTATATATGCGAGGTGTGCGGATACGTGACCGACGGCGACGTCCCTGAAAAATGCCCCGTCTGCGGCAGCCCGGCGAAGGTGTTTTTCGAGAGCCGGTAAAAGTATACTCAGTAAGTTGCCTTCAGGGGGCCTGTTTCTGTATGAAAGGTAGAGTTCTCAACTCCCGTTACGAGCTGGATGAGCTGATCGGCACCGGCGGCATGGCCGACGTCTACAAGGCCCGCGACGGCCTGCTGGGACGGACCGTAGCGGTAAAGATACTCCACCCCCAGTACGCCAAGGACGAGGTCTTCATCGGCCGCTTCCGCCAGGAGGCCCAGGCGGCCGCCAATCTCAACCAGCCGAACATTGTGAACGTCTACGACTGGGGCATCGAAGGTGATGTCTACTACCTGGTGATGGAGTACGTCGAGGGCAGAGACCTCAAGGGCATCATCTTGAGCGGCGGCCCGCTGCTTCCCGAGAGAGCGGCCGAGATAGGGATGTCGATCTGCCTCGCGCTCGAGGCGGCTCACGCCAATGGCATCGTACACCGCGACATCAAGCCTCAGAACGTCATCGTGACCCGCGACAACCAGGTCAAGGTGATGGACTTCGGCATCGCCCGCACCACTGGCGGATCGGCCCTCACGCAGACCGGCACCATCATGGGCACGGCCCAGTACATAAGCCCGGAGCAGGCGCAGGGGCAGGCGGCGGACCCCCGCTCCGATCTCTACTCGCTGGGAGTGGTCATCTATGAGATGCTCACCGGCAAGGTGCCGTTCGACGGAGAGAACCCGGTCGCCATCGCATACAAGCACGTGCGCGAGGATCCCCTTCCACCATCGATGATAAACCCTGATATCTCACCAGGTCTCGAGGCCGTGGTGATGAAGGCGCTTGCTAAGAACCCCCAGAACCGCTATCAGAGCGCGATGGAGATGCGCTCAGACCTGGAGCGCTGCCTCGAGGGGGCGCCGGTCTATGCGACCCCGGTACTCTCCAAGGAGGAATCGGCGCTGGGCGCCACCCGTGCGTATCCCGCGGTCGCGGCGGCCCCGCGCAGGCGCTCGCTCGCATG
>JAGUWJ010000032.1 GCA_020062425.1 Actinomycetota bacterium
AAAGGAAAGGATAGGGAGGTGAGAAAGGAAGCGGCCTAGAGCCGGACGGCGGTCCCGGAGGGGCGAGGTGACTGTCCGGTGAGTTCGTGACTAATACAACTTAGGTCTCCCGCTCCACTCACCTTCAGCTGTTTTTCTTTCAGAATGCGCCTTGCGAGCACGGAACTCCAGCACGTGCGAAGCTCGACGCCTGGAGAATATAGTAGAATATCGGCACCGGCGGAGTGGCCAAGTGGTAAGGCAAAGGTCTGCAAAACCTTTATCGCGGGTTCGATTCCCGCCTCCGCCTCCAAATCCTTCCAGCCCGCTGCGACTGAAGGATTAAAACGTCCAGAGACAGAATTCTCAATCAAAGGCGCTCTTGAACACACGCGTTCACCCGGCTCGAGCAGGAGGGTGTGGAATGGCTGTCCCCAAGGAATCGGCGGCGGGCTTCATCCAGAATTTTCACTATTGGGATGAGTTGGCGTACAGCGTGGCGACCGGTAGGGAGAACTACCTGTTTGCGAAAGAAGAGCTGGCCAGGCTGGGGAGGGAAAGGGGCCTCGGAGAGGAAGCGATCGACGCTTTGATGTACGAGTTCAGTGAACAGGTGCTCGAAGCACAGGAGATCTACTGGCTCGAAGAGGTCGGGCCCTTGAGGGAAGGCATCAGAATCCGCCCGAACGTGACCAGCATCAACAAGAACAGGCAGGACAGGGTCATAAAGGAAGCGATCCGGGAATCCTATTCGAGAAACCGGCAGTAGGCTTTTTTCTCAGCCAGGAATCCGTTCATATCTCGTGGCCTTCGAGCCCGCTGTCGCAGCGTACCGAGGCGCCCTCCTCGTCGGACTCCAGCAGGTAGTACCTGTCCGTTTCCGGGCAGCGCGGGGGAGAGTCGAGGTACCTGTCGATGATGAGGGGATGGTCCCCATCGAGCCGGCCCGCCGGGGGATATTCACCGTTGTCGCGCCTGTACTCTGAAACCGCCTCGCTCACGTCCCGCAAGTTGGACCGGCAGACGGAGGCCCTGGCTTTCACCTCGAAATCCCTGCCGGTCGGAACCGAGAACACGATAGCAGCGGCGATACCGAATATCACAATGGTGATAGTGAGAACGCTAAGGACCAGCCAGCGGTTGTGGTGGCTCCGCCGGTCCCTGCGGCCGAGTGCCGGCAGCGGCGGCAGGGTACGGTCTACATATCTTCGGGCAACTTCTGCGCATTCGGGGCATGTCCCCGAAGGGGTATCCGTCTCTTTCCCACACCCGGGGCAGGTACTCAAACGCTCACCGCCGATGTTTGAACTTTAAGGGCTCTTCGGCTAATATTATCGCGTCAACACGATGGTTTTCTATTGTATTCGTGTGGGCGCGTAGCTCAGTGGGAGAGCGCTTCCTTGACGCGGAAGAGGCCGGTAGTTCGATCCTACTCGCGCCCACCATCATTTTTGTAAGGACAAGTCGGGGACAGGTTCATGGCTGAATCCGGAAGCATCGAGATCACGTTCGACGACGGCGGTATCGTCGAGGTCCCTGCGGGGAAGACGCCGCTGGAGGCCCTCGAGCAGGCCGGTAAGTCGGCCGGTGGCGCCGTCATCGCCGAGGTGGCGGGGGAGAGCGTGGAGCTGAACCGCCCGCTCCAGGTGGGGGGGTCGCTTCGTCTTCTCGACTTCTCGGAGCCGCGCGCGAGGGAGGCCTACAGGCACACCGCCTCCCACGTGATGGCTCAGGCGGTGAAGCGGCTGTTCCCCAAGGCGCGGCTCGCCATCGGGCCTTCGATAGAGGACGGCTTCTACTACGACATCTCGCTGGAGCGCAGCCTCACCCCCGAGGACCTGCCGTTGATAGAGGAGGAGATGGACCGCATCATCGAGGCCGACCTCCCCGTCGTCAGAAGGGAGCTGCCGCGCGCCGATGCCATCGCTCTTTTCCGTGAACGCGGCGAGAGCTACAAGGTGGAACTGCTGGAGGCCATCGAGGAAGACGGTGTCACGGTCTACGAGCAGGGAGAGTTCACCGACCTCTGCCGCGGTCCGCACCTGGCCTCGACCGGGCGCCTGAAGGCGTTCAAGCTGCTCTCCATCGCGGGCGCCTACTGGAGAGGCGACGAGAAGCGCGAGATGCTTCAGCGGATATACGGCACGGCGTTCGACAGCGCGGAAGACCTGGATAAGCACCTGGAGATGCGGCAGGAGACGGAGCGGCGCGACCACCGGAGACTGGGCGCGGAGCTCGAGCTTTTCTCCATACGCGAGGAGGTCGGGCCGGGGCTGGTCATCTACCACCCAAGGGGTGCGGTCCTGCGCACCGTGATAGAGGACTTCCTCAAGAGGGAGCACGCCCGCAGGGGGTACGACCTGGTCATATCGCCGCACATCATGAAGAGCGACGTGTGGCGCACCAGCGGGCACATGCAGATGGAATACCCCATGTACTTCTTCGAGATAGAGGGGCAGGCATACGGCATCAAGCCCATGAACTGCCCGGCCCACATCTACATCTACAAGTCCAAGACCCGCGGTCACAACGAGCTTCCCATCCGGTTCTTCGAGCTGGGGACGGTTTACCGCCATGAGCGCTCCGGCGTCCTTCACGGCCTGCTGCGGGTCAGGGGCTTCACCCAGGACGACGCCCACATCTTCTGCACCATGGAGCAGGCGGAGAAAGAGATAAACGACGCGCTCACCTTCGCCTTCGAGGCGCAGAGGGCGTTCGGGTTCACTGAGTTCAAGATAGCGCTCTCCACCCGGCCCGAGCATTTCGTGGGCACCGAGGACGACATGGAGCGCGCGACCGCCACGCTCAAGAAGGCGCTCGAGGACCAGGGGCTGGAGTACTTCGTCGACGAGGGGGAGGGGGTATTTTACGGCCCCAAGATAGACGTCAAGCTCACAGACGCGCTGGGGCGGCTGTGGCAGGGCCCCACCATCCAGTTCGACTTCAACCTGCCGCGCCGCTTCGAGATGACTTACGTGGGCGAGGACAACCGTGAGCACTCCCCGGTGATGATCCACCGGACGGTGCTGGGCAGCATCGAGAGGTACATAGGCCTCTTGATCGAGCATTACGCCGGGGCGTTCCCGCTGTGGCTGGCGCCGGTGCAGGTCGAGATACTGCCCATCGCGGACAGGCACGTGGAGTACGCGGAAGAGGTCGCGGAGAGGCTCTCCGGTAACGGCCTTCGGGTGGAGGTGAACCGCGAGCGCGAGACCACCGGCAATAAGATACGCAAAGCCTGGCGCATGAAGGTCCCCTACATGGTGATTGTGGGCGACCAGGAGGTGGAGGGCGGTAACGTCAGCGTCCGTTCGCTGTCCGGGCGTGACGAGCGCGGGGTGGAAACCGAGCAGTTCATCGCCGAACTCGCCGACGAGATCGCGAGCCGCAGCTCGACGGAGGCCTAGAATCTTGGAGATCCTCTACACTCCCTGGAGGTACGAATACATGAGCACGGTGGACGAGCGTGAAGGGTGCATATTCTGCGAGAAGGCGGGAGCGGACAACGACAGGGAGAACCTCATCGTCGCCCGTGACAAACTCTGCTTCGCAATCCTAAACCTGTACCCTTACTCGTCCGGCCACGTTATGGTGGCGCCGTACACGCACCTTCCCAGCATCGAGGACCTGGATGAAGAGACCATAGCCTGCATGATGTCGCTCGCCAAACGGTGCATGGCCGCCATAAGGGACGCCTTCTCTCCCGAGGGTTTCAACCTGGGGATAAACATCCAGCGCTGTGCGGGGGCCGGCATAGTCGATCACGTCCACATGCACGTTGTGCCGAGGTGGGCCGGTGACTCGAACTTCATGTCGGTGGTGGGGGACACGAGGATCCTGCCCGTCACCCTGGATGAGGTGTGGCTCTCCCTGAGCGAGCGACTTAACTTGGGGACGGACCCCTTAAGTTAAGTCACGGCCACGCGTATCGATTATCAAAGATTCGACTTAACCTAAGGGGTCCGTCCCCAAGTTTAGTCTTCCTGGTCCTTCTTGGCCTGCTCGACGACCTTCTGTGCTATGTGGTCGGGCACTTCCTCGTAGTAAGAGAACTCCATGGAGAAAAACCCGCGGCCGCCGGTGATCGAGCGGAGGTCGATGGAGTACCTGGACATCTCGGCCTGGGGCACCTGGGCGCTCACGACCTGCATCTTTCCCCGGGGCTCCATCCCAAGTATGCGACCGCGCTTGGAGTTCAGGTCACCGATGACGTCGCCCATGTACGCCTCGGGCACGGTCACCTTGACGTCGACTATGGGCTCCAGAAGGACCGGGTCCGCCTTGCCGAAACCATCCTTCATGGCCTTACTGGCGGCCATCTTGAAGGCGAGCTCTGACGAGTCCACCGAGTGGAACGACCCGTCGAATACCGTCACCTGCATATCCACCATGGGGTAACCGGCAATGAACCCCTCCTGCATCGCGGCGACCACGCCCTTCTCCACACCCGGGATGTACTGGCGGGGGATGGCCCCTCCCACTATCTTGTCCTGGAACTCGAACCCCTCGCCCCGCTCGCGGGGCTCCAGCCTCAGGTGCGCGTGCCCGTACTGCCCGTGCCCGCCGGTCTGCTTCTTGTGCTTACCCTCGGCCTCGACCTTCTTGCGGATGGTCTCCTTATAAGGCACCCGCGGGATGTCGGTCACCACGTCCACCCCGAACTTGCGCTTCATCTTGCCCACCACCACGTCGAGGTGGTTCTCGCCGGCGCCCGAGATTATGGTCTGGTTCACCTCGGTGTCCCTGTGAACCTTCAACATGGGGTCTTCCTCGCTGACCCTGCTGAGCGCAGTGGAGAGCTTGTCCTCGTCACCCTTGGTCTTGGGCGCCACCACCAGCGACATCAGCGGCGCGGGGTACTCTATCTGCGGCAGGGCGATCGGCTTGTCCTTGTCGCAGAGCGTGTCACCGGTGAATGTCTCGCCGAGCTTTGCCACCGCTCCCAGTTCCCCCGCCTTGAGCTGGGGCACTGACGTCTGCTCTTTACCCATGACACGGTAGATCTGGCCGACGCGCTCCGTCTTTCCGTGCGTTGCGTTCAGCACCGTGGAGTCGGCCTTGAACACGCCTGAGAAGACCCTGAAGTAGGTGAGCTTACCCACGTAGGGGTCAGCCAGCGTCTTGAAAACCAGCGCGCACATGGGAGCGTCCGCCAACCTGGGCCGCGTCACCTCCTCGTCCTTGCCGGGTAGGGTCCCCACCACCTCGGGGAGCTCCTCCGGCCTGGGGAGGACGTTCGCCACAAAGTCGAGCAGCTCCGGGATGCCGATGCCCTTCGCCGCCGCCCCGCACAGCACCGGGATGAGGGTGCGCTCGCGCACCCCCTTGACCAGCCCCTGCGAAATCTCATCTCCAGAGAGCTCACCCTCCTCGAGGTACTTCTCCAAGAGCGAGTCGTCGGTCTCGGCCACAGCTTCTGTGAGCTTCTCCCTGCCCGCCGCGAGGGCGTCCGCCAGCTCATCCGGCACCGGCACCTCTTTCGACTTCCCCGGGCCGCCCGGCTCATAGGCCTTGCCGCTCGCGAGGTCCACCACCCCGCGGAAGCCGTGCTCCTCGCCGATTGGGATGTTGAGCGGCACCACGTTGCCTCCGATGGTCCCCGCGATATCCTCCAGGGTGCGCTCGAAGCCGGCCCGCTCGCGGTCGAGCTTGCTGACGAAGAGGAAAGAAGGCGCCCCGACCTCTGCGGCCTTCTCCCACATTATCTCGGTCTGCACCTCCACGCCGTCCACACCCGATATCACCATGCAGCAGGTGTCGACCACTCGCACTGCGCTGATGGCGTCACCGATGAAGTCCGCGTACCCCGGGGTGTCGAGAAAGGTCACGTGCGCGCCCTTCCAGTCCACCGGAGCCAGCGCGCAGTTGATGGAAATCTTCTTCGCCATCTCCTCCTCGTCGAAGTCGGTCACGGTGTTGCTCTGCTCGACGTCGCCCATGCGGTTTGTCGCGCCCGTCGCAAAAAGAAGGGCCTCGGCCAGAGTGGTCTTGCCCGAGCCACCGTGTCCGAACAACCCGACGTTCTTGATGATGCTTCCCTCGGATGCTGTCACAACGAGTCCCCCTGTGGATTTTAGGGTCAAAACGGTACCTAATTATAACCTAACAATAACCTGAGTAAAGGCGCGCTTTTGGCTCCTTTGCGCGCACTTTGCCAAAGGCGCGCGCAACGTTAGACTTGAGTTGTCAGCAACGGTCTTCAGACGGAAGCGGGAAGGTTGAAAGAGGAGAGAACCGGCCCGGCGGTAGTAGCGCGGGTCGAGCCGGGAAGCACGGGATGGGACTCGGGCGTACGCCCCGGCGACCACATAGTGAAGATAGACGGCGAACGCATGCGGGACCTGATAGACTACTACCTCCTGCTCGCCGACAGCGGGAAGCACAACCTCGAGGTCGAAAGGCTGGGTAAGACGATAGCACTCACACTGGACACCGCGCGCGCGGAGCCGGGCATCGATATGGAGTCGCCCGTCTTCGATGCCGTTCGCACATGCGATAACAACTGCATATTCTGCTTCGTCGATCAGCTCCCGCGAGGGCTCAAGCGCTCGCTCTACGTCAAGGACGACGACTACCGCCTGAGTTTCCTGCAGGGAAACTTCGTGACCCTGACCAACCTCACCGATGAGGATATCGAGCGCATCATCGCCGAGCGCCTCTCGCCGCTGTACTTGAGCCTCCACACCACCGACCCCGAGCTTCGCGGCGAGATATTCGGGAATCCGCGCGCGGCCCTTGCCCTGGACAGCATGCGCACGCTGGTCGAGGGAGGCATCGAGATGCACGTGCAGATAGTTCTGATGCGAGGTCTGAACGACGGAGCACGGCTGGACAGGACGCTGGAGGACCTGGCGTCGGATTACGAGGGCGTGCTGTCGGTGGGGGTTGTGCCGGTGGGCTTGAGCGAAACAGGGGCCGCGGG
>JAGUWJ010000096.1 GCA_020062425.1 Actinomycetota bacterium
AAAGGAGGGCGCACGCCGGCTCGCCGCCCATGGCCGCGATATCGCTGACACCGGCGGCCAGCGCCTTCCATCCAACGTCGGAGAGCTCGAAGGTGTCCAGCCTGAAGTGCACGCCCTCGTAGATGGAATCGACGGTGAGCAACACGGGGTGTCCCGCGAAATCGAACACAGCGGCGTCGTCTCCGATGGCGAGCCGCACGCCGGCGGGCGGCTCCCCCGCCATCTTTCGGATGAGCTCGATTATCTCAGCCTCGGTGAGTCCCATCTATTACCCCCGATTTTCATTGGGGACAGACACTTAACCAAAATTTCGCCCCCTCGTCTTCAGTTATCGATAGAAAATTTTGGTTAAGTGTCTGTCCCCAATGAAAATTCTGAGCCGATGTACTCGGCGATGAACTTCATGGCGCAGAACTCGCCGCACATGGTGCACCCGACCTCGTCCGCCACCCTGCACTCCGCCATCACCCCGCCAGAGCGCACCGGGTCTATCGAGAGCTCCACCTGGCGGTCCCAGTCCAGCGCCTTGCGCGCCTGAGACATCTCGTTATCCCACTTCATGAAGAACCCGGGGTTCTTGGCGAGGTCGCCCGCGTGAGCGGCGATGCGCGTCACCACCACACCCTGGCGCACGTCCTCGACCTCCGGCAGCCCCAGGTGCTCCCGCGGCGTGACGTAGCAGAGGTAGTCAGCGCCGGTGGCGGAGGCTAGCGCACCCCCTATCCCTCCGACTATATGGTCGTACCCGGGTGCGACGTCCGTAACCAGCGGGCCCAGCACGTAGAAGGGGGCTCCCCGGCAGATGTCCTTCGCGAGCTTCACGTTCTCAACCACCTGGCTCAAGGGCACGTGACCGGGCCCTTCAACCATCGCCTGCACATCCGCTTCACGTGAGCGAGCGACCAGCTCGCCCAGCGTGATGAGCTCCTGCACCTGCGCGCTGTCAGTGGCGTCGGCCACGGCGCCGGGCCGGAAACCGTCCCCCAGGCTCAGGGTCAGCTCGTAGCGCCTGGCTATCTCCAGCAGCCGGTCGAAATCGGCGAAGAGCGGGTTCTCCCGGTCGTTGTACAGTATCCAGCCCGAGAGGAACGCCCCGCCCCGGCTGACGATGTCGGCGATGCGTCCGGTCTTGCCCAGCGCGTCGAGCGCTTTCGTGGTCACCCCGCAGTGCACGGTGACGAAGTCCACCCCGTCCGCCGCGTGGCGCTCTATAGCCTCGAACATCTCGTCCGCGGTCATCTTCACGATGCTGCCGTGCTTCTCCTGAGCCTCGATGGCGGCCTGGTAAACCGGCACCGTACCGACCGGGACCGTAGAATGCTCCATCACCGAGCGGCGCACTGCGTCGATGTCGCCCCCGGTGGAGAGGTCCATCACGGTGTCCGCCCCCGCCTCGACCGCGGTGTCGAGCTTCTCCAGCTCGAACGCAAGGTCGGCCCTGTCGCCCGAGGTCCCGATGTTAGCGTTCACCTTGGTCCGCAGGCCCCTCCCGATGGCGCAGGGGCGCTCCAGCTCCCGCAGCGAATTGAGGGTGAACACGGCTGTGCCGTCCACGATGCGCGAGGCTATCTCTTCCACTTCGAGCGGCTCGCCCTCGGCGGCTTGCTCCAGCGGCTTCGGGACATCTCCCCGTTTGAGCATCTCGATGAGCGCTGTTCTCTCTTCCAAATCCTTACCCCCGTTAAGGCTCAGCCTGCCCGGCCGGTCGATTCCAACTTCTCGATCAACTCACGGACGGCGGCTTTCATGTCGCTCGCTCCCGCCACCGCAGACACGACCGCCACGCCAGCAGCACCCGCTCCCATAGCGGCGGCAGCGTTCCCGGCGTCGATCCCGCCTACCGCTATTACCGGGGCTATGCGCGCCTCGCAGTAGGCGGCCAGTCCTTCGGGCCCGATCGCGTCCCCCGCGTCCTCCTTGGTGGAAGTCGAGAACACCGGGCCCACGCCCAGGTAATCGGCTCCATCCGCCACCGCCCGCCGCGCCTGCTCCGGGCTCTCCGGCGAGAATCCCACCAGGGCGCTCGGGAGCATCTCCTGTCTGGCGGCCGCGACGTCCATGTCCTCGACACCCAGATGGACGCCGTCAGCGCCGACCGCCCGCGCCACCTCCACCCTGTCGTTCACGAAAAACAGGGCATGTGCCTCCCTGCACATATCCGCTATCCTCTTCGCCAGGACAGCAAACTCAGCGTCCGGCATCTCCTTGTCCCTTAACTGAACCGCACGGCAGCCACCTTCGAGCGCAGCTTCTGCCACGTCCTCGTGGCCGCGGCCGTGCGAACCGTCCGCCGCTGTTATCACCACCAGCTTCATCAACCTCACCGTCAGGCTCCTTCCACCAGCTCTACGGCCAGCTCGGCTGCTCTCTTCCCGGATAGGAACATGCCCCCGAATATGGCACCCATACGGGGCGAGCCGTAGACAGCGTTCGCCGCCATGCCGGCCACCAGCAGCCCGGGATAGACCTGCCGCGTGAGGTGGACGATCTCGCCCTCGGCGACGTCAGCCCACATCGGCTTCTCCCCGATGACCTGACCTGTCTCTGTGAAGAGCCTGCACCCGGGGATCTTGCGCGATACCGTCCGCACCACGTCGGATTCATGCCCGGTGGCGTCTACTACGACCTTCGATTCGATGGCCAGAGGATCGACGTGGAGCTGAGCGAGTTCCACCGCTCTCCAGTTCAACACCAGTCCAGCGACGCGGTCCTCTTCCCTTATCAGCACATCCTCCACCGCTATGCCGACCCACACGCGGGCGCCCGCGTCGAGCGCGGCTGCGGTGCATTTCGAAACCGTCTCCACAGAGTCGCCGACGAAGTAGCCCTCGTGGAACGGCTGGAGATTGACCCCGAAGCCGCGTACTATCCCGGCCGCTTCTTCCTGTATGACTATCCGGGGGAACAGCATACCGCCGCCCCACATCCCGCCGCCGACGTGGAGGTTCCGCTCGAAGACGGCCACCTTCACCCCGGCTTTAGCGAGGTAATATGCGCAGGTCATGCCGGACGGCCCTCCACCCACTACGGCGACGTCGAGCTCCAGGCAGTCCAGGAAGTCCCTGGTGAAGCCCTCGACTATTCCCCTTGTGACTTCTATCTCTCTGATGGGCATTTGCGCTCCTCCTTTGCCGCTTGCGCCAACCAGAAAAGCCGAGCCACCGCCGGCCCGGCCCTCAGGTTCACCTTGTCACATTCCTACGTGGCATTACCCTACAGGTTCAGGCGGTCGATGGGTCGCGCCCCTCCTCTCAGCCCGCTAACACGAGCTCCCGCTGTACAAGCGTATTCAGTTGCATAGGATTATAGTCCTCGGCGACGTAAAAGTGCAAAGACGGGGGGTCAGGCCACTTTTGCATTCTGCAAAGGCGCTCTCCAAGCCCGGCCTTGCATCGGATGCTATATTAATTAGTCGAGGCCATCTGAAGTCGTGAGAGGTGATTGCTTTGAGTGACGGCGACGATAACCGGGACAGGGATGAAGAAGAGAAGCAGGCCAGGTCCTCCAGGCTCTGGACGCCTTACGGCGATCCGCGCGAGGACGGCTACCGGAAGGCGGATGCTCCCGCCGGGGCCGAGGCGGGCGGGGAGGGCACCGGCGATGAAGAGAAGGTATCGGACGAGGAGATGCGCCGGCGCATCGAGGAGGCAATGGAGCGCATCACCGTCGCGGACGTGATAGTGGACATGATGGTCTCGCTATCGAGCCTCGCTTACCAGCGTATGGGGCTTCCACACGATGTGAACGAGAAGTACCGTGACCTCGAGCAGGCACGCCTGGCGATAGACTGCCTCGACGCGCTCTTGGAGACGATATCGGGGCGCGCTCCCGAGGAGATACTGAACTCGCTCACGGGGACACTGGACAACCTGAAGCTGAACTTCGCGAAAGAGAGCTGACACGGCGGGGGCGGGCTCCCCCCTACTTCACCGCGGCTTTCGCCTCACCACCCTGGACGACAATGTAATAGGTGCCGCCCATGGGGTCCCTGGGGATACCCCTGACGAAGTAAGTGGAGAGCTGCGAGATATCCGTGGGATAGGTCCCGTTGGTGGCGTAGTACGTCTGGATGGCGGAGTCGATAGTCCTCAGGTTCGCCTCCCGGGCTGCTTCGTTCGCCTCCTGCTCCATCTCGTTTATCGTCCCGCCCGGCTCAGAGTCTTTCGAGGAGTCGTCCGAACCCGAGCCGCCGCACCCTACGGCGAACAGGGTCAGGGCGACCACGAGCAGGCAGCAGATAAAAACCCTGATAACACGCACCGGCCGTCCTCCTCCTAATAGGATTCCGCTGAGGCCTTGCCTCCCCTGCCCACGACCTCCTGGTAGGCCAGGCCGGAGACTTCAGCCGTATTGAGGACGCAGGTGACGTACTCCGAGAGCTCGCCCGCGGTCGGGTTCATGACCGCGACGTTGCTCATCACCAAGAACCCGCCGTCGAGAACACCATCGAGTGTGCCGCGGTACTTGACCGGTCCGCTGAAGGCCACGACCTCCTGCCCTCTCCATTGTGAAAGATAAGCTGCCAGCTCCACGTCCAAGCCCTCCTTCATATCAGAAGTCCGCTACTAATAAGTTAACTGTCAGAATGGTGAATCCCTGCCGGAAGGCTTACCCCTGGGGACAGACACCGTAAGGTAAGTTCTGGCACTCTTAGTGGATTTTCTGGAGAGAACTTACCTTACGGTGTCTGTCCCCAGGGGTAAGTGGTGCGCTTGGAGGGATTCGAACCCCCGACACGTGGCTCCGGAGGCCACTGCTCTGTCCCCTGAGCTACAAGCGCACGTGCATCCTCAGGCGTGCTGCCTGCAGTAGTCGAGGTAGCGCTCCCACTGAGGCCTGACCGGCCCCAGCTCGAGGCTTACCGTCGCGGGCCCGCGCGGGACGCCGGGCCTCTTTTTGGGTTTCAGCCCGGCCTCGGAGGGAAGCTTGTCCCTCTTCTTCCCGTTGCAGTGCTTGCACGCCGCCACCACGTTCTCCCAGGAATGAGCGCCCCCCCTCGACCGCGGCACCACGTGGTCGACGGTCTCAGCCGGGGCTCCGCAGTACTGGCAGGTCCACCTGTCACGGGCGAACACCGCCCGCCGGGAGAGGTTTGCCCTTCCGTAGTACGGGACCTTCACGTAGTAGAGCAGGCGTATCACCGAGGGGATGGCAACCGTCAGCTTCTCCGAATGGAACGCGCCGCCGTCGCTCTCGAGGACCTCCGCCTTCTCCTTGAAGAGCAGCACGACAGCCCTCCGCGCGCTCACGGCGCACAGGGGCTCGAAAGTCGCGTTTAGCAGTAAGACCCTTTCCATCCGATTCCCTATCACGCGAATGCGGTCCTCCCGGTATATTACATCAACCGGGTGCGGCCCTCCACACCGCCGGTGCCCCAGTCATGCAAAGAGGGCGGGCATCCGGCCTCGCCCTCTCGACAGTTCATCGCCCTCCGGCTCGAGCGGAGGCTCAGGTCTTGAACTCGGTGTGGATGCCCCACAGGCCGAGCGAAACAGCCAGGTCGCGGTTTTCCTTGGCGGCCTCCTCCAGCGGGATGCCCTTGACCGCCGCG
>JAGUWJ010000195.1 GCA_020062425.1 Actinomycetota bacterium
AGGTGCCGCGCATGAACCTGGACGCCATCGTGGTGGAACTGGCGGACATGGACGACCGGGAGAACCTCAACCGCGGCCCGGGGCACGTCCCGGGAACGGCCTTTCCGGGCATGCCGGGGAACGTGTTCATCGCCGGCCACCGCACCACGTACGGCGCCCCCTTCGGGAGGATCGACGAGCTCCAGAAGGGCGACAAGATAATCTTCACCACCGCAGAGGGCAAGCAGGTCTACACGGTCTACGAGACCAGGATAGCGGAGCCGACCGACCTGAGCGTCCTGGAGCAGGAGGGTGAGCCCAGGGTCTCCCTGATGGCCTGCCACCCCAGGTACAGCGCCAGCAAGCGCATGATTGTGCTGGGGCGCCTGACCGGCGGCGACATCAAATGAGCGCGCGCGCGCCCGGCGGACTACTTCTCGGTTGTGTACTTCCTTGAGAGCGCCACGGTCTCCTTGTAGGCTTCTACCTGGCTGACGCGCGTATCCTCATCCCACCCGTGGACCTCACCCATGATGCGCGCGACTTCCGGCGCCGTGGAGAGACCCTGGTCCGGAACGGTGTAGTAGATCTCGCTGCGGCGCACCAGGAAGTCATCCACGCTCATCGACATCTCGCTCTCGGCCGCGAAGCGCACCTGTGCCTTGAGGTAGGGGGCTTCCGGCGAGAGCCTTTCCGCGAGCGACGGGTCCTCTTCGACCATCTCAATGACGCGGAGCGCATCCGTTCCCAGCTTGAAGAGGCCGCCCAGGACGTCGTCGTCGAACTTGAGCTTTCTTGAGATTGCCCGCACGCGGGCCTGCTGGTCGAGGGGCGGCGTCGCGAAGACCGGGTTGTTCTTGGTCAGGCAACCCGTCCGGGCTTGAACGCCGTGCTCGTCCGCGAGCTTGCGCGCCGCCAGGTCAGTGAGTTCCTCGGCCATGGAGCGCCCGGTGGTGAGCTTGCCGCCGGCTATGGTCAGCAGCCCGGAGTGACCCTCGTAGATACGGTGCTCCCTCGATACCTTGCTCTCGGCGACGTCCTCCCCGCCCTCCTGCATGACCAGGGGCCTCAAGCCGGAATAAGTGCTGATAACGTCCGCCTTGTCCAGGTGGGCCCTGGGGAGGGCCCGGTTGGCGGCCTCCAGCATGTACTCGACCTCGTCCCTGGTGGCGTACGGCCTGTCCAGGTCCTCGTGGTAGTAGATGTCGGTCGTACCTATCAGTGAGAACTGGCCTCGAGGTATTATAAACATCAGCCTGCCGTCTGCGGGGCTGGTTATGGGGAGGGCATTATTGGTCCTGGCCCTGCCCCTCGGCACTATGACGTGGCTCCCCTTGGTCAGCTGGAGCTTGTCGGGGGCCCCGGGCTCATCGAGCCTGCATACCTCGTCTCCCCATGCGCCGGTGGCGTTCACCACTACGCGGGCCTCGAGGTCGAACTCCTCGCCGGTCAGCACATCCCTTACCCTCGCGCCCCGTACGGAATCGCTATCTTTCAGAAGGCTCACCGCTTCCACGTAGTTGGCGCAGGCGGCCCCGGCGTCCAGTGCCGACAGGGCGAACGCCAGGGTAAGCCGGCCGTCATCGGTGGAGCAGTCGTAGAAGACCCCCGCCGCTTTCAGGCGGCTCTCGTCGAGGCCGTCCTCCAGGCACATGGCTTTGTCGCGGAGGTACATCTTATGATTCCTGACGTTCCTGAAGAGCGCCAGCATGTCATAGAGGATAAGCCCTGACTCGATCATGAAGATGCCGTTCCTGTCACCTTTGTATATTGGGAAGGTGAACGGCTGGGGGTGCACCAGGTGCGGGGCGTTGAGCAGGAGCTGGCGCCGCTCGCGGCACGCCTCGAATACGAGCTTGAAATCGAACATCTCCAGGTACCGGATGCCTCCGTGTATGAGCTTGGACGACCGGCTGCTGGTCCCGAAAGCCCAGTCTTTCCTGTCTATGCAGGCGGTCTCGAGGCCGCGGAGAGCCGAGTCCCTTGCCGTGCACGTCCCCGTGATGCCGCCACCGATGATCAGGATATCGAATCCGCCCGATCTCAGCCTGTCGATATTGGCAGACCTGGTCCTCTCCAACTATCTGCACCTCCCGCGTATCGGGATCCTCTCAGGCAGCCCTACTTTTCGTATTCTTGCCGTCCAATCATATAATATACTCTTCACTTTCGAGCGGATTTTCGCCAGATCTTGAAACCGTTTGGCGGTTCTCGTCGTATTGCACTTATATAAGGGCCGCCGGTATCCGCCGCTTTGAAGAGGATGGCATGGCGACAACTAGATTATCAAGGGACAGCCGCGAGGACGCGCGTCTGGTGAAGGGGTGCCGCGAGGGAGACGCTCGCGCCTACGAGCTGCTGGTCAGGAAATACCAGGACCCCGTTTTCAGCATAGCCTACCGCATGGTGGGCGACCGCGAGGACGCCAGGGACCTGGCCCAGGAGACGTTCGTCAGGGCGCTTGAGGGCATTGACACCTTCAACATCAGGATGCCGTTCCGCGCCTGGCTCTTCAGGATATGTACCAATGCGGTGATAGATCACCTGCGGAAGTACGGGAAGGTCCGTGACATACCGGTGGAGATGGCCGTAGCCGCCGGTGCCGGGCCGTTCGACGGAGGAGAGTGCGCAGTAGTGATAGAGATGCCGGGCTCCGACACCGAGATACCGGAGAACATCAGCGTGGCCAACGAGACGGCGGTCACGGTGAGGGAGGCGCTGATGGACCTGCCCGAGCACTACCGGGCGGTGGTAGTCCTTCATCACATGGAAGGCATGAGTTACTCGGAGATAAGCAGGGTGATGGAAGTCCCCAGGAACACTGCCAAGACCTGGGGCCACAGGGCCAGGGCGCTCCTGTGCGATACCCTCGAGGGGGTGGTCTGACTTGTCGGTCAGCGAATGCGAGCGGGCCTCCGCCGCCATCGAGGAGTTCGGTGACGGTGAGCTCGGCCGGGCGAAGTGGCTGTTGCTGCGCAGGCATGCCCGCAGATGCAGCCGGTGCGGATCGTATCTGGGCAGGATGAAGATCGTGGTCAGGGCACTCGACGGGATGAACCACCTCGAGGCGCCCGGCGACCTCGAGGAGACGGTCCTGACCTGCCTCGAGCGAGCCTGCGCGCCGGGTGCGGTAAGTATCTTTTCTACCGAGGGCGTCCACGACCACCGCAATCTGTTCCTCGTAGCGGGAGCGGCGGGCCTGGGCCTCGCCGCCGTTGCGCTCGCAGTAGTGCGGTGGGCCCTCTACCGTGGGCGGGACGAGAGCCTCGCCCCGATAGCTCCCGCTTGAGCCGCCGGAGCGGGCCTGCGGAGGCCCACTCGAGGACAGAACCCGTTCGACTATCACCAGGGGGACCTTCGATGAGTCTGAGAGCCAGTGAGATCCCACTGAAAGGCGCTCGGGAGAAGAGTGTGCTCGCCGTTCTGGGGGCAGGCTGCTGGGGCACAACGCTGGCTTCTCTCCAGGCGGAGAACTTCGATCAGGTAAACCTTTTCACGCCTGAAGATGATGTGTGTGAGGAGATCTCCCGGTCCCGCACCAACACGCGTTACCTCGACGATCTGGTGATACCGGAGAGTGTCACCGCATACACCGACATACAGGACGCGTGCACCGGGGCGTCAGTGATAGTCCTGGCTGTCCCCTCGCACGTTGTGAGAGAGGTCGCACGGGGTCTCATGGGGATGTCACTTGACCAGGCCGCTGTGGTCATAGCCACCAAGGGGCTCGAGACGAACACAGGGAAGCTGTCGCTGGAGGTATGGCGCGAGGAGGCGGCGACCTCCGGGAGAAAGGGCCCCCGCGACGCCATGGTGCTGTCGGGTCCCAACCTGGCTCGTGAGATAGGCCGGGGAGTGCCGGCTGTATCGGTTCTGGCCGGGCTTTGCACCAACGAGCTCGCATCCACGCGAGGCCTGCTGTCACACCGCCTGCTCACCCTTTTCTGCCATCACGACCCCCTGGGCGTTCAGGCGGCCGGAGCCCTCAAGAACGTTTACGCGGTCGGGTGCGGTATCGCCAGCGGGCTTTCCTGGGGAGACAACCTGATGGGGGCCATCATCTGGCGCGGCCTGGAGGAGACTGCCTCGTTCGCGGAAGCGCTGGGGGGTCATCCCTCGTCGATGATGACCCCGGCCGGGATCGGGGATTTCGTGACCACCTGCACTTCCCCCCTGAGCCGCAACCACGACCTGGGACGCATCCTTGCCGGCAGCGGTGGGCCTGCCGAGGGTGTCCGAGGGGTCAGGGAAGGCGCTCAGACCGCACAGGAGGCGTCGAGGCGCGCACACGCGCTCGGTCTGGAGCTGACACTGCTCGAGGCCGTGTGGTCGGTCATGACGGGGGCTGAGGGTCCCAGGGCTATCATGGAAGCGGCGTGCCATCCCGGTCCGCCTGAAGGTCGCGCGGAGGGCAGGACCAGGTTCGGAAGCGCCCATCAGAGGATGTCAGCCCTGGGTCTCAGGCCGGGGGTGGTTCCGGAATGAGGGTGGGCATACCCAGGGCGATGCTGTACCACCATTACGGAGAGTGCTGGCTCGAGTTCATGGAGACGCTCGGTGTCGAAGTGTTCGTCTCCGATTACACCACCAGCGACATACTCACCAGGGGGACTGTCCACGCCGACAACGAGAACTGCCTGCCGGTGAAGGTCTTCTCCGGGCACATGTTCGAGTTAAAGGACAGGGTGGATTTGGCGCTGGTCCCCAGGGTGGTGAGCGAAGAGTACGGCACCTGGGCCTGTCCCAAGTTCCTGGGGTTGCCCGACCTGGCGCGCTCTCTGGATCCTGACCTTCCGGATGTGCTGGCGCCCGTGATGGACCTCGGTGACAGGCGCTGCCTGTGGGTGAAAGATTGGTACCGGACCGCCCGGGCTCTCGGGGCGAGCAGGCTCTCCGCGGCCGCGGCCGTGACCGGACTCCTGGAGAACCTGGCCAGGCACCGGCTTCAGTCCCGTGCGCACGTCGACACGGGGGATATGAAGATCGGTGTCGCGGGACACCTCTACAACGTCCATGACCCGAGGGTCTCGCTGGGCCTGCTGGACCGCATACGCGCCATGGATGCTACGCCGCTGACTGTGGACCATGTACTGCGCAGCCGAGCCCGTTATCACGCGAACACGCTCTCCAGGAAGATATTCTGGAGCTTCGAGAGCAGGCTGGCAGGCACCGTGCTGAACTGGAGCAGGAGCCGTTCCGTGGCAGGGATACTCTTTGTCACTTCTTTCGCCTGCGGGCCGGGTTCAATGGTCGGCGCGCTCCTGGAGGACCAGCTCGGCCGTGAAGGGTCTGTCCCTCTCATGACCATAACCCTGGACGAGCACGCGGCGGAAGCAGGCCTGGTGACCAGGCTCGAAGCCTTCATAGACATGCTGCGGTATTCGGGTCGGGCCGACACCAGGGTGGGCGGCGCGGCCGTCCGGGCCGGAGGAGGTCCCCGATGAGACTGGCCGTGCCCCGCATGGGCAACCTCGCCCTCATCATCCGTGATCTCGCTGTGAGATTCGACCTCGATTACGTGGAGACACCTCCCTTCAGTGAGAACACAGTGCGGATCGGCGCGGCTCTGGCGCCCGAGTTCGCCTGCCTGCCTCTCAAGGCGGTGCTGGGGAATTTCGTGGAGGTCGTCGAGAACGGGGCGGATACGCTGGTCACATCCGGCGGTCACGGACCGTGCCGCTTCGGTTACTACTCGGAGATACAGAGGAGGATCCTTGAGCGGGAGGGCGTCGAATTCAGGATGCTGGTCCTGGAGCCTATCACTACCTCGCTCAGGGCTTTTTACAACAGCTTGAGAGAGCTCATCCCACGCGAAAAGGCCAGTCTCCCGGCGCTCTTCCGCGAGCTGAAGCAGGCACTGGACAAGATGGTGGCGTTCGACGTCCTCGACAAGAGGGCCATGGCGCTCCGGGGGCTGGAGGTCGTGCCTGGAGCGGTGGACGCGGCCCTCGCGGAGGCGCGGGGCATGATGATAGGGGCTTTTACGGCGAAAGAGATACGTGAGGCGAGGTGTGAAGCCGAGGCTCGCCTGCGCGGGGTGAGGGTGGACACTTCCCGCTCCCACCTCAAGATAGGGATCGTGGGGGAGATATTCGTCGTGCTGGAGCCGTTCTTCAATTTCGACATTGAACGGTGGCTGGGCAGGAGGGGCGCGGTGGTTGAGCGAGCGACGAGCATATCTGACCGCATCTACCCCCGCGGCCGGCACCCCGTGTTCGGTTACGACGAGGATTCGGTAGCCGCCGCGGCGCGCCCGTTCCTGAACCACAAGATAGGCGGTGACGGCCTGCTCTCGGTAGGGGCCACGGTCATCTACGCCCGGAGGGGCTTTGACGCGGTGGTGCACCTCCTCCCGTTCACCTGCATGCCCGAGGTGATAGCGAAAGGTATACTGGGGAGGGTCTCCTCGGAGTCGGGACTGCCGGTCCTGTCGCTCAGCATCGATGAGCAGACGGGCCGCGCCGGAGTGGAGACGAGACTCGAAGCCCTGATGGACCTGGCGTGGAGCAACCGCAGGGCGAAGGAGCGCTCCGCGGAAATGGGAGTGGTGAGATGACCGCAGAGGTCGAGTGCGCCGGAGCGAAGGGGGAAGGGCCCCCATGAGGATAGGACTCCCGCGAGCACTGCTCTTCCACCACTACGGCGAATGCTGGTCGTCGTTCCTGAGCGACCTGGGTTTCGAGCCCGTGATCTCCGAGAATACGACCGGGGACACCGTCATCAGGGGTACCGTGGTCGCTGACAACGAGGCCTGCCTGCCGGTGAAGGTTTTCGCCGGTCACCTGCTCGAGCTCAGTGAACTCTCCGACGCCATCCTGGTCCCGCGCGTGGTAAGTCAGCAGCGCGGGATGAAGGCATGTCCCAAGTACCTGGGCCTTCCCGACCTGGCCCGCTCGATGGACAGCGCGATGCCCCCCGTGCTGGCGCCGGTGATGGACCTGGGAGCGACATGGAACCGCTGGGCCCGCGAATGGTACGAGATAGCTGTCAAGCTGGGTGTCGGCGCGGAGAAGGCCTCGCACGCGGTGCGCAAGATGGTGTCTTCGCTTCGCGCCGGAATCACCGAGACGGTTGAGCCGACCCCTTCGGATTTCAGGGTGGGTGTCGCCGGGCACCTCTACAACGTCCACGACCACAGGGTCTCGCTGGGACTGCTCGACCGTATCAGGGAGATGGGAGCGGAGCCCCTTACGGTGGAGCAGGTGCCGCGCCGGCTGGTGCGCCGAGAGCTGAAGGCGCTTCCCCGGAAGATCAAGTGGGAGTTCGAAAACCGCATAGTGGGAGCTGTGCTCCACTGGAACCGCGCGGGGGACGTGGCTGGAGTCATATACCTGAACTCCTTCGCCTGCGGTCCCGGGTCGATGATCGGCGCGCTCATCGACGACGAGCTCAGTCGCGAGGGATCCGTGCCGCTGATGACCATAACGCTGGACGAGCACTCGGGCGAGACCGGCATGGTAACCAGGATAGAGGCGTTCCTGGACATGCTGCGGCGCTCGAGGATCGATACCGCTCCGGGCGCGCGTGACAAGCGCGGCGGAGGTGGCGAATGAACATAAACGCTCCGCGCGTCGGGAGCATGCAGTTCATGGCGAAGGACTTCTGCGAGCGGGCCGGGCTCGGTTACGTAGACAGCCCTCCCTACAGCGAGAGGACTGTGGAGCTCGGCGTCTCCGTATCGCCGGAGCATCTCTGTTTCCCCATGAAGATACTACTCGGCAGCGCTATCGAAGCCCTCGAGGACGGCGCCGACACGCTGGTCACAGTGGCAGGGTTCGGGCCCTGCCGTTTCAACTACTTCGGCGAGATACAGAAGCGGATATTGAAGAGGGAAGGCTTCGAGTTCGAGATAGTGGTGTTCGACGGCCCCCGGGACGCCCCTGTCAGTTTCTACCGCAACGTACGCAGGGTCCTCTCCGGAAGCCCCCTGGGTCCGGTGAGGTTCCTGAGGCTGCTCCCGCTGACGGTCCTGAAAGGACGTTGTTACGACGAGATAGAGAAGCAGGCCATGGCGCTCAGGGCGCTGGAGGTCGAGGCCGGCTCCGTGGACAGGGCCGCCGAGGAGTGCCTCTCCATGCTCCTCCCGGCACAGAGCAGAGATGAGGTGGAGGAGGTGCGCTGCGCGGTGGCGGAGCGCTTTCAGACCGTAGAGGTGGACAAAGCGCGCCTCCACCTACGAGTGGGTCTCATCGGCGAGCTCATGACCTGCATCGAGCCGTACTTCAACTTCGACGCGCCGAGGTGGCTGGCGAAGAAGGGCGCAGTCGTGGAGCGTTCGCTTCACATGTCCGACATATTCACCCCTATGGGGCGCAACCCCGTCTTCGGCGCGGACGACCGGGAGATAGGACTCGCCGCCAGGCCTTTCGTATGCCACGGGATAGGTGGGCACGGCCAGATAAACGTAGCGGCCGCCGCCATGTTCGCCCGGCGTGGATTCGACGCGCTCGTACATTTCGCGCCGTTCGCCTGCCTGCCCGAGGTCATCGCCAGGACCGTCTTCTCGAGGATATCCAATGAGTTCGACATACCGGTTCTCTCGATATCCGTAGACGAGCAGACTGGGAGGGAGGGCATACAGACCAGGATGGAAGCGCTCACCGACCTGGCCTGGAGCCGCTACCGGGAGAGAGTGAACGCGGAGGAACGCGAGTCGGTCAAAGCCTGACAGGGCAAAGAGGTGAAAGATCTGATGACGCTTGCACAGACAGAAACATCGCAGATGCTCGATTACCGCGAGACGGCGAACATCGTCCAGGGGTTCTTCGCCTGGAAGCCCGGCCCGGTCGGCTCGCTGGTGGTGACGGCGCTCTCGAAGTTCATGAGGCCTCTGGAGCAGGGAACGTACGGAGGGCGCTCCCTGTCAGGTGAGCCACACCGGTCGAGCTGGGTCATCGCGTCCCCGCTGACGGTATTCGTCCTTCCGGAGAGGGGACGCCGCCACAGGCTGGTCCTCGCGGCCAGGCTCAGGAGTACCGGCCCTGTGAACATAATCGAGGACCCACCCGGTGAGAGGAAGGCCTCCGCGAAAGCCGGCAGGGAGCCCAAGAAACGTTCCGGGAAGTTGAGGCGTTCCAAAAAGGACAGAAAGAACAGATCGCAGAAGCTCACCAAGGCCGGCCTCGCCAGAGCGGCGCGCCATCACCAGAAAGGCAACGGGTGCAACTACGACCTGGAGGCGCTCATCGCTGTACAGCGGGAGAGCGATGTTTCCCTCACCGTGGTACCGGTCCTCAGGGCTTATCATCAGCTCACGCCAGACGCTCCCGCCACCACCATGGGGGCCAAGGTCTACCGTTATTACCCCCTGCACCTCTTGAGGAAGGCAACCAACTGGGCGAGGACCGTGCGTACGGCGCGGGTCATGAACTGCCGACCCATAGTTCTCTCCAGGTGGCTGGAAAGCCGACGGCAAGGGGACCTCTGCTCTCAGGCGGCCGCGCTCAGAATAGAACTGCTCAGCCATATCGAATCCGAGCGGCGAGCCTGCACCGGGCCGCCGCTGCCGCCCAGCTGGGAGGTCAGGCGCCGGGTGCTGGCCGACCCCGTCCTCTCGGTATACATGCAGGAATATGGGCTGAAGGAAGGAATGACCCGCGAGGCGGTCCTGGCGGAGGCCAGGGGGTACATCGACGAGATAAAGTCCGAATACAGGGTGGGGGTGGCGCGCTACTTCGTCAGGGTGGTCGACTTCCTGTTCGACAGGTTCCTGGAAGGGGTGGACGTGGACCGCGAAGGGATAAGGTTCCTGGCGGAGTGCGACAACCGCTCCAGGATTGTCATGGTCTGCGACCACAAGAGTTATGCCGACAGCCTGCTCATTGGCTATACCATGTTCCGCTCAGGCATGGTGCCTCCCCAGCAGGCCGCGGGGCAGAACATGGACTTCTGGCCGATGGGTTGGCTCTTGAGGCACTCTGGAGCGTTCTACATCCGCCGCTCGTTCATGGGCGAGACGCTCTACAAAGAGGTCTTCTGCGCGTACGTCAGGTATCTGCTTGCCGAGAACTACACCAGCGTGGTCTACATCGAGGGCACCAGGACCAGGGACGGCAAGCTGGCCAAGCCGAAGATCGGGTACCTGGGGATACTGGAGGAGGCCCTGCACATGGGCGTCTGCCCGGACATAACGCTGGTGCCCGTCTACCTGGGCTTCGACAAGATACCCGAGGAGCCATCACACGTGAAGGAGATGTCGGGTGCGCGCAAGGTCTCGGAGACCATGGGCGTGTTCGCGAAGATCATTACGTCGATCAGGACGAGACTGGGGAAGGCATACGTCAAGTTCGGGACCCCCATGAGCTTCAAGGCGCTCATTCGCGAGCACGGCCTGCGGGGCGCGGCTGAGGTTGCCTGTGACGAGATAAACCGCATCACGCCGGTGACGTCCAGGTCCCTGGTGGGCTGCGCGCTGCTGGCCAGCGGCGAGACCTGGATACCTGAAGACACGTACAACCGGTTTCTCATGGACCTCATGGACTACTGCGAAAGGCGCGACCTCCCCATGGCGGTGGACACCGACCCCGACGGGATGCGCGCGGCCCTGGAGCAGTACATTGAGGAGGGATACGTGGCTCGAGAGGAACAGGACGGCACCGCCGGCTTCAGTGTGGAGGGGTACGACAGGCGGTTCCTCGAGTATAACAAGAACATACAGCTCGCCCACTTCCTGGAGCCCGCGCTGGCTTCCGTGGTGGAGCGCGCAAGGGCGGCGGGCGCCGAAGCGAACGCCTCCCTCGAGGAGTCCGTGGGGTTTCTCGAGGCCCTTTTCGCCGAGGAGTTCGTTTTCAGCCCCGAGAGATCGCTCGCCCTTCTTGGAAGCGACGACAGGGCCAGCTCTCACGTGCTGTGCTCGCTGCTGGACTCGTACCTGGAGGGCTATCTGGTGAGCTGCAGGGTGATCGGCTCTTTCTCCGCGGACGAGCCGGTCACCGTCGAAGACGCCGTGGACGCCTGCTTCAAGGAGGGTGAGTCACTGCTGGTGGATGGAGTCATCGTCCGTGAGGAGTCCCTCTCGCGGATAGCCTTCAAGAACGCCCTCAAGAACTGGCGCAGGATGGGTCTGTTGAGTGGGATCGACGCGTCCGACGAGGACGGCAGGGAGAGCACGGTGTACGTGCCCGGAGAGCGCTTCGATGAGAGGCCCTCAGTGGAGGAGCGGATCCGGGGTCTCCTGGGCAGGATGGGCGCCTTCGCCCCAACGGGCGATGCGGAGGGCGTTAGTTGAAGAAGACCATGCTGATCCGCGGCGCTGGAGTGGGGGAGGAGCGCGGCCTGGACTACCAGGAGACCTCCGGGATGGTGCAAGGGGTCTTCTCCTGGACGCCCGGCCTGCTCTCCAGTATCTTGGTCAGCGTGCTCTCGCGCTTCACCCGTCCGCTGGCGCACGGCTCCTACCTCGGAAGGCCGCTGTCCGGTGAGCCGCACAGAGCAAGCTGGGTCATAGCGTCTCCGCTCACCGTATTCGTGCTTCCCGAAAAGGGCAGAAGACACAGGCTGGTCCTCGCTGCAAGGCTTCGGACCACCGGGCCCATAAACATGATCCGCCGCCCGCCCGCGGGCGGGCGGAACATCGCTTTCGCCCGCAGGGCGCGAGAGATCCGTCTCGGGAAGAGGGGCGAGGCCCCCGGCTCCGCGATAGAAAAGCTGGAAGGGCTGCTCCACGGACTGGCCGAGGTCGCCTCGAAGCGGGACCGACCCGCGGGCGCCGCGAGGGAGATAGACCTCGAAGCTCTTGTCGCCATCCAGAGGGCGAGTGACTTCCCTCTTACACTGGTGCCGCTCCTCCGCGCGTATCACCAACTCACCCCCGACGCCCCCGCCTCCACCATAGCCGCCCGCGCCTACAGGCTCTCCCCGCTTCACCTGTTCAGAAAGGCGACCAGCTGGATGCGCACGTTGCGGACGGGGAGGGTGAAGAACTGCAGGCCTATAGCGCTCGCGGAATGGCTCGACGAGCACCCGGACGACGACTATCGCCGGCAGGCCGAAGCCCTGCGAATGCGCCTCATGGGCGATATCGAGTCCGAGCGCCGCGCGTGCACCGGCCCTCCGCTTGCGCCGCGCTGGGAGGTCAGGAACCGGGTGCTGGCGGATCCCCTGCTGACATCGTACATGCAGGAGTACTCGCTCGAGCGGGGTGTCACACGCGAGGAGGTCCTGGAAGAGGCGCGCGGCTTTCTGACCGAGATCGCGTCGGACTACAGGGTAGGCGTGGCAAGGTACTTCGCCCGCGTGGTCGATTTCTTCTTTGACAAGTTCCTGGACGGGCTCGAGGTGGACCCGGAGGGGATCAGGTTCCTGGCCGAGTGCGACAGCCGCTCGAGAATCGTGCTGGCGTGTTCCCACAAGAGCTACGTGGATCCACTCCTGATAGGGTACACGCTCTTCCGCTCCGGTATGGTTCCCCCCCAGCAGGCGGCCGGTCTCAACCTGAACTTCTGGCCGGTGGGCTGGCTCTTGAGGCACTCCGGGGCTTTCTACCTCCGCAGGACTTTCGCCGGCGAGACCCTTTACCGTGAGGTCTTCTGCGCCTACTTGAGGTACCTGCTGGCCGAGAACTACACCAGCGTGGTGTACATCGAGGGCACGCGGTCGCGCGACGGCAAGCTGCAGAGCCCCAAGACCGGGTACCTGAAGATACTGGCCGAGTCCATGAACATGGGGGTGTGCCCGGATATCACCCTGGTGCCCGTATACCTGGGTTACGACAAGGTCCCGGAGGAGTCCGCGCACGTGAGAGAGATGGCCGGTGGGCGCAAGATATCGGAGAGCGTCAAGGGCTTCGCCCGCATCTACAGGTCGTTCAACACCAGGCTGGGCCGGGCCTACGTAAAGTTCGGGACACCGGTGAGCATGAAGGCCTTGCTCAGGGAGCACGGCCTCGAAGGCACGGCCACGGTTGTCGCGGACGGTATCAACAAGGTCACCCCGGTCACCCCGCGCTCGCTGGCCGCCGCCGTTCTGCTGGCGTCGGGGGACGACCGGGTGCCACTCCCCGAATTCGAGCGTCTGGCCGACAGGTTCCTTCAATTCAGCGAGCGCCGAAGGCTGCCGGTCACGCCGGACGCCGACCCGGAGGGCATCAGAGCGGCCGTGGAGTGGTTCGCGATGGAGGGCCATGTATCACCCGGTGTCGTTGACGGGGTGAAGGGCTTCGAGGTGGCCCAGAGTGGAAGGCGCTACCTCGAGTATAACAAGAACATGATGATAAGTCATTTCCTGGGAGCCGCCATATCGGCGGTCGCCTGGGTGTCCGTCCCGGAGGGTGATGCCGGTTCGAACGGGGTGCGGGAAGAGGCGGCGGCTTTCCTGAAGATGCTGCTCGCCCATGAGTTCGTCTTTAGCCCCACTCGCGCCGACGAGGCCTGGAAGCTCGACCACCAGGTCTACGCGGAAGTGCTCTGTCCAATGCTTGCGTCGTACCTCGAAGCGTACCTGGTCGCCTGCGCCGCCCTGGGCTCCCTCGAAACCGAGGAGCCCGTTCCCATCGACGACTTCGTGGACGCCTGCTTCGAGGAGGGCGAACGCATGCTCGAAGGTGGAGGCATCCACCGCGTTGAATCGCTCTCCAGGGTCGCTTTCAAGAACGCCGCCAGGATTTACCACGACATGGGGCTCGCGCTCCTGAGCACCACCTACACGGAGGAGGGCAGGGAGTCGAAGGCGCTCACCAGAGGTGAACGGTACAACGATCGCGGCCTCGTCGAGGAGCGCATCAGGGACCTCGCACGGGGCGTGGCGCAAGCGGAAGACCGGGACGGGTTTCAGCCTTGAAGATAGACCTGCACTTACATACCAACGTCTCTTCGCCGTGCAGCCTGATCGACCCGCGCCACCTGATAGAGCAGGCAAAGTACGCCGGGCTCGACGGCATATGCGTGACCGAGCACGACGAGATACGCGGCGCGGAGGTGGCCGCTGAGCTCGGGCGCGAGCGCTCCTTCCCCGTCTACAGGGGGGTAGAGATCTACACGGAGTTCGGCGACATGCTGGTCTACGGTCTCTACCGGAACGCTCCGGGGTGGAAGACTCCTTTCGAGGACCTGCTCGCGTGGAGCCGCGAGGCGGGGGCGGTGATAGTGCCCGCCCACTCCTGCCGCGTGTCAGGGGAGCTGGAGCGCGTACACGGCCCTGAGCGCGCGGACTGGCTATTGAGGAACGTGGACGCGGTGGAGACGCACAACGGTGGATGCACCCCCGAGGGCAACGCTGCCGCGGCCGAGCTGGCGCTCCGCTACGACCTGCCGGGCATCGGCGGAAGCGACGCCCATCACATCTTCCAGGTCGGCCGCTGCTACACGGTTTTCGATAACGACATAAACTCGGACGAAGACCTGGTTGCGGCGATCATGGCCGGCCGCTGTCACGGAAGCTACGCTACCCGCTGATATTTCCGTTGGGGTCAGGCACCAAGTGGAAATTCTGCCAAGACCTGGCAAGACTTCCGGTTAAGGGTCCGTCCCCAACGGAAGTTTAGAGGAATGAGAAGAGAGCGGACAGCTCGGACAGCTCGAGGCCGGCTCCTACCACGTCGCCCGTCAGTCCTCCGAGCTTCAAGCGGGCGTACAGCGCGAGGAGGAGAGGGACCGCCAGCCCGGAGGCCGCATAAAGAGCGTGCCACCTGAACAACACGGCCAGCGGAGCCACACCGATAACGGTTGCGATCACCAGCTCCCTCGCCCCGGAACTCGAGATGATCACGTTGCCGAGCCCACCCTCCTTCGCGGGGCGAAAGAGACAGCACAGCAGGCTCAGGGAGTAGCGCCCCATCACCGCCGCGCAGACAAGGGCGCCGCGCCCGTCTTGAAAACCGAGGCTTGCCAGAAGGGCGAACTTCCCCAGCAGCGCCAGCGCTATGGCTGCGACCCCGAACGCGCCGGTCGAGGAATCGCTCATGATGCCCAGCACCCGCTCACGGCTGCCCCCGGCCACCAGCCCGTCCGCGGTGTCG
>JAGUWJ010000064.1 GCA_020062425.1 Actinomycetota bacterium
GGCGCCGGTCACGATCGCTACCCGGTCGTCAAACCTGATCTCGTCAGCCATATCCCATCTCCTTTCGTTTACACGCCACTATACTAAAGTAGTGCTATCCAAGAGCGCTAATATACTATTCATACAATAGCGGCAGATGCAAGGCAGCCGGGTCAAGCTCTTCAACCCCTCGGGTGGCTCCCGCTGTTGCCGCTCAATTGACTATGTTATACGCTTGCCCGGCGAAGGAACCATGCTGCGCAGGCACAGCCTCGTTAGAGAACGTGATCGGGTCGACGATCGCCTGATTCGAGGGCCAAGAAGGCTCTGGACATGTGTACCGGAAAGGGTGAGATGGATGTACAAAGAGAAGTTCGATCTCTCGGGACGGGTGGCTATTGTCACCGGCGGGAGCAGAGGCATCGGTGAAGCTATAGCCATGGCGCTCGCGGAATTCGGCGCGCGCGTCGTGCTGACAAGCCGCAAGATAGAAGGCCTGAACGCGGTCAAGGAAAAGATAGAGGCGGCCGGTGGTGAGGCGCTCTGCATCCCCGCGCACGTGGGAAAGATCGAGTCGCTTCAGGGCGTCGTAGACGGCGCCGTCGAGGCGTACGGGACCATAGATATACTGGTCAACAACGCCGCCACCAACCCTGTTTTCGGCTCAGTGACCGGCTGCGACCAGGCGGCATGGGACAAGATAATGGACGTCAATCTCAAAGGCGTCTTCTTCCTCACCAAAGCGGTTGGCGAGGTCATGCTCAGAAACAAGAAAGGCTCCATTATCAACCTCAGCACCGAAGCCGCCATCCGCCCCACGCCGGGCTTGGGTGCTTATAGCATCAGCAAGGCGGCCATAGACAGCCTGACCCGGGTTTTCGCACAGGAGTGGGGATCCTCGGGAATTCGGGTCAACGGGATAGCACCTGGTCTGGTTCAGACCCACTTCTCCCAGGCGCTTTGGGCCAATGAGGAGGTCCAGAAGATAGCCACCTCGAGAATAGCCCTCGGCCGCCTGGCACAGCCGGAGGAGATGGCCTGCCTGGCCGTATTTCTCGCCTCGGACGCATCCAGCTTCGTAACTGGTACCACCATACTGGCCGACGGCGGAGGAACACTAAACTAAAGGTACGGAATATGAAAACACCCGCACTACTGGTCTGCTGCCTCCTGGTCGGCCATATCGGCGCTGAGATTATAGCCGGCGAACAGAGTCCCATCAGACTTTTTCTGATGAAGATATTCGCGCGGTGGATCGAGGTGCCCATCCTCTACCTCTCCTACCACATGTGCGTGGGCAGGCTAAGATTCATGTCGAAGTTCTTCCTCACGCGCTGGCTGATTCTCTACCCCGTCGCCTACCCGTTCGGTCATTACGGAGACACGGGAAGGCCGTTCACTACCGACCGCCTCATCGAAATGGTGCGGGGGCTGGAAGGAAAGATCGCGGTGGGCCCCTGCCGGTGCCGTATCGGTCACAAGGCCTGCGGCCACCCAATGGAAACAGATATCGTTATTCGGACTGGAACCGACGTCTGGCTGAAAGCCTTTCCGAGTGACTACCGCGTCATAGAAAAGGAAGAAGCAGTCCGAATCATCGAGGAGTGCGCCTCTCTCGGCATGTTCCACATGGTCTTCCTTCACTGCCTGATAGGCGGGGCCATGAACGAGTACGTCATCTGCAACTGCTGCACGGACGGCTGCGTGCCTTATATCCTGAACCGGTCGCTCGGGCAGGGCGTGTATCCCTTGGTCAAGGGTGACGCCCGGGCCTCCGTCGAACCTTCTCTGTGCCGCGAGTGCGGCACTTGCGTCGAGGTCTGCCCGTTCTCCTGCAGGCTCATGGAAGGTGGGCATTCCAAGGTGATCGACTGCTACGGCTGCGGGCTCTGCGCCGCCAGGTGCCCTTACGGAGCCTCGCGCATGAGCTAGCCCGCTCTCCCTCAACAAATAAGAGATGCGAAGAAGGAGTCCGACCCCTTCTTCGCATCTCCGTTTCAGGCAGAACGTAAAGCTGTCAGTCTATCTTCTTGAACATCTTCTTCGGCGCACCACATACGGGGCACTTCTCGGGGGGTTCGCCCTCGACCGTGTTACCGCAGACCTGGCACACCCAGATGTCCACCTCTTCGTTGCTGCCCAGGCTGTCGAGCGCCTTCTTGTAGAGGCCCGCGTGTATCTCCTCCACCGCGTTGGCGTTCTTGAACGACATCACCGCCGGGTCGTTACCTTCCTTCTCGGCTTCCGCTATGAAGTCGGGGTACATTTGTGTGAACTCGTGGGTCTCGCCGCCGATGGCCTCCTTGAGGTTCTCCTCAGTGCCGGCGATGCCCTTCAGCACCTTCAGGTGCGCGTGCGCGTGCACCGTCTCCGCGTCGGCCGCCGCGCGGAACAGCTTTGCCACCTGCGCATATCCCTCGTCGTCCGCCTTTTTGGCAAAAGCCAAGTACTTCCTGTTCGCCTGCGACTCCCCTGCGAACGCTTCCTTCAAGTTATCCTCTGTCGACATATGTACGTCTCCTTTCATGCGCTACCTCTTAAAACCTCGAGCCCATAATTCTATGACTCCGCCACCTCTCCTGCATCCACGAGCGTTGAACCGGATACGAGAAATCTGGTACGGGAATCGCCGTAGACAAGGTTCCATCAGGTGTGGGAGTTGTTCTATAATCCGTTCATTCTCTTGTGCCGGTAGGGTCGGGAACGCTCTTGAGGGAGGGACGGCTTGGCAGAAGTCCGCGGTAAGGACAGGAGCAGCTGGCGAAGGTGGGGGGACTATGCTGTCGGCATCGTTATCGAGGTCGCGGCGGTGGTCACGATATCACTCCTAGCGCTCCTGGTCCTGTACGTAGTCAAGGTGATAGTCGCGTGATACTTCGCCCGACCCGCGAGGACCTGAAGCTCATCGGGTGGGGCATCGGTCGCGTCATCCTGGGCGTAGGCCTCATCATGCTGGTGCCGCTGGCGGTGGCGGTAGCCTGCACCGAGTGGAACACCGTTCTTGACTTCCTTGTCGGCATCGCGGCCTGCGTGGCGTTCTGGCTGCTGATGGAGAACACCTGCCGGGTGCGCGGGCGAGACCTGACCTGGTTCCACGGGCTGGTAATCGCCTCGGCTGGCTGGCTGGTGGCTATGGTATTCGGAGCCATTCCCCACTACCTCTCCGGGCACTTTCCCTCGTTCCTGGACGCCTGCTTCGACCTGATGAGCGGCTACACTACTACCGGCCTCTTCCTCCTGCAGGACCTGGACCACGTCTCGAACGGACTCAACATGTGGCGGCACCTGCTCACCTACTCGGGAGGCCAGGGCATAATCGTCATCGCGCTCACGTTCCTGTTCGCCGGCACCTCGGGGGCGTTCAAGATCTACGTCAGCGAGGGTAAAGAGGAGCAACTTCTTCCCAACGTGGTTCGCACCGCTCGCGCCATCTGGATGATAAGCCTCGCGTACCTGGTCATCGGCAGCACCTTCCTGTTCGCCTCCCTGCTGGCCGACGGCATGCCGGCAGGGCGAGGCTTCTTGCATTCGGTCTGGCTTTTCATGGGGGCGTGGTCCACCGGCGGGTTTGCCCCGCAGAACCTCAACCTGCTCTACTACCACAGCTTTATCATCGAGACCATCACGCTGGTCATCTTTGTCATCGGGTCGTTCAACTTCGCGCTGCACTACGCGGTCTGGACCCGGCGGCGCACCGAGATATTCAAGAACATCGAGATAAGGTCTTTCACAATTACGACTATCATTACCACTTTCATACTGGCGATCGGTTTCTCGAAATTCCATGTTTACACGACGCTCACCGAGTTCTTCCGCAAGGGGTTCTACAACCTCATCTCGGGGCACACAACCACCGGCAACAGCACCATATATGCTACTTCGTTCTACAAAGAGTTCGGTTTCATCGCCATGTGGGGCATCACGCTGGCTATGGCCATCGGGGCCAGTGCCTGCTCGACCGGAGGCGGTTTCAAGGGCCTGAGGATGGGTATCTTCACCAAGTCGCTGTGGGGTGACATAAAGAAGATCGTGTCACCTGAGTCAGCGGTGGTCCGCGAGAAAGTGCACCATGTAAAGGACATCTGGATTGACGAGCCGCTGGTCAAGGCGACCATGTTGGTGCTCATCAGCTACGTCTTTATCTACTTCGTTGGAGGCCTGCTGGGAGTCATCTACGGTTACGCGCCGTCCGTGGCGTTCTTCGACGCCGTCTCCGCCGGAAGCAACACCGGCCTTTCCGCTGGGCTCACCACTCCTTTCATGCCAACGCTCTTAAAGGTCTGGTACATCATCGAGATGTGGGCGGGGAGGCTCGAGTTCATGAGCGTGTTCGCCCTGTTCGGGCTGGCGGCGGCTACCATCATCGGAAGGAGCGGGGGGGCGAGGGCTCGATGAGGGGCGTTCGGGCGCGTCGGAGCACGTTTTTCTTGGCGCTGGCGGCATGCCTGCTTACCGTGGCGCTCGTTCAAACGGCGGCCGCGCCGGCCCGGGCGGACGGCGCGGTCTCCATCACCAGCCTGATCGAGGATATGAAGAAATACGACGACCAGCAGGTCACCATCGAGGGGGAGGTCATCGGCGATATCATGGTTCGCGGTGACAGAGCCTGGATAACCGTGAATGACGACCCCTATAGCAGGAGGAGCATCGAGGAGGGCGGGGCTCTGGTGGGTATGTCCAACGTCGGTATCGGGGTATGGGTGCCGGCGTCGGGCGCCAGGCAGATAACGGTGCTTGGCGGATACAAGAACAGGGGGGCCAAGGTCAGGCTGTCCGGTGTGTTCCACCGGGCCTGCGCCGAGCACGGCGGAGACACCGATATCCACGCTGGCACGCTCGAGATCATACAGCCGGGCCATCCTTTCCGGCACGCGTTCCAGTGGGAGAAGCTGGCGACGTTCCTGGCGCTTTGCTCGGTTATTGCGATCCTCTGGTACTGGCGCATGGTCAAGCGCCGGAAGTGGGCCAAAGAGGAGTAACATTGAATCGTGATCGCGCGCACAAGAGGCGCTCTTCAAGAGATGAAAAAGAGGCTGGAACAATATGCATGTGATAGTCGCCGGGTGCGGCAGGGTCGGTTCGCGGCTGGCCGAATATCTATCCTTCGAGCGGCATGACGTGGTGGTTATCGACAAGGAATCGGCCTCGTTCCGGCGTCTTGGAGGCACCTTCAACGGGATAACGCTCGAGGGCATGGCGTTCGACGAGGAGGTCCTCAGGGAGGCAGGTGCAGAGCATGCGGACGCCTTCGCCGCCGTTACCAACGAGGACAACACCAACCTCATGGCAGCAGAGGTAGCCAAGGTGGTGTTCGACGTGCCGTCAGTCCTCTCGCGCCTGTACAATCCGGAGAAGGAGCTCACCTACTTCAAGCTCGATGTGGATTACGTCTGCGGAACGACCCTCATCACCCAGCGAATCCACGAGCAGCTGTTCCAGAGCGAGAACAGCGTGGTTCAGCAGGACCGGGCCGACCTCGGCATCCAGGTGGTCGAGCTGTCGGTGGGCGATGAGGCCGCAGGAAAGCCGGCAGGCAGCCTCAACTACGGGGTGAGCTCGAAGCTGCTCATGCTGACGCGCGAGAATAAGAGGCTCCACTTCGACGAGGCCACGCCGCTTGATTCCGGGGACCGCGTCGTGATGCTGCTGCGCCGGGAAGGTCGGAGCACGGTGACGGAGTGCCTTGGCTCAGGCGTGGACAGCGCGGCGTGCCGCATGTACACGATCCCTGATGAGCTTGCCGCTGCGGCGGCTGCCGCGTCGCCAGCTGAGGGCGTAAAAGTCATAGTCGGCGGCTGCAGCATGGTGGGAGCGCACCTGGCATACATACTCTCCATGGAGGGGCATGATGTGACCATAATCGACGAGGACCCGGCGTTGTTCAAGCGCCTGCCGCCGGGCTACACAGGCGAGTTCGTCGAGGGCGTGATATACGATGAGGAGGCACTGCTCACCGCCGGGGTCGAGCAGGCCGGCGCTTTCGTGGCGGTCACAAAAAAGGATAACAAGAACCTTATGGCCGCCGAGGTGGCAAGGCATATCTTTGGAGTGCCTCACGTAATGGCACGCCTCTTCAACCCGGACAAGGAGCCCACCTACCAGGCCTTGCGTATGCCGTTCGTAAGCGGCACCACCGTCCTGGCGCAGGTCCTGCTGGAAAGGCTGCTGAACCCGGTAATCAGCGTTAAGGCTGCATGCCTTTTCAACAAGTACAACCTGGTCGAGTTCGAGAGTCCCGCTTCCTGGGACGGCAAGACCGTTCGCTGGGCAGTGGATGCTTCCGGGGTGACGTTCGCCTACATTGTGAGAAGGAGCAGTGCCTACATGCCGGATGACAACCTCGTTCTGCGCTCCGGGGACACGATATGCGCGCTCGTAACCACCAAGAGGCTCACGAGGCTCGAGAAGAGCCTGAGCAAGAGATAAAGGGGTGAGGGAGATCTATATCGTCATCAGCGGAGGGGGGATGGTCGGAGCGTTCCTCGCGCAGGACCTTTCGGACAAGCATACGGTCGTGGTCATAGAGAAGAATCCCGACCGCTGCGAGAGGCTCGCCACCGCCACCCGGGCGATGGTCATAAACGGCGACGCGTGCGACTTCCGCACCCAGCAGGAGGCGCGCGTCGAAAAGGCTGACGTCTTCGCCGCAGTGACCGGCGACGACGACGACAACCTGGTGGCGTGCCAGCTCGCTAGGACCTCCTTCGATGTGCCGCGCGCCGTCGCCCGCGTGAACAATCCCAAGAACGAGCGCATCTTCAACCTGATGGGTATAGAAGCGATCTCCAGCACCACCGTCATCGGCCACCTTATCGAGGAGGAGACCACCATTGGGGATGTCATCACGCTGCACGTGATGAAGAAGGGAAAGCTGGCCATCATCGAGGTGGACATCCCGGACTTGACCTGCAGCTCATGCGGAAAAGCCGTGAAGGACCTGGGTCTCCCTGAGGAATGTGTGCTGGTATCGATAATCAGGGGAGACGAGGTCATCGTGCCCAACGGCGACATCGTCGTCGAGGCCGGCGACTCGGTCATCGCGGTGACCTCGGTCGAAAAGGAAGCACAGCTCAAGAAAATCCTCACCTAAAAGGTATCAAAGTGCGGTCAGACCCAATTTTGACTCCGTTCGAGTATGTATAATATCCGCATGAATATCATAGTCGCCGGATGCGGGGGGGTCGGCTCCCGCCTTGCTGAGTACATCGTCGAAGAGGGCCACCTGGTTGTCGTTATCGACAGGGACCCTGCTGCCCTCGACCACCTCCCTAGATCGGTCAAGAGCAGCGCGATAGTAGGTGATGTCATTCAGGATGCAGTCCTTATCAAAGCAGGCATCAAGAAAGCCGACGGCTTCGCCGCGGTGACCCAGTTTGACGACACCAATCTGGCGATAGCCGAATCCGCCATGATCAAGTACGAGGTACCCAGGGTCGTTGCGCGTCTGGTGAATCCCGAAAAGGAGCGCGCTTTCGCGCGCAAGGGAATAGATTACTTCGATAGCACAGTAATGATAGCGAACCGTGTCCGCTCGCAGCTCTTCCAGAGCCCGGGTTCCATAGTCCAGCAGGACCGCAGCGAGGTAGGCGTCCAGGTCATCGAGTTCGCTATCGGATCCGAGGCGGACGGCAAGCCAGCCGGAAGCCTCACCTACGGCATCAGCTCGAGGCTGCTGATGCTCATGCGCGACAATAAGATCATTTCCTTCGACGAGGATACGCTACTGGCCAGAGAAGACAAGGTCGTCATGACTCTGCGCAAGGAGGGGTGGCACATAGTGAGGAAGTGCATGGGCTCCGACCTCGACGAGAGCGCCTGCCGCGGTGCGGTTGCTTTCGGGCTCGCCTCCGATGCGCTCGACGAGACGACCCCGGGCCTCAGGATCATAGTCGGAGGGTGCAGCCAGGTAGGAGCATACCTGGCAACCATATTGGATAGAGAGGGGCACAAGGTGACTGTCCTCGATCCGGACCCATCGCTTTTCCAGAGAGTCTCTGAAGAGTACGACGGCGGGTTCGTCGAGGGAGATATCTTCTCACAGGAGGCACTCGAGAAATCGGGCATCAAGGAAGCGGACGCTTTCGTTGCGGTGTCAAAGTCCGACGAGGCTAACCGCCGGGCAGTTGAGACCGCTCGGAACGTCTTCAGGGTCGAGCATGTCATGTCGCGCGTTTTCGAGCCCGGAGAGGAACCTGCCTACCAGGCGCTGGGGATGCCGTACGTGTGCGGCACCAGGATGCTAGCTCAAGCGCTGATGGAAAGACTGGTCAACCCGGTGGTGCGGGCGAAATCCTCGTGCATGTTCAACCAGTACGACCTGGTGGAGTTCGAGTGTCCTTCCCGCTGGGAGGGCAAGAAGGTGCGCGCCGCTTCCGGCGCATCGAAGGTCACCTTCGCCTATATTGTGAGGCGCAGCACAGGCTACATGCCTGAGGACAACTTCGTACTCCGTGTGGGCGATACCATCACCGCACTGGTGACGGCGAAGAAGATACGCAAGCTCGAGAAGACGCTGCTCAAGTTGAGATAAATGGAAGAAGCGATCTACACAGCCCCGGAGGATGGGGTATACGGACTTCTGGACAGCACGCCCCAAGGGCTTCGCTACGACGAGGCGGCTAGGCGCCTTGATGAACACGGGCGCAATGTCCTGGAGAAGAAGAGGGGCACGCCCCTCTGGCGGAAGTTCGTCTATAATTTCACCCATTTCTTCGCCATCATGCTCTGGGTGGCGGCGGTCCTTTCCTTCGTGGCGGCCATGCCCGAGCTGGGCATCGCCTGCATCGCGGTCATCGTCATCAACGCTATATTCACTTTCTGGCAGGAGTTCAAGGCGGAACGGGCCATCGAGAGCCTGGAGAAGATACTCCCCCGCAAGGTCAGGGTAGTACGCGATGGAGAGGAACAGGAAATCGAGGCGGATGACCTTGTCCCCGGCGACCTGATGGTGCTCGAGGCCGGCAACAGCATCAGCGCAGACGCCCGGCTCATCCAGGTCGCCGAGATGAGGGTGAACAACTCCGCCCTTACCGGCGAGTCCGAGCCGCAGTCGAGGCGCTCCGAGGCCTTGAGCATCGAGAAAGCGGCGCTGGCAGATCTCTCCAACCTGGTATTTGCCGGCACCAACGTAGCCTCGGGGAGCGGGCAGGCCGTGGTCTATTCCACTGGGATGAATACGGAGATCGGAAAGATCGCAGGCCTCACCCAGGAGGTCAAGGAAGAGCCGAGTCCGCTCCAGAAGGAAATGGGCAAGATAACCAAGATCCTGGCTGTCATCGCTACCGGCCTGGGTGTAATGTTCTTCCTGCTGGGGGCTTTCGTGATCCCTCAGGCCCCGGATACGTCTCGCTGGACAGCGGCCACCATGTTCGGCATCGGCATCCTCGTGGCCAACGTCCCCGAAGGCCTTCTGCCCACGGTCACACTGTCCCTCGCCATGGCCACGCAGCGCATGGTGAAGCGGCACGCCCTCATCAAGAAGCTGTCCTCCGTCGAGACCCTCGGCTGCACGACAGTAATATGCACTGACAAGACGGGAACCCTTACCACCAACGAGATGACCGTCCGCGAGGTCTGGGTCGCCGGCCGCGATATACAGATCGGCGGAGTCGGGTACGCACCGGTGGGCGATTTCAGCATAGATGGCAAGCCGCTTAGCGAGGAAGACGCCACCTCAATGCTCAAGCTCCTACGCATCGCGGCGTTCTGCAACAACTCGAAACTTATGCCCCCGCAGGAGGCCGAAGAGCAGTGGCGCATCCTGGGCGACCCTACCGAGGCGGCCCTGCTGGTCACGGCGCAGAAGTTCAAGTACGACTACGAGACAGAACTAAGGATTTTCCCCAGGAGGTACGAGCTGCCGTTCGACTCCCGCCGCAAGCGCATGACCACGACACATAAACTCCAGGAGGGGGTCGAGGCGCTGGTAAAGGGCGCTCCGATGGAAGTGCTCGGGCTCTGCACGAAGATATGGGAGCCGGGCGGCGTGCGGGACATCACCGATGAGGACAGGAAGCTCGTCTCGGGCATGAACGACGGTTACGCGACCCAGGCCTTGCGCGTGCTCGGGTTCGCCTACCGGGAGCTCGAGCAGGAGCAGAAGCACTACGAGATAGACGACCTCGAGAAGGACCTTACCTTCGTGGGGCTCGCCGCCATGATGGACCCGCCGCGTCCGGAGGTCGAACGGGCGGTCCAGGAGTGCCGTAGCGCTGGTATCAGGGTAATAATGATAACCGGCGACTATGGCGTTACCGCCGAATCCATCGCCAGGCGGATCGGGCTGGTCCAGGGGAAGCAGGTCCGGGTGGTGACCGGCCCGGACATCGAGCAGATGTCCGATGAAGACCTGACCGCCGCGCTCGAAGAGCCCGAGGTGATCTTCGCCAGGGTCGCCCCGGAGCACAAGATGAGGATAGCCATCATGCTCAAGAGCAAGGGCGAGATAGTTGCGATGACAGGCGATGGGGTGAACGACGCGCCCGCCCTTAAGGCGGCCGACATAGGTGTAGCCATGGGTATCGCCGGCACCGACGTGGCCAAGGACGCCGCCGAGATGATACTGACCGACGACAACTTCGCCTCCATCGTGAACGCCATCGAAGAGGGGCGCGCTGTCTACGACAACATCAAGCGGTTTGTCACCTATATCCTGGCGAGCAACATCCCGGAGGTGTTCCCGTTCCTGCTGTACGTCCTCTTGAGGGTTCCCCTGCCACTCACGGTAATGCAGATACTTGCCGTCGACCTGGGTACCGACCTCATTCCCGCCCTCGCGCTCGGCACCGAGGCACCCGAGCCGGGAATCATGAACCGCCCACCCCGCTCGCAGAAGGAGCGCCTGCTCTCATGGAAACTACTGGGAAGAGCATACGGGTTCCTAGGACCCATCGAGGGCATTTGCTCTCTCGCCGCGTTCTTCTTCGTCTACTGGCTGGCGGGGTGGAGACCTGAGATGGGAGTTTCTGCGATGACCAATGTTCCTGCTTTCGCCGCTGTGTACGTGATGGCGACCACGGCCTGCCACCATACCATCGTCACCACACAAATAGGCAACGGCTTCGCATGCAGGACGGAGCGGGAGTCAATCTTCAAAGTGGGTTTCTTCACCAACACATTTTACTTATGGGGAATCCTTTCCGAACTGGTCATCCTGATTATATTCCTCTATGTGCCGCCGTTCCCCAACTTCTTCGGGTTCGAGCCTCTGAGCATCCAAGTGTGGCTCTTTATGTTCGCGATGATACCATTTCCGCTGGTGGCAGACGAAATCAGAAAGTACTTCGTTCGCAGGCACGTGGCGAAAAAGGCAGAAGTAAGTGTGGAGAAAGAGGCGCTGGAGGAAGCGGCGTGAGCCCGCGGAACGGCGATCATAACTGGGTATTAGCCTGACGGCCTAATGGGGGTTGAACGTTATGCACGTGGTCATCATGGGATGCGGAAGGACAGGCTCGCGGCTCGCCCGGCGGCTGGAGCGGCAGGGGAACAGTGTAGCGGTGATCGACAAGGATCCGTCGTCCTTCCACCTGCTCGATGTCGATTTCAAGGGCCGTGCGGTCGAGGGCATCGGCTTCGACTCGGAGGTGCTGGTCGATGCCGGCATAGAGAGGGCTGACGCTTTCATAGCGGTGAGCAGCGGCGACAACTCGAACATCGTCTCGTCCATCATCGCCAAGGACGTCTTCCACGTACCCAAGGTTGTGACACGTATCTACGATCCCAGGAGGGCAAAGATATACCGCCGTTTCGGAATCCCGACGGTGGCGCCTGTCCAGTGGGGCGTCAACAAGATATTCGACCTGCTGTTCCGGGAGCGCTCTTTCTCCAGGGACACTTTCGGCTCGGGCGAGGTGGAGCTGATGGAGTTCGAGCTGCCCTCGAACCTGGCTGGAAGAAGGGTCTCCGAGTTCGAGGTGCCGGGAGAGGTGCGGGTCGCGGCTATCGAGAGGTTCGGGGCGGCTCTTCTGCCGGTGGCGGGAACCACTTTCGCCAAGGGCGATACCGTCAGCGTCCTTGTGGCGCGACCGGCAATGGAAAAGTACAAGAAAATGTTCTTTATCACCTGAGGTCGAGGGAGGATATTTAGATGAAAGTCATTATCGCCGGAGGGGGCGTGGTAGGCTCTTTCCTCGCCCGCATACTGCATGAGAAGAACGAGGTCACGGTGATCGACCAGAACAAGGAAAAGTGCGCCCTCATCTCTACAGAGAGGGGAGCCGTCCGCACTATCTGCGAGGATGCCTGCGAGCCGTGGGTGCTGGAGTTCGCGGGGATAGATGACGCCGACCTCATGGTCGCCGTGACCGGGGACGACGAGGACAACCTGGTCATAAGCTACCTCTCCAAGTACGAGTACGATGTACCGAAGGTCATCAGCAGGGTCAACAACCCCAAGAATCGCTGGCTTTTCACACCCAGCTGGGGTGTGGACGTGGAAGTGAGCACTCCGGACATCATAGCGAAGATTATCGAGGAAGAGACCACCCTGGGCGAGGTGGTCACGGTCATGAAGCTGCAGGCCAGCGACGTGAGCCTGGTGGAGATAACACTGCCGGACGACGCCTCTGCCCTGGGGAAACCGCTCTCCGAAGTGGCCTTGCCGCCCGAGACCCTCATCGTAACGGTCGTGCGTGAGGATGCCATGATGGTGCCGAAAGCTGATACGGTTTTACGGGAGGGCGACAAGGTGCTTGCGGTCACCAACATCCAGAACAAGACAGACCTTGAATCGATGCTGGGACACCGCTGAGAAACGCTATCAGGTCACGAAGTGTCCAGTCACCATGTAGCGGACTTCCTCGCCGATATCCACAGCATGGTCGGCGATGCGTTCGATGAAACGGGCGACCATGACCACCCTGATGACCAGGTCGACCTCCTCCTCGCTCTCACGGTCGGTGCCGGTAAGGAAGCTCCTGTTGATGCGGTCCACAGTATCGTCCATCTCCACCAGGCTCTCGGCCTTGGCCTCGTCGCGCTCCTTGAACGACTCCACGGCTGTGACCAGCATCCTGACGGCCCTCTTGAACATCTCGTCGATGTTCTCTGATATCCACGGCGACAGCTTGTAATCCCCCAAATTCTGTATCGCCTTGCTGATGTTCACGCAGAGGTCCGCTACGCGCTCGAGATGCGTCGCGAGCCTCATGATGACTATGATTGTGCGGAGGTCTATCGCCACCGGGGCCTGGCGCGCCAGCATCTCGACGCCGTTCTCATCTATCTTCTTGACATAGTCGTCTACAACGTCGTCGCCGTCGATTATCTCGCGAGCCAGCTCCGCGTCCAGGTTCGCGAAGGCGCGCCTGGCCTTCTCTATGGTGTCAACCGTTATGTTCGCCATCTTGAGCAGATCGAGGTACAGGTCCTCCAACTGCTGGTGAAAGGTCTTCCTTATCTCCATCGATTACCCCTTCTTGCCGCGCGCATCCTGTCCGCTTTCAGGTATTTTACCCGAACCGGCCCGTGATATACCGCTCGGTCCGCTCGTCCGACGGGTTGGTGAACATGGTGTTGGTATCCCCGTATTCTATCAATCTCCCGGGTTGCCCCTGCTCCTGCACCAGCATGAACGCCGTGAAATCGCTCACCCTGGCCGCCTGCTGCATGTTGTGTGTCACGATGACCATGGTGAAGTTCTCCTTCAGCTCCGCCATAAGGTCCTCGATGAGCTGGGTGGCCACCGGGTCTATCGCCGAGCAGGGCTCGTCGAAGAGGATGACCTCGGGCTGGACCGCGATGACCCTGGCTATGCAGAGTCGCTGCTGCTGACCGCCGGAGAGGTTCTGACCGGACTCGCGCAGGATGGTCTTGACCTCGTGCCAGAGCGCCGCCTTCTTGAGGCTGTCCTCCACTATGAAGTCGAGCTCTTCCTTGTCCTTGATCCCCACCAGTTTCGGGCCGTAGGCCACATTCTCGTAGATGCTCTTAGGGAAGGGATTGGGCCGCTGGAACACCATTCCAACCCTGCGGCGTAGGCCTATGGTGTCGAACCCCTGCTGATAGACGTTCTCGCTGTCGAGAACGACTTCTCCCTCCACGCGAACCCCTTCGATAAGATCGTTCATCCGGTTCAGGCAGCGCACCAGCGTGCTCTTGCCGCAGCCGGACGGCCCGATCAGCGCGGTTATCCGCCTGGCGGGGACATCAAAGGTCACGTCCTCGATCGCCTTGAAGTCGGTGTAGTACATCGACAGGTCCTTGATCACCATCTTGTTCTCGAGCGCTTCTTCAGGCACAGCCTCTCCTACTTCATCTTCGGTCCCAGCAGCTTGGTCTGCTGGTAGCGGTTGCCCGCCCACCTGGCCAGGAAATATATGGCGAACACGATTATAAGGAGGAGCGCGGCTCCCCCGTTCACTATCTGCCGGTAGTCAGGGACCAGTGCCTCTGACTGCGCGTACCAGATGTAGCCCGCCAGCGGCGCCGCGGTGTCGAACGGGCTGATGGGTATGTTCCTTATGAAAAGCCCGGTGGTGTAGACGATGGCCGCTGACTCACCCATTATCCTCCCGATAGGCAGGATGGTGGAGGTCATTATCCCCGGCAGGGCGGTCGGTATCACCACCTGGCGGATGGTCGTCCAGCGGCTGGCTCCCAGGCACATCGACGCTTCACGGTACGTATTTGGAACGAGCTTGATGGCCTCCTCGGTGCTGCGCAGGAGGATGGGCAGGTTGAGGATGGCCAGCGTGAACGCTCCGGCGAGCAGGCAGTAGCTCCACCTGAAGTAGATGACGAAGAGCGCCAGCCCGAAAAGCCCGAACACTATCGAGGGCAGGGTGGCCAGGGAATCAAGGCAGAACCGGATGAAGTTGTTGAGCCGGCCTTTTTTCGCGTACTCGGCCATGTAGATGGCGGCTCCGATGGCTATGGGCAGTGATATAAGTATCGTGAGCGCAGCCAGGTACAGCGAGGAGATGATCATGGGGAAGATGCCTCCCCCGGCCTTGATCGCCTCCGGCTTCCCCAGGAAGAACTTGGGGTTGATGGCGGTGAGAAAGCCCCGCGCCAGGATCTCGATGATGATAAACGCGAGGAGGGCAATGGTGACGAGGCCCAGTGCCCAGAACACCACCGTGGCCGCCTTGTCGGCGCGGCTCCCCTTCATCAGGCAGCCTCCCTCTTCCTGGAGATGACACGGATCAGGATTATGAGCACCATCGCTATCAGCAAGAGCACCAGCGCCTGCGCGAAAAGCGCGGAGCGGAAGATTCCCGAAGCCTCACCGGTATCGGTGACTATGCGCGTAGTGAGGGTGCTGGTGCGCGCGAACGGCGAGACCGCGAAGGCTCGGGCGTTCCCGATGACCATCTGCACGGCCATGGTCTCCCCTATGGCGCGGCCCATGCCGAGGATAACCGCTATGAGCAGGCCCTCTCTGGCCGAGGGGAGCAGCACCTTGTAGATGGTCTGCCAGCGGGTGGCCCCCATCGCCACAGACGCTTCCTTGAGCTCTGCGGGAAGCGATTTGAGCGTCTCCGCGCTGAGGGTGGTAATCGTAGGCAGAGCCATGACCACCAGCACCAGCGAGGCTGCGGCGACGCCGTAACCGGAGGTGCCGGTGACGCGCGCTATCGCCGGCACGAGAAGTATCAGGCCGAACCAGCCTATGACCACGGACGGTATGCCCGCCAGGAGCTCTATGCCGCGGCGGACCACCCTGGCCATGCTGTCGGGGGCCACCTGGTCTATGAAGACAGCCGCTCCTATCCCGAGCGGGGTTGAGATAAGCATCGCGCCGAATGTCGTCAGAAGCGTCCCCCAGATGAAGGTCAGCATGCCGTAGTGCCCGGCCTTCGGGTCCGCTACGTTCGGCCGCCAGTCGGTGGAAAAGAACAGGTTCTTGACGCCGAGCTCGCGTATGGAAGGAAGGCTCTCACGGAAGATGAAAAGGAAGATGAGGAGTATGGCGAGTATCGCAACGGAAGCGCAGGCGAGCATGACCACCTTCACCCGGTTCTCCCGGTCTGCGAAGGCGTGACCCTTGAAGCACGCTCCCGTGACCGCCTCTCCCCCGCGGGCTCTCACTGCCTTTTCACCTTCTTCACCTCGATGTACTCCTGGCCGACCACTTCCTCCTGGAACTCGTCCGAGAGAACGAGGTCTATATAACTTCTGGTGGGTCCCTCCGCTTCGCCCTGGGTGAACATGTGCAGGAAGCGCGCCATCGTATACCGCCCTTCGGCGGCGTTCTCAATGGTGGGAGAAACGCCGTCCAGCTCAACTGCCCGTATGGTCTTGTTGACGTAGCCGTACGAGACGTAGCCTATGGCGGTCGGCGTCGCTCCGACTATCTCCCGTATCACGCCGTTGCTCGCGCTCTCTATGGCGGAAGGGACGCACCACACCGGTTTGTCAGAGGTCGAGCCCAGCGCTATCTTGTCGAAGACCTCACGCGTGCCGGAAGCCTGGTCGCGGATGACGACCACTATCTCCCTGTCCGGCCCCCCGAACTCCTTCCAGTTGGTCATTTTGCCCGTGAAGATGGCCTTGACCTGCTTTCGGGAGAGGTTCGTTATCTTCAGGTCAGGGTTGACGATGATGGCGATGATGTCGAAGGCGATCTTGTGATCGACGATGGTGCCGTCGTTCTCCCCGGGCTGGAGCTCGCGGGAACTGTTGGCGATGTCGATGACCTCTTCCTTGAGCTGCGTGATGCCCGCGCTGGAGCCGCCTCCCTGGACCTCGACCTCGGTCCTCTTATTGGCTTCCATGAACTCGACCGCTGCTTCCTGGGCTATGGGGAGAACAGTGGTCGAGCCTGCGACCTTTACTTCCCCACGGATGGAGTCGTCGGCGGTCTCCGGACGCCCGCCGCAGCCGACGGACAGCAGCATCGCAAGAACAGCTGACACGAGCGCCAGGCAAAGACTCTTCCTCATGCTGAATATTAAAGCGCATGAAGTTTAAGAACCGGTTCAGGCGGGTTTAAGTTTCGGGAAATGAAATATGACCGTGCTACGCTGGAAGGGTGATGCTGAAAGTTGAGCCCCGCCCCTCGGTGCTGGTTACACGGACGCTGCCGCCGTGATATTCAGCGGCGTGCTTCACTATCGAGAGGCCCAGCCCGGTTCCGCCGGTATTGCGGGAGCGCGCTTTGTCCACGCGATAGAACCGCTCGAAGATCCGGCCCCGGTCACTCGCCGGTATCCCCACACCGTCGTCGGAAACACTGACCGTCACGAATTCATCCGCTCGCTCGAGAGACACCTCGACCCTGCCTCCGGGCCTGTTGTACTTTATAGCGTTATCGAGCAGGTTGGCGAAAGCGGTCTTGATGAGGCCGCGATCGCCTCTGACAGATATCTCCCGCCCCGTATCCGCAAAGATGAGCTCGACCTGGTACTTCCCGGCAAGCTCCTCCTTTTCGCGCACCGCCTCTTTCAAGATCTCCTCGAGTCTGAGCGTCTCCACTTCGACCGTCCCCCCGGCCGCCTCCAGCCTGGACAGCACCAGCAGGTCCTCGATGATGTCGACGAGCCGCCCGGACTCGCGGTCCAAGTCGGTCATGAAGCGCGCGCAAGCCTCGGGCTCATCGCTCGCGCCGGCCAGGAGTGCTTCCACAACCGCCCGCATATTGGCCACAGGCGTTCGAAGCTCGTGTGATACGTTGGTGACGAAATCGCGCCGGACGCGCTCTAGCTTGCGCCGCGAGGTAATGTCCTCGATGACACAGATGACGCCTGTCGTCCGGCCTTTCTCGCTCCTGATGGGGCTGGCGAGCACCCTCAGCCAGCGGCGGTCGGGTAGTGTAATCTGTATCTCCTTATTAACCACGGCCCCACGGCGCGACTTTTCAATGGCCCGGTCTATCACCGGTGAATGGTGTATCTCGGTGAACGTGCGGCCCAGCGCGAACTCCCGGGTCGTTCCCAGTATCTTCAATGCAACCGGATTGATCATGTCGATTTTGAGCTTCCGGTCCACAACTATGACACCGGCGCTTATATTGTCCAGTACCGCCTGCAGCCTATCGCGCTCGCTGGTCAGCTGGAGGTAGTCGTTCCTCACCCTCGCCGCCACAGCGTCCATCTCCTGGGCAATCCCGTTGAGCTCTGCGAGCCTGGGCTGCGGCATGCGGTCCAGTCCACCTTCAAGCAGGACTCTCTCCAGGGCGAGACTGAGCTCCCTGAGGTCTCTCGCCAGCGTCCGCTGGGTCCATACCGTTATTACCCCGAGGAGCACCAGCAGAGCTAGCAGGGCCACTACTATCGCCGTCGTCTGAGAGACATTCGCCCTGAGTTCGAAGACGAGCAGGATGGCGATGAGGAGTACCACAAGCGAGGTAGCCAGAACGAACCTGGCGAAGAGAGACGACCGGAGCTTCCTCATGATGTCACCCTTGCTCCGCGGCGCCCTCGAGCCTGTAGCCGGCGCCGCGCACGGTCCTTATTAGCCGTGGTCGGGAGGGGTCCGGCTCGAGCTTCTCTCTCAAGTGCCTGATGTGTACATCGAGCGTCTTGCTCGAGCCGTAGAAACCATCCCAGACCTGGTCTGAGAGAAACTCGCGTGTGAGAACCTTTCCGGGCCGGCTCAGCATCAGCTCGAGAAGCTGGTACTCTGTGGGGGTAAGATCGATCACCTGACCGCCCGCTCTCACCTCGTGCCTGTCCAGGTCCATGAAGATGCCGGCGTATTCACGCGTATTGCCGACTTCCGCATGTTCGCCAGAGGACCTGCGCATCAGGGCCTTGATGCGCGCGATGAGCTTGCGCGAGTTGAACGGCTTGACGACGTAATCGTCGGCCCCCAGTTCCAGGCCCAGGACTTCATCGATATCGGAGTCCTTGGCGGTGAGCATGAGTATCGGCACAGACGATGTCCGCCGGATGCGCTTGCAGACCTCCAGACCGTCGATGCCGGGGAGCATCAGGTCGAGCACCACCAGGTCGAAATCTCCCTGCTCGAAAAGCGTGAGGCCTTGGTTGCCGTCAAGAGCGTACGCGGCATCATATCCTTCTTTTCCGAGGCTGTACTTCAGCGCATCGGCCAGCGGCTCTTCGTCCTCGATTATCAGGATCTTCTTCATAACACCCCCGACTGCCTCATAATGATAGCACCCGCCGGCAGGGGGGGTCAGCGCTTCAACCGCCTTTGTACATATCTTGTGAACCAATACTTAACCTTCTTCTAAGAACATATTCACCCTTCTCACCCGTTAATCTGTTATCATTAGGTTGTGAGGGGCCGACAGGCCCCTTTTCAGTTAGTCGAGAAGGGAGGTGAAGAAGATAGAACAGCACAAGACGGTAACGACCCCGAGAAGCGAAAAGCGAGACGACGGGGCCGTGGTGGCGTTGATTGCCCATGATGCCAAGAAGGTGGACATGGTGATCTTCGCAAGCGAGAACGTCGAGACGCTCAAGCACTGCGAGCTTATAGCAACCGGCGCGACC
>JAGUWJ010000079.1 GCA_020062425.1 Actinomycetota bacterium
CCCTCAGCCTCCGCGTCTTCCGAGCCGGCATCGGGCGACTCTTCCCGGGCCGACCCGTTCTTCCTGCAGAACGCGCCTGTCTTATAGTAGGTCTTTACCCTGATACTGGCGCCGGCGCTGCGTTCCTCGCGCGCAGGCTTCTTCCTTGTATCTTCGCCCGCCCGCGTGTCTGCGCCTTCCTCGCCTTCAATCGAGACAAGAAGAGAGCCGCAGCCTTCGCATAGCTCGGCCTCATCATGGTTAGGACGCCCGCACTCAGGGCATTCGGCCAACGAAACCTCCCGGGAAGTCTTCGTGCCGCATATCCATGCCGCAGCCCGCTCACCCCTGGTCCGCCGTCAAGACCAAGGCCGCGCAGCTCGCGGCCCCATAGAATGGTATAAAACGCTGTCCGCCATGTACAGGGCGTGGGGCGGAGGATACGCCGGCCCCGTGGGTGATTTATACTGTTTCATGTTGTCTCAATGGCTGGGGCAGATGACATTGACTGAACTGGAACAGGAAAAAGAACTCTCAGAGCTGCTGGAGACGGTTCTCGAGCTCTGCGAAGAGGTGCGCGCGGTTGTGCGCCCCAACCTCGGCAAAGCGGCCTCGAAAAGCCTATCGGGCACGGGAGCGTCCGGCGACGCCACCTTCGCCATAGACGAGCTCGCCGAATCACGCGTCGAAGAGCTGCTGGACGGCCGCGACGACATCGCCTACTACACAGAGGACCGCGGGCTGGTCGCCCAGCCGGACGCCCGGCACCTCCTCGTGATCGACCCCATCGACGGCACCCGCCCGGCGGCGGCGGGTCTGGAGTCATGCTGCGTCTCGGTGGCAGCGGCTCCCTACTGTCCCGACCACGATTCCCTCACCCTGGGCGACGTCCACCTTGGCGTGGTCCGCGAGATAAAGAACGACGCTGTCTTCACCGCCGTCAGGGGCGGGGGCGCGCACGTTCGAATCGAAGGAGAGCCTGTCGAACCGAACCTCTCGACCAAGGCCGTGCTGAACGAGCTTTTCTGGACCGCCGGCTACCGGGGACGTCCCGCCGAGCCTCTCACACTGGTGCTCTCGGAGCTCATCGACGCATCCTCAGTCGACGGGGGCTACTTCGACCTGGGGAGCGCCACCTTCAGCATCACCCGCGTGATAAAGGGGGAGATGGACGCCTACGTCGATGTAGGCCAGCGCATGGCGGACGAGTTCGAGTCGGTCCGCAGGCTCTTCCTCGAGGTCGGGCACGGCGCCATCCTCAACAACTACCCGTACGACGTGGCGGCCGCGGCCCTCATAGCGAGCGAGTGCGGGGCCGTCGTTTCCGACGCTTACGGAGGAAGCCTCGACGCCTGCCCCCTCATCCCGTCCGGCGGTGGGGGACAGGTCTCCACGCTGGTCTGCGCGAACGCGGCGCTCCATGCAGGGATTCTCCGCCAGCTCGACCGGGGCATGGGGCGGCTGGAGGACAGGTACGGCACTCCGCCAGGGGCGGCCTGAGATGGGCATCCTCGTCGGCATCTTCTTCTCGTCCATGGGTATCGGTTTTTCCGGCGCCCTCATGCCGGGGCCCATGCTGTCGGTGACCGTCGCAGAGTCGTACAAGAAGGGGTTCTGGGCCGGGCCGCTGGTGGTCCTGGGCCACTCGCTCCCGGAGCTCGTCCTCATGGTGCTCTTCAGCCTGGGGCTGAACCGCTACGTCCAGAACGACACCGTGACCGGCGTCATCGGTGTGGTGGGTGGTGTCTTCCTGGGCTGGTTGGGCGTGAAGATATTCCTGGAGGTCAGGCAGGGCATTACTATAGACCTCACAGCGAAGGAGGACGTCGGCTGGGGGCCGTTCGTCGCCGGCATCTGGACAAGCGTCTCCAACCCCGGCTGGATAATCTGGTGGGCTACCATCGGCGCCCGCTGGATCCTGCTCGCGTTAGACAAGAGCGGCATCGTGGGTGTGGTCTTCTTCTTCATCGGCCATATACTGGCCGACCTCATCTGGTACTCGCTGGTGAGCTTCCTGGTCTCGCGCGGGAGAGGCCGAATCAGTGACAGGGTCTATCACGGCGTCCTCTACGTCTGCTCGCTCATGGTGCTCGGTTTCGCGGTTCTCTTCATCGTGAACGGCATCACCACTCTCACCCGCTAGGCCCTGGCCCCAGCGAACTCGACAACCTTCCCGGGCGCCTAACACAGGAAAGCATGCCGCGGGTGCCGTATCAGTAAGCAGGGGCCGGCGCCCGCGCCGCCGATGAGCGGCCGAGGCGCTTGCTATAATAGTCGAGGCGACCTCGAGAGAAGGAGGGCTTCCATGGTCTGGGTCATCATCATTATTGTTGCGCTGGTCGTTCTCGTGCTGGGCGGGCTGGCGTACCTCTACAACAAGCTGGTGCGCTACCGCAACCGCGTCGAGAACGCCTGGCACCAGATCGACGTCCAGTTGAACAGGCGGGCCGACCTCATACCGAACCTGGTGGAGACGGTGAAGGGCTACGCCTCGCACGAGAAGGAGACGTTCGAGCAGGTGACCCAGGCCCGGGCCGCCCTGGTCAACGCCAAGTCCGTCGGCGAGAGCGCCCAGGCCGAGGGCATGCTGGGCCAGGCCTTGAAGTCGCTGTTCGCGGTCGCCGAGGCCTACCCGGAGCTCAAGGCGAACCAGAACTTCCTGGCGCTCCAGGAAGAGCTCTCAGGCACCGAGAACAAGATCGCCTACGCGCGCCAGTTCTACAACGACTCTGTGATGGCGTACGACATCGCGCGCCAGCGGTTCCCGGCAAACCTGGTGGCCGGCATGTTCGGCTTCAAGGAAGAGCGCGAGTACTTCGAGCCGGAGACCCCCGAGGCCCGCGAGGTCCCCAAGGTCTCGTTCAGCTAGGAGGCCCGGCCGCCGTCAGCTGAACCCGGAGGGATTGAGATTTGTACGAGGAGATAAGCAAGAACAAGTGGAAGTCCGCCCTGATGATGGCGATCTTCTTCGCCTTTGTGGTGGCGCTGGGCTACGTCATAGGGCTGGTCTGGGGCGGCACCGACAATCCGGAGTACGCTCTCATAGGTCTCGGTATTGCGTTCGCCATCGCCATGCTCATGAACGTTTTCGCTTACTACCGCAGCGACAGCGTGGCGATAAGGGTGTCAGGGGCCAAGCCCATCGACATGTACCTGAACGACTCCAACTGGAGGGCTCACGCCTTGCGGCTGGACAACACAGTCGAAGGGCTCGCCATCGCGGCGGGGCTCCCCAAGCCCAAGGTCTACATCATCTACGACGAGGCGCCCAACGCCTTCGCCACCGGCAGGAACCCGGACCACTCCGCGGTGGCTGCCACCACCGGCCTCTTGAACATGATGAACGACCAGGAGCTGGAGGGCGTCATCGGCCACGAGATGTCGCACATAAAGAATTACGACATCCTGCTCCAGACCATGACCATCGTGCTGGTGGGCACGGTCATCCTCCTCTCCGACATATTCCTTCGCTCGCTCTGGTTCGGTGGCGGCGACAGCGACTCCGACTCGGGCGCCTTCGGCGCAATAATGATGATAGTCGCGATAGTGTTCGCCATCCTGGCCCCGCTCATCGCCATGTTCATCCAGCTCGCCATCAGCAGGCGCAGGGAGTACCTTGCCGACGCCAACGGAGCCCTGCTCACGCGCTACCCGCCCGGTCTCGCGAGTGCGCTGGAGAAGATCGGCGGCGACACGCACCAGCTCCGCCGGGCGAACAAGGCGACCGCGCACCTCTATACCGCACAGCCCTTGAGCAAGGAGAAGGGTAGCAGGAACAGGCGCACCAACCGCCTTTTCGACACGCACCCACCCATCGAGGAGCGCGTGAAGAGGCTCCGCACTATGGCGGGCGACTTCCAGGAGATGCAGCCCGGAGAGGTCCCGATCCAGTAGATGAGCTCCACCAAGCACCCGTCGCGCCGCGGCGGAAAGCCCGGCAAAGTGCGCGCGGCGGCGGTACTGCTCGCCGTAGCGTTCCTGGTGACTCTCATATCCCTTTCCGTTCCCGGCTGCTCCTGGTTCGGGTCGGATGAGAAGAAACCGGAAAAGAAGGCCGCCGCGGAGGAAGCCGAGCCCTTAACCTGCCCGCTCTGCGGTCTTCCCGTGGAAGGCCAACCCGCCATCGACCGCAGGCCCATCGCGGTCAAGATAGGAAACGACCCCGAGGCGCGCCCCCAGTCCGGTCTCGACAAGCCTTGCGTGGTCTTTGAGGAGCTGACCGAGGGCGGCATCACCAGGTTCATGGCCGTCTATCTTTGCCGGGAGGCCGACCTCATCGGGCCGGTGAGGAGCGCCAGGCCCGCCGACATCGAGATAGCGTTCCCTTATAACGCGCTCTTCTGCCACTGCGGCGGAGGGCCGGATACGCTCGCGGCGCTGCAGGCCTCAGGGTTAGCCGACCTTGACGAGATGGCCTGGACCGGCGCCTACTGGCGCATACGCGAGAGGCGGGCGCCTCACAACCTCTACACCTCCACCTCCCGCTTGCGCAGCGCCGGCGATGGCGCTTTCCCGTTCCACGGAGAGGTGACCGGTCCGTTCGAGTTCCTGACCGACAAAGAGCAGGCGAAGATGGAGAAAGAGCGAGCGCGGGAGACAAAGAAGACCGCCGCCGAGCAGTCTGATCCGACCGGGACCTACACACCCTCCGTGACCGTGGTCAACAACATCTACATCCCCTACCAGTCGCTCTGCGCGGTCAAGTACACCTACGACGCGACGACCGGCAGGTTCCTGCGGTTCGTCTCTGGCGCCCCCCACATAGAGAACACCAGCGCCGCCCAGCTCGCCGCCGACAACGTCATCGTCCAGTACGTTACTGAGACACCATCAGGGGTAGTGGACGTCCGGGGAGCGAACTCGCCCGACCTGGGAGTGCTGGGCTCCGGCCGCGCCCAGGTCTTCGTGCGCGGACAGCTCATCGACGCGAACTGGCAGAAGAGTTCCCGCGCCGAGTACACCACTTACACAGACAACGCAGGCGAGCCGGTTAAGCTCAAGCCCGGCGTCACCTGGATAGAGCTGGTTCCGGCATCAGGCCAGGCAACGTTCGACTGAACGAAAGTTTGCCGCGAAGGTCATAAGACGCGTATCGCTGGCGCTCGTAATCCTGCTGGTTCTCTGTATGACAGCCCTGTTCGTTGGCTGCGCGAGCGGCACTGACACGGTAGAGGGCAAGCCCGAAGGCAAGGTAGTCCGTGAGGGGAACGGCTACCGATACGACAGCAACGGCTGGATCTACCTTCACATCGAAGGCGAGCCGTTCGAGAGGGGGTTCCAGCACGGAAGGTTCTTTGCTTGAAAAGGTGAAGAATCCAACGGTGATTCTCGACGGTGCGGCATAGGATCATTCCGTGATATCTGCGGCTGAATATGAATCAGTCACCATCTTACCGGACACATCCAGCTCTTGATAAGCAGAGCAGTCATCCGCCCCTTTGGGTAGACTTGTTGATTGCAGAAGTCAGCAAAGCGAACC
>JAGUWJ010000072.1 GCA_020062425.1 Actinomycetota bacterium
ACACCCCGGCGATGAGATTTGTGCCATCGGCATCGGAGGCGCAACAGTACCAGGATTTGTCCACGTCTCCAGCGGGCCGACATTCTGTCCACGTTGCGCCGCCGTCAGCGGATGTATAAAGCCTTCCGTTCCAAGTCCCGGCTATGAGATTCGTGCCGTCAGAGTCGGAGGCGCAACAGTACCACCCGGCGTTTACATCCCCCGCTGGTCGCGCTTCCGTCCACTCGATAACAGTCTCTTCCTCAAAACTATCATTCACCCCGAGGCCCGGCCCCACCGCTTCGATCTCCGTCCACTCTCCCTCGGACCCCTTCTCGGAAAGAAGAGTTCCAGAGACGATGCCGATGCTGGCCGTCTCATTCCCTCGCGCCCAGATCTTGTCATCGTCGATCTCGGCCGCAGGAGCACACTTGAAGTACCGGTTGTCCGTCTCACCCGTTGGGATCCAGAGGAGGTATATCTCCTCCCTCCTCATCTCGTCGGCCAGGGCCGCCGCCTTGGTCCTCATGTCGGCGGGAGTAGTGCCGATAACCTTGATCGAGAGAGGTACCTCCACTGACTCATGCTTTCCCGCGCCCACCACGTACCTCTGGCCGTCTCTCAAAGGACTGTCGTTATAAACCCCGCGTTTCACCGCAGGTCGAGGTCTGAAGGTGTCGAGCATGATGGCGTAGGTGGCCCCGTCGTTGATGTCCAGAAGGACACTGCCCGAGACACCGTCGGTCCGGTAGTACTCTTCGTCAATGAACTTCAAGGTTATCGTCATCTGATTCTCCTTGGGGCCATTCCCCCGGACAAGCGGCCGCGACGGAAGAGTTTGTTCACAGTGAGTTCCACCAGGCGGTCGGAGTCGTAGTCGGGGGAGACAGAGTGGAGGTGAATATCGCCGATGGACAGGCTGCCACCCGGCTGATATGTACCTGAGTTGATAGCGTTCATGAAGTCAAGGCCGTATTTCTGCACCGCCGCCTTGCGCTGCATATACTCGCCGCCTTCAGCAACTATGTTCACGTTGCCAAGACCCCTTATCAAACCTCCAACATGCTTCCACTCCGGTATGTACGGAATGTCCTTCAAGGGATTCAGGATGTTCATGCCCCGGATGGCAAGGTTGATGCCCTTGATCAATCCGTTAACCGCTTCTCTCACCACTCCGACTATTCCATCCCAAACGCCGCTCCATACTTCCGCGATACCATCCCAAATAGTCTTGACAACACTGACCAGAGGATCGATCACCGTATGCCACGCCAAGACCAGAGCATCCCAGACTCCAGTTACCACTCCCTTGATGCCGCCCCACACGGTGTTCCAGATCCCGGAGAGAGCATCCCAGATTCCCGTGACCAACGCCTTGAACGGTTGCCAGATGGTGTTGAAGATCGAGACGATGGCATTCCAGGCGTTCCTGAGTATGAGCTTAACCGTGTTCCAGGCCAGCTTCATCGCTTCCTTTACGACACGGAGCCACAATGTGAAGTAAGACTTGAGGCCGTTCCAGATCCCTTTGGCCACACTTACTATCACTCGCCAGATCCCGGTGATGATGGACTTGATCGAGTTCCACACTCCACGGAAAGCGTTGCGAACAGCATTGAGCATGGTCCTGAAGTAGAGCTTGATACCCTCCCAGATCACCTTCGCCAATCCGGTGATCGCGTTCCACGCAATGGCGAGAAGGTTCTTTATCGCGTTCCACGCCGCTTTGAAGATTCCCTTGATGGCATTCCAGACTCCGAGGAAGATGTTCTTGATGCCCTGCCACAACATCTTCCAGTCGCCGGTGAAGATGGCCTTGAAGACCTGGAAGATCCCCTTGATCACCTGGAACGCAGACTTGACAGTGTTCCAAATCAACTTGAAGGCGGTAACTATCACGTTCCAGATCTGCTTGCCGAACCGGTTCCAGATGGCCATGATGATCCTGACCGCCGTGGAGATGGTGTTGCGAATCCCATTGAAGACGCTGACGATGATCTCCCGGGTCCTTTTGAACGCGCCGCCGCCGGTCTGGAGCTTGTTGATGAACTGCGAGACCCACTTAACAGCAGAGATCAAACCCTTGACGGCCCAGTTGAGAGCGATGAAGAGGCCCTTGCCGAGGGGCTGGAGGATGACCTTCGCGTTGTTCCCAAGGATCTTCATCCGGTCGCCGAAAGTGAGCGTCTCATCTGCGGCCTTGTTGATGGTCTCCTTGGAACCAGCCAGAGACTTCTTCAGGTCATCAATCTCGAGACGTCCCTCGCGTATTGCGCCTGCCATATTGGAGGCAGCCTTAGCGCCGAAGTACTCACTGGCGATCACAATCGCCTCGGTTTCGGTCTTGGCCCCCTTTATGCTGCCTACCATCTCATCCCACGCCGCTCCCATGTCAGGAACGCCGCCCTTCGCAAGATTCACGGAGGAGCGGTTAAGCGAAGCGAGGAGCATGTCGAGGTTGACGCCCTCCTTCTCCCACTTGCCGACCATCGCAGCCGAGGACTCAAAGTCAAATCCCAACTGCCGGAGAGGGACGCCCGCCTTAGTGATCTTCTCGGAGAGCGTGCCGACACCGATGCCTGTGGACTGGGAGACTTTGTAAAGGTAATCGAGAGCGCCTCCCTGATCCTTCGTGGCGATAGACCAGTCGCCGAATGCGCGAGTGGTCTGCTGGATCAGGGCGTTCACGTCCTCGCCGGTGACGCGGCTGAGGTTGAGCATCTGCTCGGTGAGATCTTCGAGGGGCTTGCCGGTGAGACCGAGGCGGGTGTTCATGTCCGCGATCGCGCTACCTACGGTCGCGAAGTTCTGCGGGACATCCTTGCCGACGTTCTTCATCGAGCCGGTAAGGTCTTTGAGGGCTTCGCCGGTAGCGCCTGTGCCCTGGCGGATCGCTCGCGTGCCGGCACCGATATCCTTGGCGGCGTCGACGGCAAACTTGCCGATGAACACCGCGGCCGCGCCGATACCTGCGGCGATCATGGTCCCGACGTTCGAGAACATGCTAGTGAGCCTGGCCGAGAGCCCTCCGATCGGACCCATGGCCCCGCTGAGCGCCGCGGTGTCCGCTCCTACTGCAACTGTGAGGCGTTCGACTTCGTTACCCATCGTTGATGTTCACCGTTCCGCCGCAGATGTCGTTGATGGCCGTAATGACCAGAAGCATGTCCTCGATTGGCATATCCCGGCAGGGGAGCTCGAGCATAAGGAAATCCTCCACGCGATAGGGACGTGGGCGCTTTTTCGGGTCGCGGTTGGCATTGGCAAGGAGACAGATAAGCCGCGCGTCCCGCACGTCCTCGAGGCGCGCCAGGGCGAGGTACTGCTCCACGAGTGCGTCATACTCTACCGGCGCGAGGTCCCAGAACGCAGCCTCGCTCAGGCCGAGGCAGATTCGTCCGAAGCTCCAGAGCTCGAGCCAGTTGGGCTCGCCGGCGCTTTTGGGCCGCCGCCTGCCTCCGGAGTAGAGGCCCCGATTAGGGTCAGGAGTTTCTCCGTATACTCCTCGAGGTTCGCCACATGGAACAGGTCATCGGCCTGCTCCTGGGTGAGCTCTTTGTCCTCCACTCGCAACGTGAGATAGAGAAGCACGGTCACCTCGTCGAACGTCATGTTTTCGTCGATGTCGGTGATGGACTTCCCTGTGTGCTCCTTGAACTTCTTCGCCACGCCGAAGGTGAACTGCATCTTGCGTGGCTTGTCTAGCATGATCTCGACAAAGGGTGCTGCTTCTCCCATGTGTGAATCCTCCTTTTATGCAGCCCTGGTCAGATGCACCGTGTAGGTCTTGGCCGTCTTGCCGGTCTCCTTGACCTGGATCGTGGCAGTGGTTATCGAACCTGCCGCGCCCAGGGTAATCGCGCTTGACGCGTTGCCGCTCGCGACGACCTGCGATGCGCCGTTGGCGGTGATGGTGATGACACCCGCCGAAGCTGTCGGGGTTATGGTGACCGATGAGACGCCGGTGACGATGTCCGCCACGTACGTGTAGACACTGCCAGATGCGGCCGGGACCAGCAGCGTACCCGCGCCGGAGACCGAGAAGAACGGTGTGGTCAGGCCCGTCGACGCCGTGATGTTGAGCGTTGGCTGGCCGGATATCTCTACCTCGGCTTCCCAGGTAAGCTTGCCGTCCACTGGCATCGAGCCGATCTTGAAGTGCGTCACCAGGGCTGAGAATTGCCAGCTTGCGCCGACCGCCGACGGAAAGACGATCTCGAAGTTCTGGAGGGTCTTCGCCTCCATGTCGGTTTTCATGCCGATCTGACCAAGGGTGTTCCCGGGGAGGAAATTGCCCTCGAGGGAAACGCTTCCACCCTCGAGGACGGTGCCGATCTTCTCCCTGTAGCCACCCGGCGACTCGTGGCTGGTCACGTCCTCGGTCTCCAGGGTGAGGTCTATGTCCCCGACGCTGGTCAGCTCGCCGATGGCGTTACCGTTGCGAAGGAACTGGACCCCGAATGCCGCTTTTGCTTCCGTAACCATATCTGCCTCCTTGCACTAAAAAACCGCCCCTGTAGGCGGTTCTGCCGTCGCTGGCCTCCTGTCGGAGTCAGCCTCCCTTGAATTTCTCCTTGATAGCTTCCACGATCCGGTCCTTATTCTCGATCAGGGCAGGCCGCAAATAGGGCCAGGCGGCCATCTTCTTCGTGCCCAGCTCGCCGAAATAACCGTGGAACGCTTTCGGGCCCACAGCTACAAAGCAGCGGCCCGCGCCCTTCTCGACCGTGCGATGGTCGATGGACTCGGCAAGCTCGCCCGACTTCTTGCGGACTCGCGATTTCGCCTCCTCTTCAACTATCATCGCCCCGGCTGTCGCCGCTTCTTCGAGGCGGTCCTCATATCCATCCATGCGCCTCTGCAAAGATGCCACGAGAGCGGGCACGCCTTGCAGCGAACACCAATTGCTGCCGCTCATCTTCTACTCCGTGTGCCAGAACTTCACGGTCACCACGACGCAGGCTTCCCGCGAGTCAGGGTTGTCCGGATCTTCATGGTCCAGGTCAAACCCTCCAGTCACGAGCGCGACCTGCACTTCCTCGCCGGCGATTGTGCCCTCGTAGCAATCGAGGGCGTCACCCGCAGCCTTCGCCAGGGCGCTCGCCGCGGTGTAGTTCGCCCCCCAGCAGCGCACGTCGAAATAGCGCTCGCCCAGATGCGAGGGGCCAGAATGAGACTTGTGCCGTCTCCTGGCGAAACCCTGGTAAGCGATGGCCGGCAACTCCGTATCCTGTGGCAGGCTGTTCGGATAGATGCGGTCATCAACCATCCCAGCCACAGCGCTGTCAGCCTCGAGGATTGCGACCAGGGCGTCCTCTATCACAGCGCCTCCTGACAGACCAGCACAAGCTCCCGATCCCGTTCGTCCTTGTTGACGATGCTCTCGATGTTGAAGACGCGAGTGCCGAAGAGCACACGCATGGAGGTGTCGAGTCCGGGGCGGTAGCGGGTGGTTATCAGGTGAGAGGCCGCTGCCTTGAGCATGTCCTCCGAGACGTATTCCTTCCCGCCGGTCGGCGCTACGGACGCCCAGACTGTCGTGACGGTTACCCATGTGCGCGTGATCTCCCCGTCGGATCCCCTTGTCTCGGCGCTTGCCTGCAGGCTAACCCGGTGCCTCAAGAGCCCCGCCCTCATGACTGCCTCAAGTCCCTGTATGGAGTGAGCAATGCCTCTACGGTGAACGGTAGCTCGGCCATTATCGTGCCTACCAGGACAGGTTCCCGGTGCTCATACATGTGCGCTGCCAAGAGGAGTATCGCCTGGCGTATCGGCTCTGGCACGTCGGCCGCCGCGTCTCCGTAGCCCGCCACGAACTCGACGACTACCCCGGCGATCGGGCGCAGCGTCGTTGCCGGCCAGATCTGGGAATATTTCAGACCGATCCGGCCGCCGTATGTGTCGACGAAGTACACCGACATGTCGAGCGTCGCCGCTGTGTCGTCTGTGTCGTAGTATGTGATGCTCGTGACTGACTGCACCGGCCCCCGGAACAGCGTGAACGGGTCGCCCGGCCACTTGTCGAGTACGCACTCCCAGGTCTGCGTGATGAGCGATCGCTGCAGGTACTCCTCCGCGCTCTTTCGCGCGACCGTAGTGAGCGTCTCGAGCATCGTCTCTTCCTGGGTGACGCTCATGCTCTTGACCACCGAGACGCCGAACTCGCAGGCCGCGGTTCCGACGGTCGCTACGGCACGGACATACCTGCGGGTGCCGGTATAGGCGAGCTCGTAGGTGGTGTTGTCGTTTGCCTCGGTGACGGCCGAGTACGCGCCTCCAGAGACGTCGGCCCAGGAGGTCCCGTTATCCGAGTGCTGCAGCTTGACGTTCACGGTGCCGCCTGTGCCGCAGGCCCCCGCCTCCAGTACCACCACCGCCTCGTATCCGAGGACGTCGACGGCGTTCCCCTGCAGGCTGTAGCCGGCGGCTATGACGTGAGAGCCGGGAGCTATCGACTGCTCAGAGGACACCGCGTCAGCGAACGTAGCAGCGTCCAGCCGCAGGTGGTCCTTGACCTCTGCCAGCGTGATTGGTTCGATTGCCGGCGCTGTCTTTAACGCGTACACTTATCGCTCCTCCGGGGCCGCCTCCGCGACCGCCTCTTCGACTTCCTGCCCGGCACGCTTGCTCTTTGCTCGCTCCGCCTTCTTCTTCTTGGGTGCGGCGGCTTTCGGCTCCGTCTGGTCATCGGCCGCTCTCGCGACCCCGGACTCTATGAGCTCGGCTGCCTTCTCGGAAGGCATGGCCAGCACCTGGCCAGCGGATAGACCACTTTCGTCGGCCAGCATCTCGATCATCATGTCGCGTTCACCTCCTCAGCGGATGTAGAGGTAGAGCACGCCTGTGTTCGCCGCGCCGGCGCCTGCTACGGAAACGGCCAGCTTACAACCGGCGGCGCCCGCCATTGAGGCCTCCAGGACGTTCTCCGTGTTAGCCGTGTCACGGTTCAGCAGGGCGCCCAAAGCGACGTCCACAGAGTCTGAATCGAGCACGGTGATGTCGTATAATGCCGTCGGAGCTTCAGCCCCGGAGCCCGGAATGGTAACGGCGCCGATCAGTCGCCCGCTATAAGCATGAGTCGTGCTACCGGACGCCGTGCCTTCGTCATCGCCGGTTCCCGACGTCCAGGCACACTTGATCTTCTTCACCGAGGCAAACGTGGTCTCGGTGATGGTCATTGTTCCTGCGGCCATGGTCAGCCTCCTACGAATTTCACGTACAGTGTGTAGTGGTCGTCGGTTAACATTTTGCGTTCGTCGAGTGCCGTAAGCTGCTCGCGGATTATCTCGGCCGCCTTCTCGCCCATGGAGATCTCCCTGGGCTTATCGGCCTCTGAGAGCCAGAAAGCCTGGCCACCCTCGACGCGCAGCTGTAGCGACTTGTGTTCCTCCTCCGTAAACGAAAGAGCTTCCTTCATCTCGCGCACGATTTTGAGCGTGGTGAAGTCGCCCTGGAACTGAGCGAGCACGTTGAGCAGCGTAATCCTCTCGAAGACGGTGAGCTCCACGTAGACCACCACTTACGCATCCGACTTGACCAGGATGGAGTAGGCTACCCCTCCCAGCAGCACCTTGAGGTACTTGGAGGTAGCGCCCCCGGCCCCCGAATCGGCTATGCACCCGGTCGATGCATCGAGCGCTAGGTAAGCATCCCAGGTCCCGGCAACCGGGTTCGGCACGTGCATCACTACAGCCTTCCCCGTGTGAGTGCCTCCGAGGTCGTTCGAGCAGGCCATGAACGCCGAGGCGTAGTTGCTCGCCGCTATGGTCGCCCCGGAGGGCACGTCGACCATGCCACGCACGCCGGCGCAGCTGGAGACAGACGCCCCGGAGACCTCGACGTAGCCGCGGACCCCGGAGAGGTAGCCGGTGGATGCCACGTTGGCTACCACCTTGCACTGGCCCAGGAGGCCCTGTACGGAGATGTCGCCGCTTGCTATCGCCTTAGCGAGCAGCACCCGCGAGCGCACCGTCTGGTAGGAGCCTGCGGTGAGCGCGGCCGCGCCATCGTCGGCGCAGATGTCCAGAGCTTTCGTGCGGCTCGAGGACAGCGCCATATTTGCAGCGTTCGCGGTGGACGAGGAGAACTCGCCTATGCAGACCGAGCCGCTGGACTGGCCGGAGTAGAAGATGAGGCTCCCGCTCGACCACTTCGATTTCACGTTGGTTACTGGCATACCATACTCCCTTCGAGTTGACGCGGTGGTTCCGCGATAGGGTGGACGGAGGGCCGCCCGGAGGCGGCCCTCCTGTCAGTCTGGACTGGTTGATTTACGCTATGGCCGTTGCGCTCTGGTCTCCTCGATACCTCGCGCCGGAGAGTACCGCCACTGCCGACACAAGCGTCGCCCCGCCGGGGGCGGACCACTTGAGCTCGATGCAGGGATACCCTTCCGAGAGCTCGGCGGCGTCGATCTCTATCACGTAAGTGATGTTGTCGTTCGCCGAGACGTCGATCCCGGTGGCCGCCTCGGCCAGTGTCCGGGCGCCGAGCGTATCACCTGCTGCGGTGGTCTCCGCGTAGTAGTAGAAATCGATCGCGGTGTCGTTGGTCGGGGTGAAGTCGTCACACTCCTCGATCGTGATGTTGCCGGCGTCAGCGTTGGTCGACCCCGCCGTGACGATGATCGTGGCGTGCGCATAGTTCTCCATCGAGAAGATGTCAGCGACGGTCGCCCCGCTAATCGACTGCGGAGGGAGGATGTTTACGACGTGGCACTCCTCGGCGACATTGATTCCCTTGGCTCCCATATCACTTTCCTCCCTTCGTTTATGACCTGGTCGCGAGAGCGACGAACGGACTGATGGTAGCGGACCCCTTGTACGGGGTGACAGCCGACTTGGGCAGCGGCTGCCCGTTGTTGCGCATGGTGAAGCGCAGCGTGTTCTCCCCGTAGAGGAACCTGACGTGTATCGAATTCGCGGTCTGCAGGCCGCCCTTCTCGATCAGCAGGTACTGCTTGAAGTCGGCGAAGATGATATCGCCGACCGTCCCCAGCGCCTCGCACTGCTCGATCGGTTTTATCGGCCTACCCAGGAGCGAGCCGAACGGCGCGTTAGCGAGGGTCCCGCCGGGTATGAACACCGGGATGCCGCCGGTGCCTACCGCGTGGTACAGTCCGAAGAGCTGCAGCCAGCACTCCTGGTTGATGTACCACTCGCAGCGCGCAAGGCTGCGTGCCGGTACCCGTGAGTACATCTTCTCGATGTTCTCTGCGAGGATCGTCGCAGCCGCCTGGCCGGTCTCCTTGGAGACGCTCACCAGGCATGCCGCATTGAGGATGCCCAGCATCTGGCCGGCACCTGTACCGCGCACTATCTCGTCGTCCAGCCGGAAGCCGAACTCCTCGGCGAACGCCTCCCTGCAGACCGCCTCGAGCGCGGTGACGTCCTCGAGGACCTCGTCAGTCAGATAGCAGATGCCCATGAGCTTCTCGAGCGAGAGCTCTATCTGGCGGAACTTCGGCTTCTTGGCGGTCACGGTGTCTGCCTCGTTGGCGCGGTAGACCTGGACTCCGCCCAGGCGCGAGCCGGTCGCGCGCGACGACTCATCGACCGCGTTCATGACGAGCTTGTTGGAAGGCGCGCTTATCGGGACCTTCCTGCAGCGGTTCGGCAGGACGCCGGTCTCGTAAGCGTCCTTGTAGAGTTCGGCCGAGAAGTCGGCCTGCACCAGGAAACCGCCGTCTGAGGGCACCGCCTCGGAGAGACCGGAAGCGGCCCTCTCCTCGATCAGACGGTCGTCCATGGTCCCGCCGGGCATGCCGGCCCTGACCACTGCCTGCAGCTGCTCGCCAAAGGTCTCGAAACGCTTCTCCGGCTCGGAGCCGGGGTCCTCATCGGGCGGGACCGCCGTGTCGCGTACGCCCAGGGCGCGGGCACGCTCCTCGGTGGAGATGTCCCTCTTGCAGGCGTCGAGATCGTCCAGGAGGCCGTCGAGCTTCGCGCACTCGTCCACGGAGCGGTCCTCCTTGTCTATGAGCTCGCGCACCTCCTCCTGGAGCCTCAGCTCCTCCCTTCTCAATTCAATGAGCTTATCCATTGTGCTCCTTTCGCCCCACGTAAAAAGCCGCACATTCGGCGGCTCGCGCGGGTTCTGTCTTCGGTTGCGTTAGCTACAAACGGAGTATCGCTTCCGCACGCGTGCGCTGTTTGTCCTTCCGCGCTTGCAGAAGTCGCGCAGCGTCGTCTAAGTGCGTTGGCTCATCAGACGGGAGCTTTCTCCGTAATACCTCGATCGAATGCTCTATTGTCCGAACGTCAGCCTCCGTGGGCCTCTCTTTCGCCAGAGCCTGCGAGAGTGAGTCGACGTCTATGCCGACGCTGACCAGGGCTGACCTGACCGCGATCTCTGTGCCCTCATAAGCCTCGAAGGTCACCGGGCCCAAATCGAAGACACGGGCCTTGATGACCTCGCGCTTCTCGCCGTCTTCGTCAGTCTCCCAGCGATCCTCAGTCGCCATGAAGCTGAATGAGCTTCCCTCCGTGTCACCCCTCTGTATCGACTCAACCAGCGTCGGCAGCCAGTAGGCGCGCTTGGGCGGATCGACGATGTACTTGAGCCCTTTCTTGTCCTCGAGGAGCTCGAGCGTCGGAGGGTTCGCCCGGTTGCTGCCCAGGAGGAACATGCGGTCGTGGTTCCAGAGAGCCTTGATCTTGTCCTTCTCGATGGTCTCGGTGAAGGCACCCGGGAGGACCATCTCGCGGAACGAATCGCCGATCCACGTCCAGCTGTTGAAGAGCGCCCCGTAGCCTGATATCGAGCTCAGCTCGCCGTCGCGCTCTTCCACGCGCATCTCCATGGGCGGTATGCTGCGCGTTTCAATCCCCCTGTTGACCGTGCGGCCGCTGCCGCCCCGCTTCTCCCCGCCGGGCTCGAGAGCGCGGAAGGAATCCTTATGCTCCTCGTACCAATCCTTGGCGTCCTCGACCTTCTCGAACTTCTCCTTCGAGAACAGGACCGACTGCGTCTTCATCGGCTTGTCCGCGAGCTCGCCTTCGTCGGCCTTGAGCTTGCCCATGACGGCCTTCACGCCCTCGGTTATTTCGACGGTCTTGAAGGTCTCCTCATGGAACAGCTCGGGCTCGCGTATCCTGTGCCGCCAGTAATCGTCCGTTTCGTCCCAGGGCATTTCGCATACCTCCTGTTCAATCCTTCACTGCGGCAACCATGCACTCGCAGCCATTCCAGAGCGGCGGGGTAGTCACGTTCCACGAAGGCGTGAAAACGTCGCTCGAGCGGCCCTCGTATTCAATCTCGCTGTCCCTGTCCACGAATGTCGAGCCCTCGCAACGGCTGCCGAGATCGATCACCATCTCGTCGAGCTGCTTGCAGTACCTGTTGCCGTCGAGTTCTACCCACTCGAGCCGGCGTACCTCATTGGTGAAATAGGTTGCCTTGCTGATGAGCCCTGTGGTCCGAACCGTCTCCCAGGTGGTGAGTGCGGCGGGCACCGTCTCCGGCCAGTCCTCGAGCTCTTCGACCATCAGGTCATACAGCAAGTCATCAGCTGCGCGGCCTTCTTTGGTGAGGGCTGCCACGAGCGTGTTATAGGCACCGTTGCAGTGGCGCTCGGCGACGCGCTCGATGTGATAGTCCAGGCACTCGTTGAGTGCCCTGGTCATTCCGGCGAATCCGCCAGCCTCGGTCGCGGCTTGCGCCTGCACAGCCTCGGCGAGAGAGGCAAACGCGGGCTCCATGAACTCGCGGAACATGGCGCGGTGAGCCTCATAGTATTCTCGGGCGAACGAGCGGAAGCTCATCGGGTCCTGTCGCTTTGCTTCAGACAGGAGCTTTCTAACTTCCCGTTTCACCATGCGCCCGGCGGCATCGTTGAAGACCTTGCGGAACGAGCGGGCTATCAAGAGGCGCTTCTCCGCGCCGGCTTTCCGGCTCGCTCGGCTGCTCCTGTTGCCAACCGGGCCGTAAACCGGCACCAGCTGAGGCAGCACTGTTCTCCCGCCCTCCGGCTGCTGCGGACTGCCAACCACCGTCATGTTCGTCGGGCTCAGATAGGTCTGGCCCTCGCCGTCCGGTAGCGGGTTCCTGTTCTCGAGCTCGCGCCATTCGTCCGCGCTGAGCGCACCCCATGAGCGCTGTATCGCGAGGGCCTCGGCTCGAGACTTCGAGTCGCCACGGAGCAGGGCGTCGATAAGATGCTCGGCGTAGTACTCCTGCCGCTCCCTGGTATCCAGCAGCTTCAGCGCGACCGTCTGCTCCCAGCGGATGGCCCAGGGGCGGATCGTGTCGATTGTATACTCGACCCCCTGGTGCTCGATGTTCGAGTACGTCGCGTCGGAAAGGTCCGCTATCTTGTGAGGCTTCATGCGGAAGATCGCGCAGATCTGCGTCCGCTGGAACTTGCGCGTCTCGAGGAACTGGATATCCTCGGGCGGGAAGCCGACTGTCTTGATCTCAAGCCCTTCCTCGAGGATCGCCAGGCGCTGCGCGTTGTCGAGGCCGAGGTGCTTCTCCTCCCAGGACTTGCGGAAGTTCTCCTGGGCGTCCGGCGACATCTCACTTGGATGCGAGAAATACATGCCGGGGCGAGCGTTGTTCGCGAAAGTCTTCGACCCGAACTTCTCGGCCGCCATAGCCAAGCCGATGGCGCCGCGTGCCTTGGCGATCGGGGAATATCCGTAGAGCCCGTTGAACCCGAAGGCTGGTATGTGGAACACCCTGCCGGCGTCGAGCACGACATCCTTGCCGCCCGGTAACCTGATCTTGTACTTGAGCCGCTTCGCCGCGTCACGGAAAGGTATCGTGCGATCGGGACGGAGCGGCCAGAGACCTATAACCCGCAGGTGATCGTCGAGCTGGATCTCCGCGTAGGCATTGCCCCACGTGTTCAGGTGGCCGGTCAAAGTCTCCCTGAAAGTCATCGCCGTCATCTCTGGGTTCGGCGCGTCGTGAAGGATCGAGTACAGCGGGTGATCGCTCGCACGCTCCCGTCCCTTGTCACCGAGCCGGCGATACAGGACAAAAGGCAGCGAGCCGACGTCCTCGGAAATGACCCGCACGCAAGCGAACACGTCCGGGTAGTCAAGCGCATTGCTCTCGTTGACTTGCACGCCTGCCTGGGTTTCCGGCGGATACACGGCCAGGTCCATGTCGCGGTCCATGTCGGCGAGACTGTACCTGCGCTCGATCAGGTCCATCAGGAATCCCATTACCGCACCCCGAGGAATATAACGCCGGCACCGACCGCGATAAACGCCGCCGGCACGTAGATCATCGCGAGCCCAGCCGCGAGGCAGGCGATCCCTGCAAGAACCACCGCGTCCCTGACGCCGAACAGTCTACGCCGCTCCTTCGGGACCTTCTTCTCCATCCGGGGAACCTCCTACGGCGATAACGCCCCTCTTCTCGTAGACGCTCGGCTTTTTCCGCATCGCCATCGCACCGTCGAGCGCCATAACCAGAGCGACCATCCCGTCGATCTTCTCAGTTGATTTCTCTTTGTCGGGCTTGATGTTGCCGGCCGCGTCCATCCTCGCAACCAGGTTGTCGGCCATCCATCGCAATACCGGGTTACCGCCGTGCTCGAGCTGGCGGGAAAGCACCAGCTTCTCGAGCTCCTTCATGGGAGCGTTCATCGAGGCGAATCCCTGGCCCATCTGCGCCATCTGGAAGCCCTCGCCCTCGAGCGCGGTGGATATCTCGGTTGCGCCCCAGCGGTCGAAGCTGATCTCCATGACCCGGTAGCGCTTGGCCAGCTCGCGGATCTCGGCCTTGATGAACTCGTAGTCGATGACGTTGCCCGGCGTCGCCTTGATGAAACCGGCCCGCACCCAATGATCGTAGGGCACCCGGTCCTTCTCGACACGCTTCTGCATGTTGTCTTCCGGGATCCAGAACCGCGAAATGACCTTCCGCTGTCCATCCTCCATTGGGAAGACCAGCTCGAAAGCGCTGACGTCGATGTTGCTCGAGAGGTCGAGGCCCCCGTAACAGAAGCGGCCGAGCAGCTCCTGCTCAAGCACCTGGCCGGCGGAGGCATCCCAGTCAGCCAAGTTGAGGAAGCGCGACTCGGCCTGCGTCCACTGGCAAAGGCGGTAACGCCGGAAAGCGTTGATGCGCGTCGGCGTCTCAATCGCCGCCTTGTGGTGCTCCCGGATCCGCTTCATGTCCAGGATATGCCCAAGCGCCGGGTTGACTTTGCGCCAGTTCTTCGAGCTCTCCCAGTCCGCGTCATCAGGGAGGGAAAAGACCATCGCGAAGAAGCGCGGATCATCTATGAGCCCCTTGGCGATCTTTTCCGCGTGCTCGTGGAGCTCCCAGCAAACGGTTTTCCTATCGAAGCCCGCCGTCGTGATCGCGACAAAGAGAGGCTGCGTGCGCGCGTCCCCGGAACCCTCGGTCAGAACCTCCCAGAACTTGCGGTCCTCGAGGGCATGAAGCTCGTCGAACACCAGGCCGTGAATGTTGAAACCGTGTTTGCTCTTAGCGTCGGCCGAGATCGCCCGGTAGAACGATCCCGTCTTCGGCACGTAGATCGTATAGCGGCTGTCGACGATCTTACAGCGCTTCTCGAGGGCCGACGATTGCCGCACCATCCGGGCAGCAATCCGGAAGGCGATCGCGGCCTGATCCCGCTCGGTCGCCGCGGAGTAGATCTGCGCGCCTTCCTCGCCGTCGTTGAACAACAGGTCCAATGCGATAGCCGCGGCCAGTGGAGTTTTGCCGTTCTTCTTCGGGATCTCGAAGTAAGCCTGGCGGTACTGACGGTAACCGTCTTCATCGAGCGTGCCAAAGATCGTGGAGATAGCCTTGCGCTGCCAGGGCATCAGCTCGAAAGGCCTGCCGGCCCAGCGGCCCTCGGTGAGCTTCAGGTTGCTGATGAACCGCAGGTGCCGTTCCGCGGTCTTGCGGCTGAACATGGGTTACCTCCCGGACAGGAGATCCTCCATGTCGTCGTCAGAGTCATCGCCAGTGACACTCATGCGGCTGCGAGCCGACGGCGTCATGCCAAACTCGGCGCACCATGCGCGGATCTCCTTGATCGCCTGGTTGGCTATGCCGACAGCCGGTATCTGCTGGATATAGCCTTTCGGCGTAACGAAGCAGGAGGGCGGGACCTCCGAGTCTGGGGCCCTCTCGGCGTTATGTTCCGCGATTGCCTTCTCGGCCTGCACCCACCTGGAGTATGCCATGCAGTAGCATGCGAAGGCGGGGCCGTCGGCCTCGGTGAGAAGTCCGAGGCGTTCGAGGACCGGTGCCATGCGGCGCCATTCGCGGCGGGCTACCGCGTCCAGGTGAACCGGTGCTTTCGGCGCTATCGGCCTCGGCTTTGGCTCATTCTTGTTGGGCGGTCTCTTCCCTGGATCGCCGTCAACAACTTTCAAATGAGACGGCTTTGGCTTTCTACCTGGGGCAGCCATCTCTACCCCCCTCGTCTATATCGCGGCCTCTAAAGCGAACCTACCCCCCCGGTCTTTGCGTCTTTTGTTCTCGTGATTCGCGCCCCCCTACCCCCCGCTTGGCCGCATGGCATCGAACGCAAAGACTCTCAAGGTTTTCAGAACTATTATTTCGATTGTTGCCGTCCTTGTGGTGCACTTGTCTTGCTACTTCGACTGCTCCGCTAGCCTTGCACTCCTCGCATAGCGGGTCGCGTGCCAGCTTCCGCGCTCTCACTCGTTGCCAGTCAGACCCGTATCCTCTCTCGGTGCTCGAGCCGCGCCTCTCGTCCTCTTTTTCTCGGCTTGCTCGTCTGTGCTCTTCGCACCGAGACTCGCCCGACAGGTTCGGACAGCCCGGCCAGGTGCACCGCTTCAATGCCCTTCGTGGCACACGTCTCAACCTTCTCGCTGGGTTACGGCAGCAACTGCTGCCCACGCCTGCTCGACTCTGTCTTCAAGATGATACCGCCGGGCGAAGGAATCACGCCCCAGCGCATGAGCCTCCGCATGGTGAACAAGGCACAGATAGATCTCATTCTCCCGTACCAGCGCGGCTCTCCCATGAGCTCCCCTGGTGTAGATGTGGTGCGGTGTCTTCATCGCACGGTTCGGGCACAGCTCGCAACGTTGCATGATCTCCTTGGTAGCGGGGGCCGGATTCGAACCGACGACTTCCTGGGTATGGGCCAGGCGAGCTAACCACTGCTCTACCCCGCAGCGGATATAGGAAAACCCCGTCACTCGGGGCGCTGTGTTCAGGCGGGCTTGTAGCCCGCCAGGCGGATCGCATCGGGTGAGATGCGCGGCGGCCGGGAGGTACCGGCCAGGGGAAACTAGACTGCCTTCAATTTGTTCATCACGTTATGGAACGCATGACTCGCCACGTGACATTCATGGCAAAGTGTTATACCGTTGCGGACTTTCATCTTGTGCTGAGGGTGTGTAGCGACAGGATAAATGTGATGCGCCTCCAGCTTCTCGAAGACGGTACTGCCGCAGGATTGGCATGTGTGGTTGTCCCTCTTGAGAACGGCTGTCCGCCAGTCCCTGAGAGGTGCATCAAACTGCTTCGACTGCGGCGAAGGATGCCTCTCCCAATCCATCCACTTCTTGTTGCCACCATATGGATTGTCCATGTTGGCTCCTTAACAAAAGGGGGATAAAGAAGAAAGCCCCTGGCTTCCGGGGCTTCATTGCAGACTTCTTAGACTGGCATAAGTATTGTCAAGTCTCGACTATTTGTCAAGACTTTCTTACTCCCCGCCTCCTCCGCTCGTACTCCTCGAGGTTCTGCAACTGCTCCTCGGTAACGGGCTCTGCAGGCGACCTGTCCCACGCCTTTCTGTGGTATCTGCCCGTTATGACATCAATCGCCCGGGCCTGCGTGTTCGCCTCCCTCTTCAACCTCTGGAGTTCTTCGTGGGCCCAGGGATTCGCTATTTCTATCCCACCTTCAACCATGCCGTGCTTCTGACCGCCCGCCGGGACTACCGCGCTTCCCCCGCTCTCGTATCCCTTGTAAGCGATGGAAAGCAACATGCCCGCCACGGCTTCGAGTTTGCGGATGCTATCGTGCAGTTCCTGCAACAGCAGACAGCCTCACTCCTCCCGTATCTCTTCCCACTTCAACTGCCCCTGCTCCTTAACCTTCGCAAATGCTTCCTTGTCGCGGGTGAGAGCCCACACGATGACAGCGGCCATGTGGATGATGAGGCGGGCAAGGGCGTTGAACTCCTGGCGGCTCATGCTTTCTCCAGATACAACACCGTGAATGGTTCCCTGCCCAGCCTGTGTCCGTAGAAAATACGCATCTCTTCCTCGAACTCCTCCCAGGTTTCGAAGCCTGCTTGGAGAGGACACCAGGCGCGGGCTGCCGCAAACGTCGGGTAGAGCATCATCAGCGAGACACGCCGCTCAAGCATCTTGCCGGTTCTTTCGTTCACCAGGCGAAGAACGTCACCTGGTCTCACGCGCTGCGCCTTATCACCTATGCGGCACTCGCACGTCTTCACACCGAGTTCCACCTTCCGCCACATGCGAGGCTCCATTCGGAATTCGTGCGTTTTGCTCACGCCGCCTCCCTCCCCTTGACGTAGCCCGCCACAAACGCTTGCGCCTCACCCTCCGTGCCCGCGAGCCTTATCGCCTTGACCAGACCGAGGACCTCACCTACCGTCAGGGACAGGCGCTGCTCCTCTATCGGCGGCCTGTAATCCTCCGGCGCCGGTCTCGGGTCGCCGAGAAAGTCAGGCGTGCCCTGCGGGTTTTCCTCGCTCAAGGTCCGCTCCTCCCCGGTATGGCATATCTTTGTTCCCACTTCGCTCATATCGACTGCACCGCCCCCAGCACGTTGTTCGCATAGTTGGTGGCTCTGCCGCCAGGATCACTTGAGTCGTACCAGATGAAAGCTATCGACCAAACATCACCGTTGCGCCCATACTCAGTGATCCTGCGGAAGTAGTACCGCACCGCGTCTTCCCAGGAACCGAAGTTCATACCGAGAGCACCGAAGGGGTTGTAAGAACCGCAGCAGACCCGGCCTCCGCTCGACTCCTCGTTCGCCGTCACGGGGCAAAGACGGCAGTCGTTGCCCGTTTGTTCTCCAAGCTCGACCATCAATGGAGCAAGGTCTATGAGCCCCTGGACATGGTGGTGTCCGGACATGTACGCCCTGAGGCGATCGACCATCTCTTGCCGCTGCCGCTGTTTCTCGTTCTCCACCACCATGTCAAAGATCCACTTGCGGTTCAGGATAGCGTCTCTCGCGGCTCCTCCGACGGGCGCTTCGGGAGCGGCGGGCGGCTGGAACTGGTTTCCCTCCTCTTGGGTAGCTGCTTCACCGCTCCCTTCCGCGCCTGGCCCCGGTACTCTGGCCTCGACCGGGACCTCGATATGGGGGAGGCGGAGGACGGGAACATGGCTGACGCTTGCTCGCGGAGATGGCGTTCCCTTTATGTCCCCCGCCGTACCGGATAGGATTACGACTGCGAGTGCTGATGCGAGGGGCACTGCGATGACCATGCCAATGATCCGCACCCCTAATCGGCGCTCGCTCTGTTTTCGTTTTCTCACGGACCACCTCCGTATCTCGCCTTGACGTCCTCCCACAGCTTGTCCAGGAAGCTGAAATGCTCGCGGTATCGCTTGAGGAGGCGCTTGCTGTAGCGCAGATCCATCTCGGCGTAGACCCTCAGCCTGTGCTCGTGCCAGTACATGAGGCTGCTCGAGATGGCGATTGCGCCGAGGATGATCATGGGGACTACGATTTCACCGGTCATGTTTTTACCTCTCCCTTCCTCCGCCACTTACCTTTGAGCCGGGTGAGCTTTCCATCCGCCAGTAAGTGGTCAAACTCTTTGCGCGAGATCCACTGTTCGCCGATTCGAACCATCGGGTTTCCGTAGGAATCGAGCGGTGCATCGCCGGTAGGAGCGCCAAACTCCGCTCGATCTCCGCCGTTGCCGCGATCTTCTCGCCAGCGGGTCTCCTGCTTGCACCAGTTTCTAAGCGTTGAGTGGAGGTTGCTGTAGTGCTTGTCCGGTTTCTCCTGGTATGTCCGGAGGTCCTCGATGACCTTCTCAACCAGGTCCTCCGGGTAGTCAGCCAGGAGGCGAGGGAAGAACTCCGCGTCCTCTTCCTCGCTAAAGGCCCATCCCTTGATCTCCCTGGCCTTGGAGATGAGTTTTTCCACAATGGGGGTGGTGGGTGTTGTCGCGCGCGCGCGCGTTTCCCCTTCCCCTTCTCTTAAGTTCTCTTCTCTTCTCTTCTCTTCTCTTAGGGCTCCGTTGTCTTCCAGTGTCTTCCAATGGAATCCAGCCGGCTCCTTACATGTTATCTGCGGGGTCCGGTCCTTCTTGAGTACCTGGAACTCGAGAAAGTTCGCATACTCCATGCATCTTGTCTTCTCGCAAGAGCAGAGACCCACCATGGCGGCCTCGTACATCTCCTGGATGCAGCTCTCGATGTCCTCGAGAGGCACCTGCTGGCCTTGTTTGCCGAGTGGTAGGATGTCCGCCCGGAAATCCTCTGGGTCCGCAGTAATACGTCCTGCATCATCGAGATAGGGTATAGCTCTGTAGTAGAGAGCTTCGGTCTGGTAAGACACCAGGGAGAGCTTCTTTGAGCGGCTGGCTCGCCTGGACAGCATGCGCTTCTCAGCCATGCCGCCTCCCCATGAAATCGGAGTCCCGCCCGGGTGGTATTCTTGAAGCACCTCTAAATATCCGTGAAAGGAGGTGGAGAGAATGCCGAAGACGGGTGAGAAGCCGGGCAGAGGAACGTATCAGTGCACCAACGACGGGCAACTCGTGGTCCTTGACGATGACACTGACACCCTCCCCCCTTGTCCCAGATGCAACGGAACGGAGTTCGTGCGCGTATGAGGCTATAGCTTCCTCGCTGTAGCCGTAGAGCTTGCCCCAGTACCAGGCCTCCACCACAGGGTCTTCAAACGCTGGGGCATTCTCTATGACATGCTTCAGGTGTGGCTTGGAATAGAAATGGACCTCGAAGTTGTCGGTCCTCTCGTATCTCTTTGTCGAGGCGAGCAGACCGCGCTCTCTGATTATCGCGAGGACCTCCGCCAGGTCAGCAACCGAAACGGTATCGCTCGAGGCCGGCTTAGCGCCGAGCCTTACGGGGTGTATCATCGCCTCCAAGTGAACTCGATCTATATCCCGCATGTCCGCAGTAGGCCTTTCCACTACCGCCTCCCCGCTTCCACCACGAAAGCCACGCCTGCTCGCCCGTGCGCTCGAAACAGGCTCAAGGGCAGCGACCTCCTCTTCCGCCTCTTCCCCTCGATCGCCGGCACCGCAGAAAGAAACTCCACCGTCGCCGTGCGTGAAGTGGAGCCGATAACGCGGCCTATGTAGTAGCGCCCCTGGTGCCGGACGCTAACGATGTCACCGAGGGTCATGTCGCCTCCTGACACTTCTCACAGTTGATCGCCCTCTTGGTTCGCTTGTAGGCCGAGTAAGGGACCAGACTCTTGGTGCAGCGCAGCCTGTAGCCGCCCTTCGCTCTCTCGCGTGTTCCGTGATGGACGGGCCCACCGTCACGACGCTGCACCCTCATGTCACCACCTCGAACAGCGTAGGCTCGCCGAAGTACCGCTCCATGCCTCGCGTGATAGCCGCGGCGATCGCGTAGTTGTCGGCTGCCACCTCTCTCCTCTGCCTGGTGCAATGGTCGAATTCATCGTCATCCCAGCCGGTCGGCCAGGAGTAGCCCTCGGTGTATGTCGAGAGGACCGGCTCCATCATCTCCAGGCGGGCGAAGCGCACCACGCTCCTGAGGTCCCGGTCGCTTTCGAGGCCCAGGTAGCGGACCAGGTCCTCGGCGCTCGCGGACTTCCCCACGTACTCGTTCTTGAGCTTGCGCACCAACCTCTCGGCGTAAGGCCGCCACTTCTCGGGCACCTGCTTCAATTCCCTCTTGCCTCCTCGAACTTGCGCTCGCCTGCCTCGACAGCGGCGTCGCCCGCGTCGTAGTAGTCGGGGCAGTCGTCACAGTCAGGCACGTCGTGTATCTTGCAGTCGTCTTCTGGCGGGTCCAGGTGTGTGGCGGGGGTGTATCGGTAGTGGACGCAGGTCATGCCGCCACCCCTGCAGAGATCAGGTCCTGGGCGAGCTCGAGACGGTCATGCAACTTCTCGAGGCGGTCCTTGTCGTGCCGGCGCCATTCCTTGCCGGCCGTCATCTGCAGGAGCTCCACGTCAGCGCGAGCGCGGACGAGGACCTCGCGCAGCTGCACATCGAGAGGTTGGTCAGAGAGGCCGGGGCAGATGTCGTCAGCTGTCATCGCACCATCGCCTCCTCCCGCACCTGCTCGAACTCTCCATCGACCAAGCGGTAAACAGCGACGCCCTCAATGCCGGGGTCGGTCACCGCTGCGGGATCGCCTGTCGAGAGCACGATGATGGTGTCGTAGTCGTCACGGATCGCGAGTAGGGTTTCGGTGAGGAGCATTCGGTTGTGCGGGTCCAGGATGTCGGCGTTGTCGATGACCATCATCCGGAGCCCTGAGAGGCGTGAGATGGCGTCCTGGAGGATTATGCCTATCCGCATCCGCTCCGAGGAAGACAAGCGTTTCAGGTCGCTCTCGACGTCGTCGTGGGTGACGACGATGTTGAAGTCGGGCTCCATTGAAAGGGTCAACTGATAGCGGCCGCCAGTGAGCTGTTGAAGGCGCTCGTTCGCGAGCTCTTCGAGCGGGCCGATGGTCTCGCCCAGGAGGCGGCAGGGGATGCCCTTGGGGCCGGTGAGCTCCACCAGGATCTCGAGGACCTCGACCTCTAGCTTGAGCGTCTCCCGCAGGGTGGCCTCCTTCTCGACGGCCTCCCGGGCGCCCTCTGCCTTGATGATTTCGTTGAGAGCTTCCTGGCGCTCTGCAATCCGGGTCTCGAGGTCGGCGATCTCGGCTTTGGCAGCTGCAGGGTCGATGTGCACAGGCAAACTGTCCAGCTCCTTCTGCCGCTGTGAGATCATCCCCTCGAGGGTCGGGCGGTCCGGGGCACTCGCCATGACCAGGAGCTCTTTGAGGCGCGGCTCCAAAAGGTCCATTGCATCCTGTGCGGCGATCGCCAGCTTGCCAAATTCTTCCGTCTGAGCTTTGATATCATCCAGGAGTGCTTGGCGCTTGGGCTTCGTCAGCGGACAGGTGATGACACCGGGTGCAATCGGACACGATCTGCTTGCGCCAGCGGTAGCAAGTGCCTCCTTGGCGCTCTCGAGCTCTTCAACCTTTGCGCTTGCCGAATCCAATTCCCGGCCGAGCGTGGCGGTCTCTTCCTGCACAGTCTCCAGCTGGGCCTGCGCCTTCTTCGTGTCGGCTGCGGTCTCTAACTGCTCCCGGAGTTTCGCGATTTCGTCTTCGAGCCTTCCGCCCCGGGCCTCCGCCTCCGCCGCCTGGTCCCGCCGCTTCTTTACCTCGTAGAGCACTTCCTCGAGGCCCTCGACCTCGCCGAGCAACTTCTCCTTGTCCGGAGCGTCCGGCACCAGGGAGAGCTTCGGCTGCTCACCCAGGTCCCTCAACTGACGCTTGAAGTTGCGGCGGAGCTCGTAGAAGTGCTTGTGGAGGTTGGCCCAGGTTTGGCCTGTGCCGTCGAAGAGTTTGTCTGGAACGGCGTTGAGATGTCGCTCCATCGCTTCAGCTTGCGTCTGCATGGTGGTAGCTGTTCCTGCCTCCAGCATTATCTGGTCGATGATGTTGGCGCGGTCGAACTTGAGCCCAAGCAGCCCGAACAGCAGCGACTTCTGCTCCGCCGGCGAGAGGTCGAGGAAAGCGTGAGTGTTGAGCGCCGCGGTGACAGCGCCGTCTGAAGCGCCGAGGATCTCATATAGGTACTCCTGGAGCTCCTTCTGACCGCCCTCGGCACCTTCGATCGAGAGACCGCCGGGGATGCTGCGTGATACGACACGGGTGTCGGGCCCGATCTTCAGGCCGACACCTGCTTCCTTCTCCCCCGTCCTGACCATCGCCTCGGCGCCGCGGCCGGCACGGTCGGTTCTATCGCAGTGCCCCGTGAGACAGAAGGCAAGCGCGTCGACGATGGTTGTCTTGCCGGCAGCGTTCTCGCCGACGATGATGCTGATGGTCTCCGAGAGGCCGAGGGTGCATGCCTTGTAGCTGGTGAAATCCTTGAGGGCTATAGCATGGATCTTCATGAGGCGTCACCGCCTTTCCTGATTCCGAACTTGCTCGAGCTGTTGTCGATGGAGATCTCCGCGAGGTCTGCTGCAAGCGCTTCGTCCTTGCCGGCAATCTTCTTCACCCCCGTGGTGTCGGGGCGTAGGTAGGCGAACGGGTCGTAACCCCTTTCCTCGAGCACCGCCATGAGGTCGAGGGTCTTGTAACTGGCAGAGTGGCTGGTGTGGTAGCCAACGAGCATGCCGTTGCGGGCGATAGGCCCCTCGCGAGTGGTGTAAGGCTTAAGCAGAGCCTGGATCTCTTTGTCGCGGGCCTTGAGCACAATGAGTTCGTCGGCCAGGGCTTCGGCGTCCTCGCGGCTGGAGATAGCTTCGATGCCGGTTGTAAGTGCGGGGCAGTCGCGCTTGCCTGCACACCAGTCGCAGGAGCCGCCCGGGCGTGCTTCGAGTGTCTCGTCGTTTTCGATCTGCTCAATGCGCCGCAGGAGCTCACTGACTATCTCAGTGAGATCCTCGCGGTTGTAGGTGACGCTCCTGGTTACTCCCAGGCGCACGAAGTCCATCTCGCAGAGGAACCGATCGGCCTCCGGGAACAGAGATGAAGTGAGCAGGGCGTAGCCTTTCATCTGCAGGTTGTTCTCAACCTCAACTTGCGAGAGCGTGCGCCAGAAGGTCTTGTAGTCGGTAATCACGACGTCGAGGTCCCGGCTCTCCGCCAAGTCGATAACCCCTGAAAAGATGATGCTGTCGCTCAAGGGGATCTCGTGCTTCTTCTCGACTAGGTAGGTGCCCTCCGGGAACATGTGCGAGGTTGCGAAGGTCTCGAGAATCTCCCGTGCCTCGGCGCTGATCCCAAGCGAACGGATGAAGTCAAGGTCGGTCTGAAGGCCGTTTGCGACCAGGTGCTTGACGTACTCGGCCACGCAGTCGTGGACCTCGCTGCCTCGGCGTGCCTCCGGGGTGGAGGCCTGCGGCCGCTTCTCGACGTATTCCACCTGGTAGCGTCGGGGGCAGCTCTCGTAAGTGTGGAGCTTGGTATAGCTATAGCGCAAGCGTCTCACCAGCCTTTCTCAATGCACCGTGTAGCCTGCTGTGTTCTGAGTTGCTCATGACAACCAGGTTCTCAATCCGGTCGTCATGCTTGTCGCCGTTGATGTGGTGGACCACCTCGTCGCGCTCGAGCTTCCTGCCCAGGTGTTCCTCCATAACCTTCCGGGCCCGGCAGGTGAAAATGCCGTCGCCCCTGTTGACCATGAAGCGGTCGTGAACCTTGTTGTAGACAGCGCCGCCCTTGTACCTGCCGTTGGAAGCACCTCGGTTCTTCCCCCGCGACTGATGTCCGTTGATATAGCGCATCGGCTCACCCTTCTTCTGGCCGATGGCTTTTCTCGTGCAGGGTGCGGGTGGAGTCTTCTGCCCGCAGCCGCATTGGCAATATCCTTTTGCGATCGCCATTAGTAACTGAAGCCCCCTTTCACCTGGGAAGTCGCTGTTGCAGGCTTCTGGTCCAGCTTTGAGGTTGGCCTGTTCCCCGCAAGACTCCCTTCCACCAAAGCGCTCAGATAGCCGAGCAGCTCGTCAGGTTGGCCTTCGTATCTCTTGAGAAGCTCAAGCTGTTCCTCGGTAGAGCGCTGGGCGATTTCGAAGCCAGTGGTTATCTCAGCTCGCAGCTCATCGGGGACCTTCGCGAGCAACTCGGCCAAAGAATCCGTAGCCTGCGGGACCTCTATCACTTTGCCAGCGGGAAGCGCCGCTGCATCTCTTTGAACGGACCTGGGATATTGGTCGTCTGCGCAAGCATCACTGGCCGGCTCGAGCTCGAGGGGCCTCCCCTCTCCCAGCTGCAGGCGCTTCACGTCCAGAAGACTCGCGGCGACGTCCAGGCGGATGCAGTGGTGGGTCTGGTTGTGCTGCTTGCCATCATCGTCGGTATAGCTCATCTGGTAGGGCTCTCGGAACAGCTTGAGCGGGATGGCGTCGATACGCTCGAAGAGGTCCTGGAGGGTCTCGATGATAGCCAAGCAGTTCTCGATCGAGCGCCAGGAGCTCGTGACGATATCGTAGGCGCACAAACCCGGCACCAGGTAGCAGACGAAGGTGAGGACCCCCTGCCGCTTGCACTTCCCCTCGCCGACCATCTTGCAGTCCTCGCCGGCGCAGTCGATCTCGCTCGATATCTCCCGGTTGAAGGCGGTGACACCGTTGCCCCGGCACTTCCAGCCTGATCCACCGTAGGCCATGTAACCCAGGTCCAGGATGGTGCGGGCGTCGTTCACCGGGAAGATGATGTCGAGCTCCCGCAAACGCAACTCTCCTGGCGGGACTCCCAGCTGCCGCGAGTAGAACTCCTCTACGGCGGGGGCGTCGGCCAGGTTGAAGTAGTCGAGCTCGCGCGGGTACTCCTTGCCGGCCTTCGAGATGTCTTTCTCCCCGAGACGGATCCTGCCTGCCCTGGGGAGGCGCCGCGGCCTGTCGAGTGCCGCGATGCCGTAAGGTCTGTCGTTCATGGTCCCCTCCTATGCCGCCGGGTCGGGTTCCGCTACCCGACCTCTATCGCAGATGAACCTGTGCGCCGTATTGCAGGAGAAGACCGCCTTCTCGAGAGCTTCATCCGCACGGTGCATCCGCTTGTCTCGCTCCTTCTCGATGGCCTCGTCCAGCTGCTCCAGCTTCCGGGCCCGGGCAAGCAGCCTGTTGAGGCTCTTCAACAGAGGCTGGAACTCGAAGCCCTTGGCGCTAGCGAGCCTCCCTTGGGTCCGCTTGACCTCCTGGTCGACGATGGCCTGGTCGGCCTCGACCCACTTCTCGAGCTCGTCAAGCTCCTGGTGCTGAAGCTCCGCGCGCGCCTCGATGTTCCAGTCGTAGATCTCGTTCACCAGGTGTACCAGCTTCGTGTTCATTGGTGTCCCCCTTCACCGCCGCGTCCAACCGTTCATCCCCCCGAGCGAACAACTCCGCCGCCCGCTCGTATGCCTCTTGCTCCTCGGTGGGCGTCATCCGTTGACCACCTTCCGCTTTGCAAGCACGCTCTCTCGGAATCTCTTAAGCCACTTGACCCGCTCGCTACCAAGATTGTGCAGGGCGTAGTTGCTCTTGGCCCCGGGTTCCACGTCGAAGAGTGCAGCCCAAATGGTGTCGTCGCTTACGAGTAAACTGAGGTCGCGGTAAGCTTCCGTGTATTCGACCGGGCACCGTGCTGGGGATAAAGGATCCCTGAGGATGTCCACAAGTGGCCGTACTTCTCTGACGAACCTGTTGTGGCTGATTGTTTGTAGCGGTTCAGTCATCTCCATGCGTCTCCATTAGGTGTCATTTACCGTAATGGTAATTACTACTTCCCGATATGTCAAGCCTTTCTTAAGGAATTTTCCTTTTCGGCAACACGCGCTGAGTAAAATTAGGGGTGCGGGAACTCTGCTAAAGAGCAGATGAGGTGGCATGGACATAGGGGAGCGCCTGAAAAAGGCGCGAGAGGCAAGGGGTCTGAGCAAAAGCCAGGTCGCGAGGTTCGCTGGCGTTTCACCGGCAACATTGACGCGCTGGGAGAAGGGTGCAAGGAATCCCCGACCCGAGCATTTGAAACGAGTTCTCGCAGTCCTGCGGATCACGTACGAGGACCTTTGGAAAGATCATGACGAAGACTACATACGTGAGAAGATTGCCAAGGCAAACACCTCTGCCGAAGACGTCCGTGTGGTCTTAACAGCGAACCCAGACCTCACACCTTCCGAGATAGAAGTTATAATGAGGATCGTGGAGAGCAAGGAACGAGAACTGCGGGAGAAGCGGAAGAAGGGCTAGGCAATGGGCTAAGGGAGGGAACCGGGGATGAGAAAGATTCTATTGATTATTGTTGTGTTGCTTCTTGCCACACCGCTTGTTGGTTGTGGGGCAACGCAGAAGGCAGGCGAAAAGAACCAGGAAGCCGAAACCAAAACTGAGGCAACCGTAGGGCAACCTGTCAAAGCGGGCGATGTCACACTTACTGTGATGAACTGGTCTGCTTCTGCAGGTGATGATTTCAGCACACCAGAGCCAGGCAATCACTTCATCGTCGTCGACCTTGAGGTTGTCAACAACAGCATGGAACCCTACCCTTTCTCTACGATGATGGAGCTCGGCATCAGCACCCCGGAAGGTCGCAAATACGACCAGGCCGCTTACTTTCCTGAGCCCAAATATCCGGACGGTGAGATAGCAGCTGGAGAGAGGGCGCGCGGCAATGTGGCTTTTGAGGTCCCAACCTCAACAGGAACCATGTACCTTGCGTTCACCCCCATAATGGGTGAGTCTGCGAAGATAAAGCTTCAGTAGCTTGTCACCCCATATCCCAGGTAACAAAAGGCAACCTCGAGGGGATGGATGCCGGAGCCGCGTGGAGAGCAAGGAAAGGGAGCTCAAGAAGAAGCGGAAGAAGGGCTAGGCAACGCCCAGGGGAGGGGATCTCGTCTTGAGGAAAACGTACTTGCTGTTTATCGTTCTGGTTTTAGTACTCACATTGGTTGTTGGCTGTGGGACAACTACAACAGAGAAACCGAAGACTGAGAAACCCACGGCAAAGCAATCTGAGCCCACAAAGCCTGACGACACATACGTCGAACTCGAACTGACTTCGGCAAGCCGGCAGGGTAGCGACATTCTATTTGAGGGAACAACCAATCTCCCTGACGGTGCTTTGATTGCGTATGAAGTTACCAATGACAACGCTACATACTTCGTCGATGGCAACGCAACAGTGGCCGGGGGCAAGTTCCAGGGAACAGCCGCAGCCGCCCCCGAAGGTCCAATCGAAGTCTGGGTAGCATTCCAGACGATAGTTGCAGGGGCAACGCAGCCAGCTGAGATCATAGACACATATGGGGAGCTCGGGGAGAACATCACCGGAGATGTAACAAAAACCGGAGACATGACCCGAGTAGAAAAAACAATGGTGGTTGACTGAACTGTTTTTCTCATCTTTAGGGCAATAGATTTTGTTGGAGAGGGAAGTGTCTGAAGAAGAAGTCAAGAGTCCAAAGCAAGCGGCAACAGGGGGGATCGAGATGTTCAAGAAGACTGCTGTAGTTTTGCTCATCCTGCTACTCGCCATTTCTCTCACCGCCTTGATCGGCTGCGGTGAGAAGAAGGAGGCGGGCACGACCGTCGAAGAGACGTCTCCCAAGACTACTACCACCCAGACACAGGCGCAGACCTCGCCGGTTGTTCCTATCGAGACACAGCCCGTTGTCACGAGTCCGCCGCCGCCGCCGGCAGAAGTGATGGTTGTCCTCACCAGGACGGGCGAGAAATACCACAACGCAGGCTGCCAGTATGTGGTCAACAAGACTGACACAAGAACGGTGCCCCTCTCTCAGGCGAAGGCTGAGGGCTATACACCATGCAGCGTATGTGGGCCGCCGCAATAGAAGGCGCGAGTAGGCATTGGCAGGTTCTGGCATTTGGCGGATTCCGGTGGAAACCTGTGGAGGTAACGCTTGTCCTACTTGATATTTCAACTGAACGAGCCGACAATTACTACTAATACTGCCCAAGCGCCTTCGGGTTCTTGGAGCGAGGCCGCCGGCTAGGCGGCCTCTGCTATTTCTGGAGAGTGTCATGACACTGAAGTACGGAGCAACCAATTTCTATTTCGATGGATTCAATCTGTACTATGGCTGCTTGAAGAAGAACGCTGGCTGTCGCTGGTTGAACCTGGAGGCATTATGCCGGACCATGTTCCCTTCCAATCACTTGAATCGAATCCGCTATTTCACCGCGAAAGTGTTTCCTACGCCTGATGATCCCCAGAAGCCACAGCGGCAAGAAGCTTACTTGCGTGCTATTTCCACCATCGATTGCCTGTCAATCCACACGGGGTGTTTCCTTTCGAACAAAGTCCTCATGCCACTAGCTGACCCGCCACGCAAAGGCTCCAGAATGGTGGAAGTCATGAAGACAGAAGAGAAGGGCTCCGATGTTAACCTGGCAACTTACCTGCTTCTCGATGCATTCAGGAGGGACTATCGTTTTGCTGTAGTCGTCAGCAATGACTCAGATCTCACTGAGCCGATCAGGGTGGTCAGGGAAGAGCTGGGTTTCCCTGTGGGGGTATTGAATCCGTACCTGGACACAAAGAAATTGAGCCAAGAGCTGAAGAAGGTTGCGGCCTTTTACAAAAGGGTGCGAGTAGGAGTTTTGGAGGCATGCCAGTTTCCATCAACCCTGAGCGACGAAATGGGAACAATCAGTAGACCGAAGCAGTGGTCTGTCTGATCCGAGATCTATTTGTCCCACCCCCCTGCTATACTCCCCCTATCCAGGGAACTCAGGGGAACCCATGAACCGTCTCGCGCTATTCAAGTCCCGGGAGCTCCTCACCCTCACCGGGCAGCATAAACCGCCCGTCAGCGTCCACCAGGTCGCCGGCGAGCTCGGCATAGGCTTCGAGGTCCGCGACCTGCCCGACAACATCCCGGGCTTCGTGGCAAACATCGCCGGCCAGTGGTTCGCCTTCCTCAACTCCACCCACGGCCCCCGCCGCCGCCGCTTCACCCTCGCCCACGAGATAGGCCATGTCGCCCTCGGCCACTTCGGGATGGTGCATCTCTACGGCGAGAAGCAAGCCGACCAGCGAGAGGCCAACCGCTTCGCCGCTGAGCTCCTCATGCCAGTGGAGATGGTGAGGGAGGAACACGCGAAAGCGGTGGGAGCAGGGCTCTCGGTCGGAGACCTGGCCGACATCTTCCTGGTCGGGAAAAGAGCGATGGAGATTCGCCTGCGGGAGCTCGGCCTTGCCCTATAATGTCTCCATGAAACGCGCGTTCGGCTACATCCGAGTCAGCAAGGACCCGAAGCTTGAGAAGCTTTCGCCGGCGGTTCAACGACGCATGCTTCGGGAAGCCTGCTCCGCCCGCCGCTGGGAACTCAGCGAGATCTTTGAAGACATCGACGTCTCCAGCGCCAAGATGGATGCCGCCGGCACCTGGGCCGAGCTCGCCACAAAGCTGAAACCGGGGGACGTCGTCGTCACCTGGGAGTTCACCCGCATCGGCAGGAACCTCCGTCAGACCCTCGAGCGGATAGACCGGCTCCACGAACAGGGCGTAGAGCTCGTGTCCCTCGAAGGAGATCTCGACACCACCACCGCGGCGGGCAAGCTGCAGTACCAGGTGCTTCTGGTCCTCGCGGAGTTCGAGCGCAACCGCCTCGGCGAGCGGCTTCGGCACACCCATGAACAGATCGCGAGAGAGGGCCGCTGGAAGGGCGGCGGCACCCCACCGCTCGGATACAAGTACACGCCGGGGGCCAAGGTGCTCGAGGTGGAACCGGAGGAGGCCGAGATCGTCCGCGAGCTCTACCGCCTCCGCGACGCTGGCGCCAGCATCCACACACTCATCCGCGAGATGGACGCTCGAGGTGTCAAGGGCAAACGCGGCGCCCGCCTCGATTACTCCGCGATATCTCAGACGCTAAGGAACCCCACCTACATCGGCAAGCGTGTCCACAAGGGCGACATCCACGACGGGCAGCAAGAACCTATAGTCGAGCTCGAGGTGTGGGAGAGAGTGCAGGCGCGCCGGCGGACCGGGCAGCCGAACAGCGGAAGCTACCTCCTCTCCGGGTTCCTCCGCTGCGGGGTGTGCAAGTCGACGATGATCCACCAGCGGAACAGAGCCCGGAGCCTTTATGCCTGCAAGCGTGCGAGGCAGTTCCGGGACACAACGCTCATCACGATCGAGGAGCACCTGGCCGACGAGTGGGTGACGGAGGCGCTGTTCAAACGGCTGGACGGAAAGAAGCTGGGGGAGCTCAAGGAGAAGGCCAGGCGGAAGGCGCCGAAAGCTAAGGCCAAGACAGGGCAGGTGCAGGCACAGCTCGCCCGCGTGGAGGCCTCGCTCGAGCGCCTGGTATCCGACTACTACGACGCAGACCAGCCGCTTCTCACGCCGGAGCAGTTCCGGAAGAAGAACGCGGAGCTCCTGGAGAGCAAGGCCTCCCTCGAGGGGAAGCTGCGGGAGCTCAAGGACGTCGCGCAACTTAACAATATTGTTAACCTTTCGGAACGACGAGCACGGGACATCAGGGAGAGCTGGGAGGGCATGACGCTGGACGAACGGCGGGAAGTGCTGCGGCTCTTCGTCGAGTCCGTGACGGTGGCGCCGGCGAAGAAGAAGTTCGACAGGGGCAGGGTCCGCATCAACTGGCGCTGAGAGTCGCGGAGAGCCACCAGGAGCGTGGTGCCCAGGGATTCAGGGCCCAGACCCCGAACGGAAGTGGCGACCTTTCCTGTGGCCTCTTACGGCTCACGCTATCCTTTGGTACTTATCGCCTGGGCGGCGTCCGGCAAGGCAGTCAAGGGATTCTTCAGCAAAATATTCGAGAAGCTCACCAGCGGATTCTAGAGATGCCAGCCGGATCGATCTCATTGGCGCTGCTGAGCGTCTTCTGCCTGGTGGCAGTGGGGTTCGACCTCCGCCGGCATGCGGTCCCCAACTGGCTCAACGCCGTAGGACTCTGCTCGGGTCTCGTACCCGCCTACGCGCTGGGGGGCATGAAGCCCATGGCAATCAGCCTGATGGGTTCTATGCTGGGAGCTTCGCTGATGCTGCCTTTCTTCCTTTTGAGGATGGTCGGGGGCGGGGACCTGAAGTTCCTCGCGGCTTCAGGCGCGCTTGCGGGGTGGCGCCTGCTTATGCCGGCCGTCCTAATCGGGATGTTCCTTGGGGGAGCAGCTTCCGTTGTCATGCTCGCCCGGCGTGACCGCTGCCTGGAACGGATAAGGATGCGAACCCTGCTGCTGCGCCACGGATCGCTCAAGGCCGCGGCGGGAGGAGAAGGGATCTCGGGGCTGGGGGACATCGAGATGCCGTACACCCTTCCACTATCCATCGGGCTCCTGATGACCTGCGCGTCGGCGTGCTGGGGGTGAAGGCACGTTGAGACGGGTTGCTGCTTCGATGCGCATGGTCCGGTCGGGTGCGCGCGGCCAGGCATCGGTCGAGTTCATACTGGTGATCCCACTCCTGCTTATCGTCGCCGCCGCGGTAGTCCAGGTAGCCTATTCGCTCAACTGCTACCTGGGTGTGACTGCGGCGAGCCGGGAGGGCGCCAGGAAGGGCGCCGAGACTAACAGCGCGGGGGCGGCGCGGCAGGCCGCGCTCTCCGCAGCCTCGACGCTCCCGGGGGAGAGGCCCCGCGTCGAAGTGGCATTCCCCCAGGGGAGGTCGAGAGGCGACCAGGTGCGGGTGACTGTCATCTATAAGGTGCCGCTCGTCGTACCCGGGCTCAAGCAGATGCTGCCCGAGTTCAGGTTCAGACGCTCGACGAGCATGGCCCTGGAACGGGACGAGTGAGGAGAGCGCCGTGCGTCACCTACCCGCTCAGGAGGAGGGCAGCATCAGCGTCGCAGCCCTGGCATGTATCGTCATGGCGCTGATGTTATGCCTCGGCCTGGCCGACGCCGGGCTCTATCTTGCCGCCCGCTTCACAGCC
>JAGUWJ010000056.1 GCA_020062425.1 Actinomycetota bacterium
CCTCTATCTCGGAGGTTATCTCCGGTGTCGCGGGGCCGGCGAAGTGCGGGATGAACTTGATGCCGTTGTACTCCGGGGGGTTGTGGCTGGCCGTGAGCATTATCGCCCCGCGGGCGGACAGGTGCCTGACCGCGTAGGCCGCCTCGGGAGTGGGGCAGAAAGTAGCGGTGCGGTAGGCCTTAAAGCCGCTCCTGGAGAGGATCTCCGCCACCTCGTCCGCGAAAGGGCGGGAGTGCGCCCTGGTGTCGTAAGCGACGACACACCCCTCGCCTGGCACGTCGGCCTTCATCATGTAGTCACAGATGGCCTTCGCCACTGTCTCCACGTTGCGCTCGTTGAAGTCGGTATCGACGGTCGAGCGCCAGCCGTCGGTGCCGAACTTTATCTCCGCCAACCGGGTACCTCCTTCGAGCGGGATTTGTCGAATAAAAACGGCAGCCCTAGAGCGCGGAGTTCTTGATACGCGCTTCGTACTCGCCGAGGATCTCTTCCGCGTCCTCTTCGTTCTTGCCTTCGGCGTAGAGGTGGAGCACCGGCTCCTCGGGGTCGGGGACCACCAGCACCCAGCGCCCGCCGTCCCAGGAGACCTTGAGGCCGTCGGTAGTGTCCACCCCCGGACCCTGGTGCGACTCCAGTAGTTCGCGCATCACGGTGCCCTTGTTCTCCCAGGAGGTGAAGACCTCCCTCCTCCTGACAAAGCAGCAGGGCAGTTCGGAGAAAAGGGACGAGAGGCTCTCACCCCTGCCCGCGAGCATCTCCATGAGCCTGGTGAAGCTGAGCATGGCGTCGAATGCGGGAAGAAAGTCGGGGAAGATGAAGCCGCCGTCCCCGTTGCCCGCGAAGACAACACCCTCCTCGCGGGCGGCTCCCATCACGCTGGAGTTGTCCAGCCTGGTCCTGGTGACCTCGAAGCCGCGCCCGGAGGCCACCTTCTCCACCAGCGAGGGGATGTTGACAGGCACTGCCAGCTTACCCGGGGGTTCGAACCTCGCCGTCACAAGGTCAACCATAGCCAGCAGGAGGTCGTGACCGGTGACGAAGCTTCCCTTGTCGTCGATCACGGCAAGGCGTTCCGCCGCATTATCGAACAGGAGCCCCAGATCCGCCTTGAAGCTGGAGACCACCTCGCTCAGGCGCTGGAGCGATTCCTCGCGCCTGGGGCGTGAGGTAAGGAGCCGCTTCTCGTCCGTGTAGGCGTTGAGGCTCAGCACCTCGCAGCCGAGCTTGCCCAGCAGGCCGGGCATGATGAGGCTGGCCGCGCCGTACCCGTAGTCGAAGACGACCTTGAACCCGGCCTCGCGAATGGTCTCCACGTCGGTCTTCTCGAGTACCGACTGGACGTACGCCTCGCGGGCCCGCGCCGGGAAGTAGATCTCGCCCAGTTCCTCCAGGAACGCGCGCCGGAAATCGCTGCGCGAATATATCCTCTCGATGGCGCGCCGCGCGTCGGGGTCGAGGTCCCGGCCGCGCTCGTCGTAGAAGTTGATGTTTATCCACTGCGGGTCGCGCTCGCTGGTGCGCGTGTCAACCCCGCCCTGGTCGCTGTGGCTCTCCACGGTGAACCTGTTGACGGGGACAGCGCTCATCTCCAGGTCGCGGCAGTGTACCCCCGTCGCGTTCAGGCCGGACATAAAGGCGCGCTTTATGATGCGGGCCGCTCGGGTACCGTCCCTGCTGGTCACCACCTGGGCGTTGACCGGCAGCATCGAGCCGTAGGCCATCCCGAGGCGGACCGCTTTCTCGGGGGTCATGTCCACGTTGATGAGGCCGCTGACGCCGCGCTTGCCGAACAGCGAGCGCATGCCGCGCGACTCCCAGATGATGCTGCTGTTCACGGTAGCGCCGGAATCGACTGTCTTGAACGGGAAGATGAGCACGCCCTGGTTTAGAATCGCGTTCTCCCCAACCAGGCAGTCATCGCCTATTACCACGCCCTCGTCCACGCGCACCCCGCTCTTGATGTCGCAGTTGCGCCCTATTACGGAGCCCCGTATATGGCAGGCGGGACCTATGTAGGTGTTGTCGAGCAGGACCGAGCGGTGAAGGAAGTTGTCGCGCTTCACGACGACGTTGTCCCCGATGACGGTGTACTCGCGTATCTTGCAGCCCTCTTCGATCCTCACGTGGTCGCCGATGAGCAGCGGGCCGGAGAGCTTCACGCCCTCGTCTATCTCGGTGCCGTCGCCGACCCAGATGTTGTTTTCGAGCTTGTGGCCTGGCACATTGATGTCCACCAGGCCGTCAAGGAGGTCGCGATGAGCGGCCAGGTACTGCTCGTGGTTGCCGACGTCCGTCCAGTACCCTTCAGCGATGTAACCGTACAGGGGAAGACCCTTGACCAGTATCTCCGGGAAGAGGTCCTTGGAGAAGTCGAACGGCCGGTCGTCGGGTATCATGTTCAGGACGTCGGGCTCGATGATGTAGATGCCGGTGTTGATTGTGTCCGAAAAGACCTCGCCCCACCCGGGTTTCTCGAGAAAGCGGGTTATCTTACCGTCCTCGTCGGTTATGACCAGGCCGAACTCCAGCGGGTCGGGGGCCTTCTTGAGTACCACCGTGACCATCGAGCCGCGCTCGCTGTGGAACCGGGCGGCCGCGCCCAGGTCGATGTCGGTGAGGGC
>JAGUWJ010000200.1 GCA_020062425.1 Actinomycetota bacterium
CCGCCACGACCGTCGAGCTCGCGCCGGCGATCTCCCCGCCCGCGAAGACCCCCTCCCTCGAGGTGGCCATGGTGAGCGGGTCGACAATGACGGTGCCCCCCGCATCGAGCTTCATCTGGCCGGCCAGGTACTCCTTCAGGTCCTGCGACAAGACACGCTTCCCCGCGAATATGACCGTACCGACCGCTACGATGCGTGGTTCTTCCTTCTTCTTCCCCGACCCGTCCGAGACATCCGCATCGTGGGTCACCTCGATCGCTTCCACCCGGCCTTCTCCCGATATCGCGAGCAGAGCCCTCTTGGTGAGTATCTCGATGCCCCGCTCACGCATCGTGGCGATCCGGTCTCTGTCCGGACCCTCTTCATCGATATCGCTATGCGAGATGAGGTAGACGTGACCCGCTCCGAGATGACTTGCCAGAACGGCCGAGTCGTACGCGACGTTGCCGTCGCCGACGACCGCCACGCTGCTGGTCATCTCCCTCTTGACCCTCTTACGGGCCGCGTCCAGGAAGGAGAGCGCGTCTATGACACCCGGCAGGTCGGCACCTTCGACGCCCAGCCTCTCGATGTCCTGTAGTCCCGGCGCTATGAAGATGGCGGAAAAGCCCATCCGCCACAAAGACTCAAGGTTTATGTCGTCGCCGAAAGACAGGTTGCCGCGGAACCCGGTACCCGGCGCCAGGGCTCCCTCTACCTCTCTCATCAGGATCTGCTTGTTCAGCCGCAGCTCGGTCATCGCGCGATAGGGGAGCCCGCCGGGTTCTACGCCCTCGTCGAAGAGCTCCACGCCGTAACCCATGAGCCGCAGGTCGCGTGCGCAGGCCAGGCCGGCGGGTCCCGATCCCACCACGGCGACACGTCCTTTCGAAGGCTGTTTGTGAAACCTCGGTAGTCCCTCGGACCCCCTCGCATATCCGCATGTGAAAGCCTCGAGCTGGCCGATCTTGAGGGCCGTGTCCATCGAGCCCCGCCTGCATGATCCCTCGCAGAGCGCGGCCACCGGGCATACCAGGCCGCAGACTTCCCCCAGCACGTTCGCCTCTCGCACCAGGCGAGCAGCCCCGGCGAAGTCGGCCACCGCGATGCGCCTGATGAAGTTCGGCACGTCGACCTCGCACGGGCACGAAGCCATGCAGGGAGCGTCCGGGCACCTGAGGCAGCGGTGCGACTCCAGTACGGCGGATATCGAGTCCACCACGCTGCCCCTCGATATCTCCGGCCGCATCGGCACAGTTTCCAGAACGAAGCTCTCCTTGACGTTATGGAACCTGGGCCGCCGAAAGCCCAGCTGACCGAGGGCGACCAGTGCGCAGTGGATGCCGGAAGCAGCGGCTTCGGCCACTCCCCTTCCGAAAAACGTCGAATCGCCCGCCAGCAGAAGGCCCTTGACGTCGGTGACGGAGCCGGCGGGGGATCCGCCCGGGACCCTGGGCCCGGCGAAGGCGCCCCCTTCCCGTCCCAGTATCTTCCCGAAAGTCGAAGGGGTCACCACCTGCTTGACCAGCGCGCTCTCCTCCAGCTCTGGCAGCAGAACTGAGAGCCTCGCCAGGACCGACGCGACCTCCGATTTCCTCCTCGCGGTGTAGCCCGCGGACTGGTACTCCGCTTCGTCGTGCCTCGGCCAGGAGCCCGGCGCGCAGGTGGCATGCACTGTGAGGGAGTGATAACCCTCGGGCGAGAGGTTCGGGTCGAAAAGGGAAGGTATCACTACCGATATAAAATCCGACGGATCCTTCTCGGGGTCGGTGACCAGAACAGTGTTGGGGTTGAAGCCCTCGGGAACCGCCGCCTCGGGGACTCCCATGTAGATGCCGAGCGCCCCTCGTGCGGGCTCAAGCGCGCGAGCCCATTCCGCGGTCTGAGGCTTCAGCTCGCCGGTGGGAATCATGCGGTTCATCAGCTCGCGGACCGATATAGCCGACACCACCATGTCCGCCGCGATGGTGCGGCCACCAGACAGCCTGACCCCCAGCACGCGTCCGCCCTGTACGAGGAGCTCATCTACCGCACGCCTGTATAGGATGCGGCCACCGCTCTCGTTCAGACCTTTCTCGAGCTTGTCGGCTATCTGCTGGGCGGAGCCGATGGCGTGGTAGGTCCCGCCCACGTGTCGGTCTATAAAGAAGAGGGCGGCGTGCGCCGCCGGGAGCTCGTCGATGTCGTACCCGGCGCTGTACGCAGCGTCGGCCGCGAAGAAAGCGGTCACCGACGGATCGTCCACCCGCCTCGCCAGCAGCTGGCCCGCGCTGGTCTTGCGCAGCCGCGAGTTCCGCAGGAAGCTCGACGGGTGTCGCGAGAGGAGCCCCAGTTTCTCCAGCCTGGTCTCGTCACCTGCGGGCCTGGGGGGGCCGCTCATGTCGAGCACTGTATGGTAGAGGTGGTCCAGGTCTTTCATGTACGAGAGGACGCTGCCGGCCTGCTGTGGGAAGAGGGCTCCCAGCTCGGCGGTGAAAGCGTGCCTGTCGGTGTGGAACTCGAGGTGTGACTCCCCGAAATGGAGTGTGTAGGCGCTGTCGCGCCGGATTATCTCGACCTGCTGGCCCAGAAAGTCGAAGAGCGTCCTCATCACGTGGAAGCCGACCCTGCCGAACCCGTTCAGAACAGACGCTGCGATGTCGAAAGTGAAGTCGCCCACGCGAAGAGAAGAACAGCAGCCGCCGGGCTGGTTCGACTGCTCGATGACGAGGACGTCCGCGCCCTGCCGCGCGAGCACCGCGCCCGCAGACAGGCCACCTATGCCCGCGCCGATGACTATTACCTCGTATCTGTCTTTCAGGATTGGCTCGATCTCAGCCAAGGCGTTTTCTCGAGAGTTCATGACTGCAGTGTCAGCAAACCGCGCCGGCAGGTCATGCGGGCGCACGGCCAATCATACCCGAGTGGCTCGGGTAAGGCAATTTGAGGACTCAGAACGCGCGTCACGGTACCACATAGGAGCACACCTTCTTCAAGGAGGCCGGGGCCCCGGTCGAGAATACCATTGAAGGTCGAACCGCATCGCCGGCCGGTCCTACCGGCCACAAGTCCGTCGGAGCACTGACCCGTAGAGGGGTGAACATGCTGCCCAGAAGATCCATAGCAGTCCTGCTCGCTGTAGCAGTACTTACTCTCCTCATACCTGCCTGGGGGTACGCCGCGAGCCCGCATGAGCCATCGGTGTCACCCGCGCGGGCCCGTGCCGAAGCGCTTAGGCTCGCGGGTCGGGTCCAGCAAGAGACCTTGTCGAACCCGCGGTCGGCCAGCGCCGAGCCTGCGCTGGAAGGAGCCTCAACTGGAGAGCCCCTGCTGCTCCGTTCGTTCGACGGTGACCCGGTCTATTATCTGGTTCCCATGCTGGGCCAGGGCGGAAGAGACCGTTCAGTGGTGGGAGTCAGCGCGACCAGCGGTAAGTGGTGCTGGTACTCGGATTGCACCGAAGAGGAGCTACCGCTCACGGACGCTCGCGAGGCGACCGCCGCCGTTCAGTCTTACCTCCGTGAAGAAGGGGTAAAGGCGGAAGTAAGTGAACCGGAGGCGCGCATCGCGCCTGACAAGAACACCTACTGGTTCTTCAATATCGAGGGCGCGGGGAAGCTGAGGCGGGC
>JAGUWJ010000193.1 GCA_020062425.1 Actinomycetota bacterium
GCTGGGCCTGCCCGGCAACCCGGCCTCCGCCCTGGCGGTCTTCCGGGAACTGGCGGCACCGCTCCTCGCGCATCTGCGGGGTGAGGAACTCGCCCCCTGGCGCTCGGCTCCGTGTACGGTTGAGGCTGTTATGGAAAGATCGGTCGCTTCCGCCACCGGGAGGCTCGAGCTTGTGCCGGTGTCAATGAGGGTGGAAGGAGACACGCTGGTTGCTTCGCCCGTCCTGGGGAAGTCGAGCCTTATCGGCACGCTGGTGAGGGCGGACGGCCAGGTGCGGATCGGTGAGGGCGCGGAAGGTGTCGAAAAAGGAGAGCGCGTGATCGTGGAGCTCATCTGATGGAAAGACCTGGAGACGGTGGACACACGTCCGGCAGGAACATATACCTCGACAACGTCGAGCTCGAGGAGGCGAGGAAGCGCTGGTTCGCCCTCTGCGACGAGCTGGGCGTGCCGGTCCCCCTGCCTTCGGTGGAGTTGGTCACGGGCGACAGCGAGGGGATGGTCACGTCCGAACCGCTTTTCGCGCGCGTCTCCTCGCCGCCGTTCCATTCCTCCGCCATGGACGGTGTGGCTGTGAGAGCCGCGTCCACCTACGGGGCGAGTGAAGTGAGCCCGGTGACGCTGCGCCTCGGTGAGGAGGTGGAGTTCATAGACACGGGTGAGCCCCTGCCGCCCGGTTTCGACGCGGTGATAATGGTCGAGGACCTGAACGCGGTGGATGAAGGGATTTTCGAGATCACCAGGCCCGCCGCCCCCTGGCAGCACGTCAGGCCCCTGGGCGAGGACATAGTGCAGACCGAGCTGGTGCTTCCACGAGGGCACCGCATCAGGCCGGCGGACATCGGGGCCCTGCTGAACGCAGGGATAGCAAAGGTCCCGGTCAGGCGGAGGCCGGTGGTCGCCATAATCCCCACCGGCACCGAGCTGGTTGAGGACCCCGGTGACCTCGGGCCGGGCCGGGTGATGGAGAGCAACTCCTGGGTACTGGCCGCCTTCGCGCGGAGCCTGGGCGCGGAAGCCATCAGGATGGACCTCGTCATCGACGATTACGAGTCCATCAGGTCCTCGGTCGAGGAAGCGCTCCAGCGGGCGGACGTGGTGGTCGTCAACGCGGGGACCAGCGCCGGCAGGGAGGACTTCACCAGGGCGGTCATCGCCGAGCTGGGCCGCGTCGCCGTTCACGGGGTAGCGATGAGGCCGGGGAAACCGGTCGTCCTGGGGGCGGCGCGAGGCAGGGCGGTCGTAGGTCTGCCCGGCTTTCCGGTGGCCAATTTCAGGGGCGCCCAGGAATTCCTGGAGCCCATGGTACTGGCGATGATGGGCCTGCCGCCGCTCAGACCTCCCAGCATCGGAGCCCACCTCGCCAGGAAGGTCTTCTCCACACCCGGGTTCGACGAGTTCGTGCAGGTCAAGCTGGGGAGGGTCGGCAATGAGGTGGTGGCGGTGCCTCTTCCCAGGGGCTCCGGCGTGTCCATGTCGCTGGTGCGCTCGGACGGTGTGGTGAGGATCCCCGCCGGGAGCGAGGGGCTGGAGAGGTGGAAAGAGGTGGAGGTGATACTCCACCACGCGGACGCCAACATCGAAGGCACCATCCTCGCCATCGGGAGCCACGACATCTCGCTTGACCTCCTGGCGAGCAGGATAAGACAGGTCGACCCCGCGCTTGGGCTCGCTTCGGCCAACGTGGGGAGCATGGGAGGGATAATGGCGGTGAAGCAGGGCCAGGCCCACATCGCGGGCACGCACCTGCTCGACCCGGAGACCGGGGAGTTCAACGTCCCCTACATACTGCGCCAGATGTCTCCCGGTGAAGCTGTCCTCATAACCCTTGGAAGGCGTGAGCAGGGCATTCTCGTTCCTCCGGGCAACCCCAGGGGCATCACCGGGATAGAGGACCTCGCACGGGACGACGTGCTGTTTATAAACCGCCAGAAAGGCTCCGGCACACGGCTGCTGCTCGACTTCAGCCTGAATGAGGAGGGCCTTGATCCCGGCCAGGTCTCCGGTTATGAGCGTGAGGTATTTACCCACACAGCCGTGGCGGCCGCAGTGGCGGGAGGCACAGCCGACGCCGGGCTGGGCGTGTTGGCGGCAGCCCGGGCCCTCGGCCTCGACTTCGTAGGGGTGTCGAGCGAGAGGTACGACCTTCTCGTGGCGGCCTCGTTCACAGGCACCAGGCGGTTCGAGGCGCTCATGGAGGTCCTGCGCGACCCCTCCTACCGCTCGGAGGTGGAGGCATTGGGCGGGTACGATCTCTCGCACTCGGGTGAGGAGATCCCGCTGGGAGGTGAGCGCGAGGATGGCTGAGAGCGCGACCCCGACAGAGGAAGGCGCCGTGGAGCCCGAGCGCAAGATCGACTACCTGCGCATCAGCGTAACCGACAGGTGCAACCTGCGTTGCGTCTACTGCATGCCCTCGACCGGGGTCACCAGCATGCCTCACGAGGAAATACTCACCTACGAGGAGATAGAGCTGTTCGCCCGGGCATCCAGGCTCGCCGGGATAAAAAGGATAAGGATCACCGGCGGAGAGCCCCTGGTCCGGAAAGGCGCACCGGACCTGGTAAGGATGCTCGCCTCCATAGACCCGGAACTCAAGCTGTCGCTGACCACCAACGGTGTCCTGCTCGAGCGATACGCCGCCGAACTCAAAGATGCTGGCCTGCGGCGTGTGAACGTCAGCCTGGACTCGCTCGACAGGGAGACCTACGCGGGCATAACCAGGGTGGGGAAGCTGGAGGATGCGCTCACCGGTATCGAGAGGGCAGTGGAGGCCGGGCTGGAGCCGGTGAAGATAAACGTGGTGGTCCTCAAAGGGCTCAACGACGACCCGCTCGGCTTCGGCAGGCTGACCCTCGAGCTCCCGGTACACGTGAGGTTCATCGAGTACATGCCCTACTTCGATGAGCCGGGCAGATGGTACGTTTCCTCCGCCGAGACCAGGGCGAGGCTCGCCGGGCTGGGCGAGCTCGAGGAGGTCGAATCCCCCGAGGGATGGGGCCCGGCGGACTACTTCAGGCTCCCTGGCGCGGCCGGCGCGATCGGGTTCATATCGCCGGTCTCGTGCCACTTCTGCTCGTCCTGCAACAGGCTCCGCCTCACCGCCGACGGGAAGATGCGCACCTGCCTTTTCGACCTGAACGGCCGAGACATAAAGAGCGAGATCCGCTCGGGGGCCGGGATCGAAAGGCTTCATGAGATAATAGAAGGTGAGCTTGCCCGGAAGCACGAGGAGGGAGACAGGAACCGCATCCTCGCGGCGGGGCAGGTGAGAGCCGGCGATCATATGTCGAGGATCGGAGGTTGATCGAACTGGCTGGTGGCGAACCGGAAGACGGGCTCACACATCTAGACGAGTCCGGGGCGGCCCGCATGGTCGATGTCGGCGGCAAGGACGTAACCGCCAGGGAGGCGCGCGCCCAGGCGCATATCTCCATGAGCGCCGCCACCCTCGACCTCATCAGGGAAGGCAATGTCCCAAAAGGCGATGTGTTCGCGACCGCCCGCCTGGCCGGTGTCATGGCCGCAAAGAAGGCCCCTGAGCTGATACCGCTCTGCCACCCCATCAACCTGGACTCGGTCGTGGTGGACTTCGAGATAGACGATGATCGAACGGGGTTGAAGATACTGGCCACCGCGCGGGCCACGGACCGGACCGGAGTGGAGATGGAAGCGCTCGTCGCCGCAGGGGTGGCGGCCCTCACGGTATACGACATGTGCAAGGCCGCGGACCGGGGCATGGAGATAAGTTCGCTGAGGCTGCTCAGCAAGACCGGGGGCAAGTCCGGGGCCTGGGAGGCACCGGCCTGAACCGGAGGTATGGATGCCGGATATGAGTTCAGTCGTCGTCTCCGTCAACATCTCGGACAGGACCGGGGTGAAGAAGCATAACGTCGGCCGCTGCACCCTCGTTGCTGACCGCGGCCTCGAGGACGACGCCCATGCCGGTGACTGGCACCGGCAGGTGAGCCTTCTCGCCGAGGAGAGTATCGACAAGATGAGGTCGTCCGGCCTGGACGTCCGGCCCGGCGATTTCGGAGAGAACCTCACCACGCGGGGCGTGGAGCTGGTCACCCTGCCTGTGGGCGCGCGCCTCAAGGTGGGAGGCGGGGTCCTGCTGGAGGTCACCCAGATAGGCAAGGAGTGCGAGAAGCCCTGCTCCATCTACTACCAGGTGGGCGACTGCGTCATGCCCAGGGAGGGCATCTTCGCGAAAGTGCTGTCGGGAGGCGATGTCGCGGTAGGCGACGAGGTGACCGTGGTACAGAACGCGGATTCCCCGGAGGCTTTGACGTGAGCGCCGAACGGCAGGGCAGGTTCAAGGCCGCGGTGGTGACGGTCTCAGACAAAGGCGCCGCGGGCGAGCGGGAGGACAGGAGCGGGGCGGTCGTCCGCGAGATTCTCGAGGCCGCCGGCATCGAGGTGGCCCGCGCCGAGATCGTCCCCGACGACCTCGGCGATCTGGCCGCCCTGCTGGACGAGCTGTGTTCGGGCATCTTCAACCTGGTGGTCACCACCGGGGGGACCGGGCTCTCTCCCAGGGACGTCACACCCGAGGCCACCCTGAGGGTGATCGATAAGGAGATACCGGGGATGGCGGAGGTGATGAGAGCGAGGAGCCTCGAAGTCACGGCCCACGCCATGATCTCGCGCGCCGTCTGCGGGCTCAGGGGAAACACGCTGGTGGTGAACCTGCCGGGAAGCCCGGGTGGGGCGAGAGACTGCCTCGAGGCGGTGATGCCGGCCGTCCCGCACGCTCTGGAGGTGGCGGCGGGCGACGCCTCGGAATGCGCCGAGACGCGCCCACCGGCTTGTTGACTTGGTTCGACCCGCTGGCCGATAATTTGACGGTGACCGACTTCAGATGGGGGAACAGTGCTTGAGAAACAGCTTGTAGAACTGATCAAGAACCGCGAGACCGAGATGTCCCAGAGGTGGTACCGCGACCTGCACGAGTCCAGGTACGTGCCCACCATGCACAACGTATCCGAGGACGAAGGCCTGCGCATAGCCACCAGCGTCTACCGGAACCTGTGCGACTGGCTGGTCCAGGGTCGTGAGGTCGACATGAAAGATACCTACCAGCGGTTCGGCGAGTCGGTGTTCCACCGCGGTTTCGACATGGAGGAGGTCGTGATGCTTCTGGTCCTCCTCAAGCGCAATCTCTATCTGCACCTGCTCGAGCTGGGCCTCATGACCACCAACCTGAACATCTACCAGGCCCTGGAGCTCAATAACAAGGTCGTCCTCTATTTCGACAGGGCTATCTACTTCGGTCTCATTGGATACCAGGACGCGAAGTCGGTGGTCACCGCTTGATGACTTCGGGCCGTTCATACCGGCCGTTTCTTCAGTAAAGCGACCTTTTGGGCGGACTCAGCATGGGAAGACCCTTGAAACTCTACTTCGTGCGGCACGGGCAGACGGACCTCAACCGGGACAGGAGATTCCGCGGCCTTACGGATGTGCCCTTGAACGACGAGGGACGCGCCCAGGCTGCGGGGGCGGCTCGCATCCTCTCCGGCCTGCTGCTCGGCAGTGTGATCTCGAGCCCCATACCGCGCGCTGTCGAGACCGCCCGCATAATCTCACTTTCCGCCGGCTGCCCGGTGGTCACCGATGACGGTTTCACCGACATAGATTACGGCGAGTGGCAGGGCTTGACCGTGGAGGAGGTGGAGACGCGGTTCGGGCCGGAGGCCATCGAGTCGTGGAAGAGGAACCCCGGAGGCTTTTCCTTTCCCGGCGGCGACAGCATGGTGTCGGTGCGCGACAGGCTCGATTCGTCGATAGAACGTATCGCCGCGGAACACGACGGGAGCGTGGCGGTGGTCAGCCACCTGGCGGTCATCAAGGTATGCTTCCTGGTGGTGATGGGGCTTCCGTTCGAGTACTTCTGGAACCTCGGGCTGGAGAACGGTTCGGTGAGCCTGTTCACACGCGCCCGGGGCGGCGGTTTCGTACTCGAGTGGTGGAACCAGGTCGTCCAGCCGTCGGAGCCCTGAAGGTCGTGGTGCCATGGACCCGGCGAACACTCCCAATGCCCCCCGGGACAGGTCCCGAAAACAGGAAACCATAATAGCGGCCGTTGTCGCCTTCATGCTCGTGCTGGCCGCGGCGGCGGCCGGAGCGGTGGTGCTGACCGGGGTTGTGAAGTTCGGAAAACCCCGGGTCCTCGGGCTCTCGATGGCTTCCGAGATAGACAGGAACGCCAGACCCCTGGAAAAGACGCAGGTCTTCGACGAGGACGACCCCAGGGTATACTGCTGCGCCCGGGTCAGGGCGTTCGACGACAGTATAGTCGAGTCACGCTGGTACCTGGGCGGACTGCAGGTAGGCGGGTACGGGGTGAGGTTCGGCTCTTTGGACAGCTCTTCCGGGGGGAGGATAGTCCCTGCCGGCGGCTGGGTGTCCTTCTACCTCAAGAGGCCCAGGGGCGGGTGGAGCGCCGGGGAGTACACGGTGAAGGTGTACATCGACGGCGTTGGTCCCACCGAGGAGAAGTTCCGCATAGGTGAGGCGGACGGAAAGAGCGAGTCCGCCACCTACCGGGACCCTGACGGGAGGTTCCAGGTCGATGTGCCGGCGGGCTGGACAGCGGGGGAGATCGACCCGGAGAGCGGGGAACTCGCCGGCTTCCTGGGGGAGGGAGAAGATTACCCACCGCGTTTCGTGGTCCTGGAGACCGATTTCGACACGGTCGATCCCACGGCGCTGAACGCGCTGCTCCCGGAGAGCACCGGGAAGTTCAACGGCTACTCGCTGGGCGAGCGTCCGGGGGCGAGGCGCGATTACCAGTGGGATTACCTGAGCGACGGTGAGACCCTGAAGCTCCATTCCATACAGGTGCTGGCCCAGGCGAGCGACGGAACCGTGTACGGGCTGAACTGCCATTCGCTGGCAGACGAGTACGAGGAGAACCTTCCCGTCTTCAACGAGATAGCTAACTCTTTCCGGCTTCCCTGATCCGGATCGCGCCACAGGAGGTTCAGCATGATCTTCACCTGGTCCCAGGTCCCGGAGATATTGAAGTGTGGCTTGTCTTACGTGCCCAGGGTGCTTGATTACCTGCGCCCCGGCGATCGCATGAGAGGGGCCGCGCCCCGGGTCGGGAGCTGGTGGCAAAGACCCGGCCTGGGCCTCATGTACCAGGTCGAGGGCCGCCCGGGATGGGAGTGGGACAGGGACTACACCCGCTTCAATGCCTCGATGAGAGACGACGACGGTCGTTTCGCGTTCGACGGGCCGTATTGCAGAATATCCGACTGGGTAGACTTCAGCCGGGACGTAGCCGCGGCGGATTACCATATCTTGGAGATAAAGTGGCACGACGGCATCTGCTACTTCGACACGACTATCACTGACTGGAAGACAGATGAGGATTATGCCCTCGAGTTCGCGGAGCTGAGCCGCGCGTCGGGCTTCCCGTTCATGTACTACTACTCCTCGGTCTTCGATCACAACCCGCAGTTCGATGACATCCAGCTGGACCCGACCGTCACACCGTCGTTCATCGGGCTCCGCCCGGAGCCCGAGTACATCGACTACCTGCTGGGTCAGTACCGGGAGATACTCGACCGGTATGCACCTGACGGCATGTGGCTCGATTGGTATTGGGCCGACCGCTCGACCAGGGAGAGCATCGACTTCTTCCGCGAGCACCCGGGTACGGTTCTGACCTTCAATCTCTCCAGTTACTACTCGACCTCTTTCGGCCGGTTGCACTACACTACCGGCGAAGCGCATACCCTGGACGGCCCTTACGTAAGGCTGAGAAGGGAGTCCTCGGGCGTCATGGTGCCCGTCTTCAGCAGCGTCTGGAAGTGGTCGAACCTGAACCGGGCGCTCCTCAATCATCCCTGGGAGCTTATAACGCCTGCGGGGAAGTGGTGGCAGGACCCCAGCCTCAGGGACGACCCGCTGGACCTGGTGCGCATGGCCGCCATTGTCATGGCGAGCGGAGGTAAGATATGCCCGGGCCTGACCTCCCGGATGGACGGCACCATCTATCCCGACCAGGTCAAGCAGCTCTCTATCCTGGGGGACTGGTACAGGCCGCGCAAACCGCTCTTTACCGAATCGTCACCCCTCAGGTATCGGCTTGCGAGGGTCCCGGGCGTAAGGGTGTCTGACAGGTCTGTAAAGACTGTGTGCGCATTCGGACGGGGGGAGTACATTCTGCACCTGTTGAGCCTGACCGGGGTCAACGGTGATATGACCGTCTCATTCGATGGCGAGAGATGGCGCTCGACAGACAAGGTGGTAATCGAGCCGGAGGGCGAGGAGCTGCCCCTGGATGAGCGCGACGGCCGCCGCGTCCTCCGGATTCCGCTGGACCTGCTCGACCCGGCCGATACCATCCTGAGGGTTCCTGCCGGGGCGGCCGGTTGATTCGGGCGGCGGCTCTCGCTCAGTTTCGTGAGGGGAACTGCCTGATGCGGCCTTGCATCCTGTCTATCCAGTTGGCCGGGGCTGTGACTTCTTCCATGGAAGGCATGTTCTCCGGTTTCAGCCAGACCCGGTTGAGGAAGGCTATTCCTTCGCTGTCGACCACCGCGTCCACGAACGCCTGGCCTATCTTGTACTGCTGCAGCTTGAGGCTAATGCCGATGAGCCGCTGGAAGAGCCGCTCCGCCCCGCTCTTGGATTCGCGGCGGCGCTCGAAGCGCTTCTTCATGGACTCGTAAGAGGAGAGCAGGTCTTTACCCACGCCGTCCATCACGTGGTTCGAGTAACCCTCCAGCACCGACATCACCGCCTGAAGGCGCGACAGTATCTGTCGCTGCTCGGGTGTCGCGACAATGGATATAAGGCCGCCGGCCTTGAGGGCGTCGTCTCTTTGCACCTCAGCCCTGCCCTCCTTAATCTTCCGCCAGAGCTCCGGGCGCGTCATCCCGCGCCAGTCTATGGTCTCCAGGTACTCTCGCATCGAGTCAGAGAGGAACTCCCGCAACCACGGATTGCACTGGAACTCGAAGGAGTGTGTGACCTCGTGCAGGGTTATCCACTGGCGGAACTCCCTGGGGTGCAGGTTCATCTCCAGCTCTATGCGCCGTACGTTATCCTCCACCACGTAGAGCTTCCCGCCTTTCTCAGGCTCTGGGAGCGAGAGGTCGAACTGCCCCAGGACGTTCCTCGCCAGATATCCCATTATTATCCCCACCTGGGTGGTGAGGACCGCGCGTGCAACGCGCCTGGCCCGGGCGCCGGGGGGCCGAGCTCTCTGCGTCTCCAGCTCTTCCAGAAGCTTTATGTACCTGTTGGAGATGGGATCGAAGAGAAAGCGGAACGAGGCGATGTTGGCTTCGATCCAGTCCTCCTGGCTGAACACCAGCACTTCCTCCGGGAGGTCCTCCGCGACCAGGCCGGTGTACTCTGCCACCTGCTCTTTCGCATCGCGAAGCATGTTCTGGTACTGGTCGGTCATCTCAGCCGATATGGGCCCCGGCCTGCTCCGCTGGAGCTCCAGCGCTGCGGTCGCTATGTCGCGCACGTGGTCCCACGCGATTAGCTCGCTGCCGCGCGAGCGCATCGCCTCGCGGATGCCCCTGCCGAGGGGCATGTAGTCGGCTATTCTCCTCGCGATGGAATCTATAAGATCGAAGAAGGCCTCGAGGAGTGTCATCGGTCGCTTCGGGGAAGGGGTGTTAGTCATAGGCAGAGCTTTCCGCTACTTCTTCTTCTCCCACTTCTCGAGATAAGCGACCTGGCTCAGGGTGCTTCCCCTGTTTATCTCGCCACGGAGCCGGTTCTCCTTCTCGAGGACGTCCATGGCCCTGTTCGCGAACTCTGAGGCACGCGCCTTGGGGATGATGACCACGCCGTCGTCGTCGCCGACAGCCCAGTCGCCCGGGTGTATGCGCACCCCGCTTATCTTGATGGGGACGTTTATCTCTCCGAAGCCCTTGGGTTCGCCAGCGGTCGGCATCACCAGGCGGGTCCAGACGGGGAAGGCCAGCTCCCGTATCTCGGGCGTGTCGCGTACCGCGCCGTCCGCCGCCACCCCGGCTATCCCTCGCTGAATGGCGGAGTGCGTGGCCAGCTCGCCCCACATGGCGGGGCCGCGGCTGCCGGCGTCGATGATGATGACCTCGCCCTCACCGGCCACGTCTATCGCTTCAACGGTCTTGGCCCAGTCGCCGGGGTAGGTCCGAACCGTGACCACCGGGCCCACCATCTTCAAACCGGGCACGACCGGCCTCAAGCCCTCGAGGTCACCGGTGCGGTGCATGGCATCAGAGATGTTCGCCGTGGAGACCATCTCCAGCGCCACGCGTATGCTCGACTCGTCCACCCGCTTGTAGAGCTTGGTGCGCCGGGCGTTGCCGGTGAGCATCGCTTCCTTTATCTCGCTCGCGGCGGTCCGTGCGTCGCTCGACTTGATGATGGCCCCGCCCACGATGACCACGGAGGCGCCGTGGGCCACCGCCTGGGCCGCGGTCTCGCTGTTGAC
>JAGUWJ010000162.1 GCA_020062425.1 Actinomycetota bacterium
AACGACTCAAGGGAGGGGATCAAATGCCGGAAGGGGATAAGAAACTTGCTGCACGGACCCCAGAGTCGAATTCAAACGAAATTGGTGTTGAATTGGGGGAGGGAGCGTCGCCAGGAGCCCTTGACCGCGCTATATTCAATTTGCCCCCATCCCCCAATCAACGGTAGAAACCTCTTCTGTCTAGCCTTTACCGGCACGCCCTCCTGCCCCCGCCAGTAAGCTCAGCGAGTCCACCAGCTCAGCGGGGGAGCCGGCTGGCATACAACTCCCCGGGGAGCACAGTATCGCAGGCGGCGGGGTGGTGCCATCCTCGGTCGGTATGTAGTCCTCCACGGTCTCGAGCCTAACCAGCTTACGCGGGTGGTACGCCGAGACCGCGGCTGATGTAAGTTCTTTGCGTAATTCCGGCCCCGCCTCAGGGGAAATCCTCACCTCGATGAACCCTTCTCGAAAGATCTCGACCGCGATCGCGTACCCGGCAGCAAAGTAAGTATAGTTCCGGTACCTGCCGGCGAGAGCCTCCAGAGCACGACCCGCCGCGTCGTCGTAACCGCGCCCGGGAGCAAGCACGTCGAGCGCCAACAGAGCTCGTGCGCCGGCGCCGTTGACCCTTATGTCCGGCAGATCCGCGGGAATATCTTCCAGTACCTGAGTGCCCGCTCCGGGGTCGTTCCCGTCCGTACCCGGGTCCTCTCCTATCCACCCTCGATCGCCGATAAAGCGCTCCAGCATGACGTCTCCCAGCTCTACAGCCCGATCAAGGAAGCGAGCGTCCGCCGTCGCCTGGTAAAGGTCGATCAAGGCCTGCAGGTAGCTGACCTGGTCTTCCGGTTGACCCCAAAGGGCCGGCTGCCCTTCCGGCAGTTCGAAGTAGTGACAGAGCCCGCCGCCGTGCCTGAAGCCCTCCCGCCAGATGAAGTCGGCCACCCGCTCCGCGATGCCCAGCAGGCCCGGGTCCTCGAGCACCGATGATGCAAGCACCAGGGTGGACACCATCCTGGAGGAGGAGTCGGTGTATATGGTGCGGTCCACCGCGGGAGGCTCGAGCGCCGCCCTCCCCGAGGCGTCCTCGCGGTAGTACTCCTCGTCGGCATCCTGGCTTCCGAAGAAACCCCTCTGCTCATCATCCATCAGGGTGTGCATAGAGTAGTCGATAGAAGACCTGGCCGTGTCCGCGTATGCAGGCTTTCTCAGTACCCTCGAGGCGATGAGATACAACCTGGGCAGCTCGGCGTTATCGGCGAGCATCTTCTCGTAGTGGGGGGTGCTCCAGTCGCGGGCTGTGGCATACCTGAAGAAACCGCCTTCGACCTTGTCGTCGATCTCCCCGTCCTGCATGGCGTCGAGGGTCGAGAGCGCGAACGACTCCAGCAAACTGTCGCCCGTATCGAAGTACCCGGCTAACGCGAATTCGATAGCTTCGGGCTGAGGGAACTTGGGCGCGTCGCCCAGGCCACCGTACTCCCTGTCCCAGGCTGTCAGTATCGCCGCCTTCACCTCGTCGGAGGTCCCGGGGTCTAGCTCTACCCTATTGAGGACCGTCCCGGCCAACTCCCGCTCTTCGACGCTCATCGCCGCCGCTTCGGTATCGATATCGTTCTTGCGGTGGCTGTAGAGAACGGACAGGCGGTCCAGCAGGGAGGTGAGCTGCTCCGGTGGAGCATAAGTAAGACCGGCTACCGCCCTCCCTGAGGGGATCAGGAAGGCGGTAGTCGGCCAGCCACCCTGGTTGTACCTGCGGTTGACGTCCGGTCGCTTGTCGCTGTCGACTCTCACCGGGATGAAATCACGGTTGATGCGCTCTATCACGCCCGGATCGGAGTAGGTCGTCTCATCCATGACGTGACACCAGTGGCACCAGACCGCGGATATCGAGAGTAGCACCAGCTTCCCTTCGGCTTCCGCCTGGCCGAACGCCTCGCGGCCCCACGGTCGCCAGTCTACCTCGTCGGCCCGGTTCGGCCTCGGGCTGAATCTGAAGCCCTCGCCTTCCTTGCCTTCTGCTCTCTCGCCCATGCTCTTGCGCCGTCTTCAACCTGCCGTCCGGCGGTTCCGACCGGCGCGCCCCTCCGATCCGCTGAAAAGAAACTCCCCCCGGATGCCCTGCAGCAGGAGATGGCACTGGGGGCTGCTCGTGGCTAGGTCCGTCCGGGGTGGGGGCCCCGGCGTCCAGCACCCGGGAGGAGGAGTTCTCATCTTTCTTGTTTCTCGTCTTGGTTTGTCCTGTCTTCGGCCTTTCCTGTCTTCATCGCCTTTTCCATCTTCACACATGGGAACTTGGAGTCCGCGCAGTGCGGGCAGCATGCCCCTCGTCCCGTGTAATCCTTGTCAGCCCTCTGCTCACCCATCTGCAATCCAGCCTCTTTATCCAACCTGTTTGACGCCCCTCGTAAGCCAGTGGTTTCAGGATACGCCCGGCGGGGTGTTAACGCATTGACATGTATCAACGAACCCCGGGGGACAGCCCGTTGGCTGCGGGGAGACACTCGACTACAATAGGCGGCAGGCGGCTGCTGATGGTTCCGTTTTGACCGGGGGTATCACCATGCGTTCAACAAACAAAAGGCAAATCTCAAAGATCATCGTGATCTCCGACACGCATTTCGGAGATGAATCGATGCTCCTGCACGATGAAGAGCTCGCGGACAAGTTTGTCAGCGTGCTGGCGAACAGGGGCGAGGTCTCGGAGCTCATCCTGCTCGGCGATATCCTGGACCTGTGGGCCAAGACACCTGTCCCCGCACTCAAGAAGGCGCAGCGTTTCATCGGCTCCCTCTCAGGGCTCGACAACGTGAAGAAGATGGTCTTCCTGCCGGGGAACCACGACCACGAACTGTTCCTGGCCGCCTTCTGCCAGGAACTGGACAAGAGGATCAAGGGGGGCGACCTCTCTATGCCGGACTTCCAGCCCGCGCGCCACTACCCGGACTCCATGCTACGCGGGCTCGCGCCGCCCGGAACGAGCGAAGAGTTCCCGATGACATACCCGTTCGTCGTAAGAGACTTCGGCGGGCGCAAGGTCCTGTTCACTCACGGGCACCACCTCGACTACTTCGCGAGCTCTTTCTGGTGGGCAAGGACGTTCTTCCTGAGCAAGTGGCTGCTGGGCAAGAGGAAGAGAAGGCGCGAGCAGGAGAAGGTGACTCTCCATGATATTGAGATGGCCAACATACCTTTTTACGGTGCCCTGGCGGACATCCCCTGGGCGCCCGAGCTGGCGGACAGGCTCATGTATTACTATCGCATTGTGAGCTTCTTCACCAATCTCTTCCGCCGGCGCTCTCCCCTTCGCGGTTCTGACATCTCGAAGAACTTCGACGAGATCGAGCTGCTCCTGCCGCTGTTCGAGCGCCCGAGGCCGGCGGGCTTCGTCTTCGGACATACTCACGAACCGGGCCTGGGGAAGATCGAGGAAACGGGCATGGTGGTAGCCAACACCGGGGGTTGGGTGGTAGAAAAAGGTGTGCCCCTGATGACGTGGGTCGAGGTCGACACTCACGTCGAGCTGTACAGCATGGATAACGGCAGGAGCGAACTGATAGAGAGTGAAGCGCTTACATAGCCGGGAGGACGCATGGAATGCCCGAACAAGGACAGCAACCTCGACGTCTGCAACTGCACCTACGAGCCCTGCAGCAGGAAGGGCAGGTGCTGCGAGTGCATGCAGTATCACCTCCGCATGAATGAACTGCCGGCCTGCGCGTTCTCCGCTGAGGCCGAGCGCACCTACGACCGCTCCTTCCGCAAGTTCAAAGAGACGACTTAACAGTGGGGACGGACCCCTTAAGTTAAGTCAGTTACCTGTTCCGTACTGACGATCCGTGACTTAACTTAAGGGGTCCGTCCCCAAAGTAAAGCGCCGCGCCTTGGCAATTAAGCCTGGCGCGACGCCCTCTCCCGATTTCGAGCGCCTGCCCCTCGAGCAGAGCAGGCTACGTCAGGATAGCAGACCAAGCAACTGTTGTCAATCCCCTTTTCCGAGGAAGAAGCAGTGCGGGTCGAATATCCTGGCGCTCTTCAGCTCGTCGATGGTCGGGGATTCTATCTCGGCCGCGCCGTCCGCGACCGCCAGGTCCCAGCCGCACTCCTCTCTGATCAGCTCCAGAGCCGCGTCTCGCCCCCCCTCAGCGGGGTAATAGCCCGTAAGCACCAGCTCGCCGTCCCGCTTCTCGAGGACCCCCTTCGTGGTGACGACCGCGGCTATGCGGTCCCCGGGGCACGTCACGTAAGGGACTTCCTCCACAAGCCTGAACCGGAGGTGGTCTATGAGAACAATTATCTCCCGGGCCCCGGCGGCGACGTCGGCAGCCCCGCCCGAGCCCACCAGGAACAGCTTGTGCTCAGGCACAGCGGTCGAGTTGATGTTGCCGAAGCGGTCGACCTGCCCCGCACCCAGGGCGCCTATGCAGAGGTTGCTGTCCGCGCCGACGATAGAGCCGAGAACGTCCAGTATCTCCGTCAGCATACGGCACCGCGGCACGTTCCTCATGTTGAAGATGAACGGGTCGGCGGGCTGCGGGCTGTAGCCGTAAAAGCCTATCTCGGCGATGAGGTCGGCGTCGTGCCCCTCCTCCATCAACTGGTAGTAAGCGAGCCATGCGGCCAGGTTGGAGGCTCCCACCCCGGCCAGGATGGTACGGTAGCCGTTCGCCCGGGCGCGCCCGGCGATGACCCTGGCCCCGACCGTCACCATCATCTCCACCGGGTTGTACTCCGGGCCCGCGTTCATCCCCGGCAGGGCTTCCTCCAGCTCCTCCTTCCACGAGTCGGGCAGGGATCTCGCCTCCAGGTAGGCGACCCGCTCGCGGCCCAACTTGCGGAGGTACTCGTCGTGGTCCGCGCAGCCCAGGACCCACTCCTCCATCCAGGCCGCCAGCTCCTCAGGGTCCTTGCACTTCGCGCGCAGATCCATCAGGAACTCGCGGTCGACCTCGTAGCCGGTGACCTCCGACTCCAGGCCGTAGTTCGACATCCCCGCCGGGTGCGAGCCGGCCGGCGCGGGGCAGATCGCCCGCACCAGGTAAGACGGCACCCTTACGAACTGGCTGTACCGCTTGATGAAATCACCCGACACCACCCTCTCCACCGACACTATCGCCCCCTCACGCGCCGCGCGGGCGGAATAGGCGTTCTCGGCGTACGGTGGTGCGCACACCACGTTGCCCGCAGGATCGGCGGCCCAGCCGTGGAGCAGGGCCAGGTCCGGGTTCATGGAGCGGGCGAAACCCATCTCGCGGCCGTCGGGGGTCTTCGACACGGAGTAGTCCCCCTTGTTCTCCTCAGCCATGGTGGTCCCGAAGAGCGAGCGCACCGGTATGTACTCGAGGCCGAGCGCTCCCGCCAGGATGCGCATGGTGAAGCTGAGGATGGTCCAGTTCTCGATCTCGACCGTGCCGTCGCGGTAGGCCGCCTGGTAAACGGGATTGGGCCCCGGCATAGGGTAGGAGTCGCCGAAGAAGGTTGCGATCGCCTTCCTGGTGATGCCGCTGGCGAACAGGGCCACCATGTCTCCGGTGAAGCCGAGCGCGCTTATCGTGAACCCCGGCTCCTCACCCGCGAAGCGCCTTGAGAGCTCCCGCGCCAGGGCGCAGGGACGTGCGTAGCTGTGGCCGATATGGAGGTGCATGCCCGGCCTGACGAACCGCTCCACCGCGTCCGACAGCGGCATGACCTTGTCCGCCGCCAGGTCCGCTCCCGAGACCTTGGTCTTGCGCTTTACCGCGTCCTCGAAATCACCGAACATCGGGCTCCCCCCGCACTCTGGAACGCCTCACGCATTCTACCATCTCTGAAAAAGCAGCCGTCATCCTCTTCCGTCAACTGCCTCCATTCTCAAACAGCGGCGAACTCGGTTCAACCATCTCTTCGTGCTTCT
>JAGUWJ010000103.1 GCA_020062425.1 Actinomycetota bacterium
CTCATCCGAGAAGAGCCCGAGCGCGATCTCCCGGATATCACCCTTGCGGACATCGCGGCCGCCCAGTCCCACTACGAAGCTCGAGATGTTGGGGGTCGCCGCGGCGCCGCAGAAAGAGGACCTTATCTCGGAGCAGAGTATGCCCTCGAGCCCGAGTGAGATGTCTTTCTCTATCACCCCGACGACCTTGGCCCCGCTCAGGGCGTCGTGGAGGCGGTCTCTCGGGAAAGGCCTTACCGTCCTGACCTTGATGACCCCCACGGGGTGGCCTTCCTCGCGGAGCTGGTCCACCACCTCCTTGATGGTGCCCAGGAGGGAGCCCATGCTGACCAGCAGCACCTCCGCGTCCTCGTTCCTGTATCCCTCCAGGAGGTCGCCCCCGAAGCGGCCGAACTCAGAGGAGAACCGCTCAGCGGAGTCGATTATGCACTGTGAGGCCTGCTGCATCGCCCGGTGGAGGAGGGTCCGTATCTCCATGTAGGCGTCAGGTCCCGCCATCGCCCCCAGGGTTATGGGATCCTTCGGGGTCAGGTAGAACTTAGGCTCGAACGGCGGGAGGTAGGCGTCTACCTGCTCCTGGGTCGGGACGTCCAGGGTCTCGGTAGCGTGGGTGAGGATGTACCCGTCCATGCACACCATCACCGGTATATTCAACTTCTCGGCGATCTCAAACGCCTGGATGTGCATGTCGGACGCTTCCTGTACATCCTCCGCGTACATCTGTATCCAGCCGCAGTCGCGCAGTGACATGGAGTCCTGCTGGTCGTTCCAGATGTTTATGGGGGCGGAGACCGCCCGGTTGGCTACCGTCATTACGACCGGAAGCCGCAGGCCCGCGATGTTGAACATCACCTCCGCCATGAGCAGGAGGCCCTGGCTTGAGGTGGCGGTGTAGGCGCGTGCGCCGGTGGCGGAAGCACCCAGGACCACCGACGCGGCGGTGAACTCGCTGTCGGCCAGCACGTAGCCGGCCTTAAGCTCGCCGTCGGCGAGCAGACGGGCCAGCCCCTCGACGATGTGTGTCTGAGGGGTGATGGGATAAGCACACACTACCTTGGGGCGGCACATCGAGACGAACTCGGCGACGGCCTGCGAGCCCTCCATTATCTTCCTCAAGGCTCACCCCCATCCTCCTGCCCGCCTTCCGGCGGCCTGGCGTCTTTCCTCTCTGCTGAATCGATGCCCCCGCCGAATCCCTCGTCAGCACGCTCGACGGCTTTTCCCTTTACCTGGGGGCCTGGCACCTGCTCTGAACCCGCCTCCGACTCCAGCACCATGTCTATGTCATCGACGGGGCACATCTCCGCGCATATGCCGCATCCCTTACAGGCATCCATGTCGGCATCGAACTTCCTACGGTCAATCCGGTAGATAGCGCCGTCAGGGCAGAGCCTCTCGCACTCGCGGCAACCGATGCATTCCTCCTGCTTGTGTCTGGGGCGGTAGATGCGCCATCCCGTCTTCTTGTCCTGGCGTGCGGTTCCCGGTTGCACCACCACCCCGTAGACCGGTTTCATGCGGCGACGCTCCTTATGTCTTCGTAGGCCTTCTTCATGGCTACGATCTCTTTCTCTCCAAGCTCTCCGGGGTACCGGGACCTGACACTCCGCTGCAGGGCTTCCAGACGTATCTCCCCTGAAGCGGCGGCGAACGCGCCGACCATTATCGTGTTGATGATGGGTTTCCCAACCATCTCCAGGGCTAGCTCGGTGGCCGGTACGGTGACGACACGATAAATGTCGGGTATGTCGAAACGTGACGACGGCAGACTGGAGTTTATGACTACCAGCCCTCTGTCCCGCAATCCTTCCAGCGTGTCGATGCTTTCCATAAGGCTGGAGTCCTGCACTATGACGTAGTCGGGTTCGTACACCTGGCTCCGCAGGCGGATGGGACGGTCGCTTATCCGCACGTACGCCGTGACGGGCGCGCCGTGCCTCTCGGAGCCGAACATGGGGAAGGCAAGAGCGTAGAGACCGTCCTCGAACGAGGCTTCGGCAAGGAACTCGCTCGCGGTGACGTTGCCCTGTCCACCCCTTCCATGTATGCGTATCGACTTGGTCATTGATCCATCTCCCGTGCTCGGCCTTTGTTACGGCCCGGCCGGACACCATCTGTCAGACCCACGGCTCGGTCCTCAGAACGTAGTCACTGTGTGGGTATAGCCTGGCAAGGTCGGCGGCCGCTTCCTCGAGGTGGAGGTCGTCACCGGTTGCCTTCTGCCGGGACACTCCCCTGAAGTAGACCGCCTCCGGCGCGGTGGGGGCGTCCGGGTGCTCGAGGGACAGGGCGTCGAACAGCTCCGCCGCCAGCGGGTAGTTGTGAGAGCCGAAAGCCACCTTCGCGCGGGCAAACTCCAGGTAAGCAAGGAAAGGCTCGGGAGGGAGGTATCCCGTTATCCGGTAGTGCTCGCACCCGTGCCTGTCCGCGAAAAGGTTCGTCGGCGTCCACACGACGTTGAACTTCCTGAGGAACCGCGATTCCCTCCTGTAGTCGATCCTCCAGGGAACGAACTCGTCGCGGATCAGCTCAGACACCCTCTCGCTTGGATACGTCACGGCATCCATCAACCTGCACCCGCTTCAGCCTTCTTTGAAGAAGTCGACCATCAAGGGCCTCCCGAGCTTGGCCGCCCTTTCTTGAGCCTCTCCCTCATCTCTTATCCAGGACAATCCCCCCGCCAAGTCCTGGCCCTCCTCAGCAGCCGGAGTCGACAGAAAAAACGCAGCGTCTCATTCAATAAGGGGTGGACGATTCCTGCACTGACGGGGAGGCGGCCGCGCTCAGCCCCCGATCGTTCTCTCGCCGCCGACACGGCACGACCCGAGCGTGAACTTGAATGCGGAGCCACCGCCGTCGCGGGGCTCGACCCAGATGCGACCATCGTGGGCGTCCACTATCTGGCGGGCTAGGTAGAGGCCGAGCCCGAGGCCTACGCTCGAGTGGTGCTTTACCTCCTCAACCTGGTAGAAACGATCGAACACCAGCTCTCTGGCATGTTCCGGGATGCCGATGCCCCGGTCGAGCACAGAGAACTCGAGGACGTTCTCCTCTTCCTCGACCTCGATCCTCAACGGTGATGCCGGCGGCGAGAACTTGACCGCGTTGTCCAGGAGTATCACCAGGAGCTGGATGAACTTCTCGGGGTCGATGCAGCGTACGGTCACCTCGCCGGAGATGCCGATGGATATCTCGTTGTCCGCGCCCCGCGCCTTCATATCGGAGGCGGCGGTCTCCACCAGGGGCCGGACATCAACGTCTTTCATCTCGAAGGTGAACCTGCCCTGTTCCACCAGCGAGACCTCCATGAGTTCTTCCACGTAACCCATCAGCCTGTCCACCGAGGTCTCCAGGGCGCTGAGTATCTCGGACATATCCTCCGGCGCCATGCGGTCCAGGTACCCCTCCAGCATGGTAGCGTACCCTTTCACCACGCTGATGGGATGTCGCAACTCGTGAGAGGCGACGGTCAGGAAATCGGCCAGTCGTTCAGCCCTTTTCAGCAGTTCGGCCTGCGCCAGCCTGCGCTCGGATATCTCCTGCTGCAGCTGGATGTTGGTCGCAGCGAGCTCAGCGGTCCTCTTGTCGACAAGCTGCTCCAGCCTCTCCTGGTACTGGCGGAGCTTTTCTTCGTCGCGTTTACGCGAGGTCACGTCCCGCGAGTTGATGACCACCCCGCCCACCACAGGATCGTCCAGGAGGTTCCGGGCCAGGCTCTCGAGGGTCCGCCAGGGGCCGTCCTTGTGCAGGAGGCGGTACTCCGCGACTGCTATGGCGCCCGGGCTCGTCATCACGCGCCCCGTGATCCCCTTGATGCGTGATAGGTCGTCGGGGTGGACGTAGTCGAAGACCGACCTGCCCATCATCTCTCCGGGTTTGTAGCCGAGCACACGCTCGACCGACGGGCTCTCGAACAGGATCTCGCCGTCAGGTCCGATGATGGTGATGATGTCGCTTGCTTTCTCGATGAGTGTCCTGAAGTGCTTCTCGCGCCTGACCAGTTCCTCACGGGCTCGCTGGAGGTTCAGCTCCATCAGCGCTTTCTCTACAGCCTCGATGAGCCTGGCCCTCAGGTGTGAGTCCTTGACCACATATCCCGAGGCGCTCGATCGGAAGGAGCGCACGGCGGTCTCCTCGTCGCCGTGGCCGGTGACCATTATCACCCTCGGGCCGTCTTCGATCAGCGACAGTTCCTCGAGGAAGTCCAGGCCGCGTCCGTCCGGTAACAGGAAGTCGAGCGTGACGATGTCGTAGCGACCGGAAGCCATCTTCTCCCGGGCCATCTCGCAGTCAAAAGCGATGTCCACATCCAGAGAGAACTTCTTTTTGAGGATTCCCTCCAGCTGCTCGGCCATCTCCTGCTCGTCCTCGACGACGAGCGCCTTCAGATTATCGTCCACCGCTGTCTCTCCGCTTTAAAATGACTTATGGTCTTCGTTCCGGCCCGTTCTGACCGTGAATCTGAAAATCGAGCCTCCACCCTTACGGGCCTCATACCGGCTGAACATGTCCGGCCATCTCCTACTCATGTGCTCAGGGGAGCCTTACGGTTGCTTATGGTCTTCGTTCCGCCCCGTTCTTACGGTAAATCTGAATATTGAACCGCCACCCTTACGGGGCTCATACCATATATCGCCACCGTGGGCTTCCGCTATCTGCCTGGCTATGTAAAGACCGAGGCCGAGCCCCTCCTTGGAGTGGTGCGCGGCCTCCTCGACCTGGTAGAAACGGTCGAAGACGAGTTCGCGGGCCACTTCCGGTATGCCTTTGCCCCTGTCGAGGACCGACACTACGAGGATGTCGCGGTCCCTCTCAGCTTCTATCTCGATTGATGACCCGGCAGGAGAGAATTTCCCAGCGTTATCGAGAAGGATGTTGACAAGCTGAACGAACTTCGCGGGGTCGACATCTATATTGCTTATGCCGTCGGTGATGCGGATAACGAACTCGTGCTCGGAGCCCATCACCTTCATGTCCTCGACGGCTGTCTCCAGGAGCTGCTCGGGGTCCACGGACTCCCGCTCCACGACCACCCGGCCCTGCTCGATCCTGGAGATGTCCAGGAGCTGCTCCACGTAGCGGGTCAACCTGACCGTCGAGGTGTTGACGTCCTTCAGTATCTCCTTGACGAGTTCTTTAGGCATCTTGTCCATGTACTCGGTGAGGGTGTCCGCGTAGCCCTTGACGATACTGATAGGGTGCCTGAGCTCGTGCGAGGCGACAACCAGGAAATCCCGCAAGCGCTCTGCGGTCTGGCGCAAGTCCTGCTCGTACTCCTTTTCACGGGTGATGTCGATGAGCGATACCGCGCTGGAATCGAGCCCGGGCATGAAGCCCATGTTGGCGAGCATGCTGAGCGTCTCCCCGTCCTTGTTTCGGAGGGTGCACTCGAAGCGTATGGGTTCGCGGTGTCCTGTCTCCCTTATTGAACGGAGGTGCTCGGAGAAACTGTCGGCACCTTCACCGGTCAGGAAGTCGGTGAAGTTCTTCTTGTCTATCACCTCTTCCGTGCCGTGACCCGAGATCCTGGCGAACTCGTGGTTCATAAACATGATGATGCCGACGTAGTCGATGATGCACATGGCGGTCCCGGTCGACTCGAAGACTGCTCGGTACCTCTCCTCGGAGTCCCGGAGCTTTTCTTCGGCAAGCCTGGATTCCGTTATATCGGTCGCGGTGGTTATGACGTACTCAACCGAGCCCCTCTCGTCCCTGAGAGTGGCATTGGAGAGGGCCAAGAGCCTGCGGCCGCCGCTCTTGGTCTTCCAGAGCTCCTCGTAGCTCCGGGGCCGCTCCCCCGCCAGGAGCTTCCTGAACACCACACCGGAGTGTTCGGCCTGGTCGTGGTCGAGGAACAGGTCCCATACCCTGGCACCAGCGACCTCACCCGCCCGGTAGCCGGTGACCTCCTCGGCGGTCTTGTTGAACAGCACTATCCGTCCCTGCCTCTCCCGCACGATCACCAGGGCGTCGGCAGTGTTGATCACCTTCGATATGAAGTCGCGGTCTTTCTTCTGCGCTTCCTCGAAGCTCTTTCTCTCAGTTACGTCCTGGGAGATGACCAGCACCCTGTCCACCGCGCCTGAAGGGCCGGTCAGCGGGAACATCCAGCCTTCGTGCGCGGCACCCTCGTCCCTGTCTTCGTAACGCAAAGGCTCTCCCGTGGAGGAGACCTGCTCCAGGCGTCTGCGGTGTCTTTCGGCGGCCTCATCGTTCTGCAGTTCCCGCAGGCGTGCGCCGATGAGCTCTTCAGGCGAGGCGCAGAAGACACGCGCTCCGGTCTCGTTCACGGCAAGGATGGTCCCCTCCGGATCGACTATCGCCATGGACCACACAGGAACGCCCATGAGTGCCCGCAAAGTCTCCTCGCTCTGCCTGTAAGCTTCTTCAAGTCGCCTTGTCGGGCCGATATCCAAGAAGCTCTCCAGCAGCAGCTCGCGACCTTCCAGCACCAACGGGACCACAGATTTGAGCACGGTGATCTTCCTGCCGCCGGACGCGCACAGGTAGCACTCCTCTGCTCTCAGCTCCTGCCCGAGGTCTGTCACGGGGCACTCACCGATGCGGGCAGGGCATATGCGCTCCTGGCAGGGCTGCCCGACTATGGCCTCTCTCGGCATGCCTATCATCTCGCTGGCAGCGGGGTTGGCGTCCACTATCACATGGGTGTACGGATCTATGAGGAGAACGCCGCTCGCCACTGATTCGAAAAGAGCGCCTATGTCCATGATTACCGTCTCGCGGGGAGATGTTCCCGCCTGTTGAGAGCCGGATATTGCACAGCTAATTATAGCGCGGTGTTCGCGGGTGGCGCTTGGATTGCCACGCAAGGATGAGCGGCCGACTTCCGTAGCTTGAATCTGCGGCTGACCTCCGTAATGATTGAACCTGCCTATGATTGATATCCGATCGAGCTTCCGGGGGTGCAGTGCATGTACGTATCCATAGTCGGCCACGCGGAGTGCGACGAGCTGAAGACAGATCTCGCCTACCGGGTAGGGCGCGAGGTGGCCGCCCGGGGGCACATACTCGTCTGCGGCGGACTGGGGGGAGTGATGGAGGCCGCGGCCCACGGGGCGCACGACGCGGGCGGTATATCGGTGGGCATCCTCCCGGGAGCGGACCGGGGGAGCGCCAACCGCTGGCTTACCGTGGCGCTGCCTACGGACATGGGGCACGCCAGGAATGCGCTGGTGGCGCTTGCCGGGGACGCGCTGATAGCTATCTGCGGGGGTTACGGAACGCTGTCCGAGATAGCCTTCGGCCTCAAGATGGGAAAGCCCGTCATCGGGCTGACAAGCTGGGACCTGGGCGACTGCGCGCACGAGGACAACGCGATGGTCCAGGCGGAAAGCCCCGAAGAAGCCGTTGAGCTGGCCGAGCGTCTCGCCCGGTCGGGACCTGCGCACCCTCCCGACAGGGGTGTGAGCTGAGAGCCGGCGACCCCGGTGATACTATATAGGGCATGCGGATACTTATCGCGCCGGACAAGTTCAAGGGCAGCCTGAGCGCCGCCGAAGCGGCCGGTGCCATGTCAGAGGGCGTACTCCTGGCTGACCCGTCGGCGGAGATCACTCTCTGCCCGGTGGCGGACGGTGGGGAGGGGACTCTCGATGCGGTGCTGGCCGCAATCGGGGGGGAACCGCGTTCGAGCGAGGTGAGGGGCCCACTTCCGGGTCAGGCCGTCCAGGCGTGCTGGGTATACCTTCCCGGAGGCACCCTCGACACGGCGCGGGAGCTGGTCCGGGTCGCGCCCGGCATGGATCCGGCTCTTCCAACCGCCGTCATAGAGATGGCCAGGGCATCGGGCCTTTCACTCATCCCGGAGGGCTCTCGCGATCCCATGGTGACCACCACCTTCGGCACCGGGCAGCTCATAACGGAAGCCCTCGAAGCCGGGTGCCGCCAGATAATCGTGGGCATCGGGGGGAGCGGGACGGTGGACGGAGGCACCGGCATGGCGGCGGCACTCGGCTGCCGGTTCTACGCTTCCGACGGGACGGAGCTCGAACCTTGTGGAGGTACCCTGGGCTCGATCTCCAGGATAGACACTTCCGGCCTCGACGGCAGGCTTGCCGAGGCAAAGGTCCTGGTAGCGTCCGACGTGGACAGCCCCCTGGCTGGTGAGAAAGGAGCCGC
>JAGUWJ010000078.1 GCA_020062425.1 Actinomycetota bacterium
GAGCGGAGTGCGGAACCTGGCGCTGGCTGGGGACTGGACGGCGTCCCCCACCGTAGAGGGTGCGGTGACCAGCGGCTTCCGGGCGGCAGCCGCATTGGTGAGCGGGGCGCATCTGCGTCCCGGGGAAAGGGGCAGTAGATGAACGATACGAAACAGGACGCTGTACGGGAGGGCTCCGTCCAGGGACAAAGCGACAGGGTCGTGGTAAAGGATGCTGAGAACTTGAGCCCACTGGGGGGCATAATGAAATCCCTGTTGAGCGGGAACCTCAAGAACCCCAGGAAGGTAGCCCTGCTCGAAACCATGAGGCTCTCCGTCGCCATCAAGCCGACCGAGAACCCGGAGGGGGCTATCACGATCACTTTCTCTGACGGTATCATTACACTGGAGCCCGGAGTCTCTCCGAAATCCAGGGTGAGGCTGTTCTGCGATCTGCAGACGCTGTTGCAGCTTCCGACGATACCCATGGGGCCCAAGGCGATCAAGTACTTCCTCACGCCGGAAGGGAAAGCGGTGGCGATGAAGTTCATCACCAGAAAAGCCAGGATCAAGGGTGCCGTCCTCAACGCATTTCAGCTCATCAAGTTCACGAAGTTCCTGACGCCCAGCGCACGTTAGCCCGAAAGAAGAAAACCGCGTTAGAAGTTCCAGAGAAAGGGGACTGATTTGGAGAAGGTCTTCCTCCGGCGCCAGCGCGACTACGACCCCGCCGGCGTGCGAGCGGCGGTCAGGGATATAATCGAAGCAAGCGGTGTGGATCCGAAGGGCAAGAGCGTCTTTCTAAAGCCCAGCTTCGTGTACCCAAACCACGATCCAGCCACCATCGGCGTAGTCACACAGCCTCCTTTCATCGGGGGGGTAGTGCAGGCTTTGAACGACCTTGGCGCCTCACGCGTCATGGTTGGCGAAGACTCGACGCTGGGACCCAGCCGGTCGGCTTTCTACGCCATGGGTATATTTCCCTACATCAAAGGTATTGCGACCCCGGTCTACTTCGACGAGGAGAGACACATAAGGGTGGACGTGCCCTCTCCCGTGGTGCAGGGCTCGTTCGTGGTTCCGGCGGTGTGGAAAGAGGCGGACCTGTTCGTGAGCCTGCCCAAGATAAAGGTCAATATGTTCGCCGACGTGACCCTGTCTGTGAAGAACAACCTGGGCTTTCTGAGACAGAAACACCGGGTGCGCAACCATACCGACCGCACCCTTCATGGAAAGATAGCCGATCTCTATCGCGTGAGGCCTCCCGACCTGGTCATCGCGGACAGTATCGTGGCGGGTGAGGGGCAGGGGCCCATGCTAGCCAGCCCCGTCGAGCTTGGAGTGATAGCCGGTGGGGCGAACGGCGTCGCGGTGGACGCCGTGGCCTGCCGTTTGATGGGTGTCGACCCGGACAGCGTCGAGCACCTGCGCCACCTGAGAGACGCTGGTATAGGGCCTCTCTCGGACGGGGAGATAGAGGTCGTGGGGGAGAGTGTGGAAGACATCGCGCGGCCGTTCGTCAGGTCCAGCGCCGAGCTCGTGGGCCTGAACGAGAATATAAGGGTCTTCGAGGGGCAGGAGAGGTGCTGTGCGTACGGATGCAAGGGCATGGTGCGCAACTCGCTCGACGCCTGGTTGGCCAAGCCAGGCCAGCGCAAGGAGTTGAACATCATCGTGGGCAAAGGGGTGGACCTGCCGAGCGACGTGGATCCCAGGCGGACGCTGGTGGTAGGTGACTGCGCCGCCGAGCACAGCGGCCGGGGCTGGTATCTCCCGGGCTGCCCGGTGATGCCCATGCACACGTTCTTCAGGCTGCTCAGGTACTTCGGAGGCACGCTCCCGATCTACGCTAAGTACGGCGATTATGTCAAAGGCTACGTGGCAGGTTACGGATGGAAGGCGGCGAGGTACTTCAAGGGGCTCACCGGTCCACCCGTTCCCCGCAGCTGGATCCGATAACGATAAGATCTACTCTGGGGACGGACCCTTAACCGTAAATTCTGCCATATGCGAAACGCGGCCGTCCGACCGGACGCGTGGGCGTATTCCAATATCGACGGAAAAGAGTTATGGTTTGCGTCGTTAGTGGTGCCATGACGGTTTTGTCCGTGCCGGGAGGAATGCCTGATGGCGAGGGAGATGTGGTCCCGCAACTGGGACCGGATGACCTTCGAAGAGCAGCGGGAGTACCGGGACCGGAAGCTCGCGCACTTCGTACGCACGCAATTGTACCCCTACAGCCCGTTCTACAGGCGGCTGTTTGATGCTAATGGCATAGATCCCCACAAGGTGCGCGGGGTGGAAGACCTCCGCGCCCTGCCGTTCACCTACAAGTCTGATATAGCTCCGGACTCGGAGTCCCCCGAGAGGTTCAGGGACCTGGTTCTGCAGCCGGACGAGGACCTGATGAGGAAACACATGCCGAAGGGGGAGCTCGCGCGCCTCCAGGTCGCACGGGTACTGAGGGGCAAGGACTACGTCTCCAAGCGGCTGTGGGACACGTACTGGCCGGTACACATCCAGTTCACCACCGGCCGCACGGGGCGCCCGACCCCGATACTCTACGCGCGCGACGATGTGGCCAGGATGGCCGAAGCCGGCCGCAGGGTGCTGGAACTTGCCGGTTTCGGGACCGTCATCGAGCGGGCGGACTCCACCATTGTGAACGCGATGCCGTTCGCGCCCCACCTTGCTTTCTGGATGGTGTCGAAAGGCATTGACCGGTCGGGACTGCTGGCCCTGCACACCGGTGGCGGCAGGGTGCTGGGCACGAACAGGATAATCAATGCGGTCGAATACATGCGGGCTGCCGCCCTTATAGGCATGCCCAGTTACGTCTACCGCGTGCTGCGGGAAGCGGCAGCCATGGGAAGGGACTTCTCCTCGCTGAAGCTGGTGCTGATATCAGGCGAGCGCATCCCCGCGGGCATGAAGGAGAAGCTGGCGGGATTCCTCGAGCAGATGGGAGCGAGTGGCTTCGACATACTGGGTGCGCTGGGCTTCACCGAGGGGAGGAAAGCCTACTCGGAGTGCGCGCCCGGCGGCGAAACCGGATACCACGTCTTCCCCGACATGGATTACTTCGAGATAATCGACCCCGCCAGCGGAGAGCCCGTCGGTGAGGGGGAGGACGGCGAGCTGGTCTACACCTGCCTGGAGGGCCAGGGAACCTGCGTGGTTCGGTTCCGGACCGGGGATTTCGTACGCGGTGGCATAGTCTACGAGCCGTGCCCCTCCTGCGGCCGCAAGGTGCCGCGCCTGTCGAGTGACATCTCGCGGAGCGGCGGTGTCAAGGGTTTCTGCCTCATCAAGCTCAAAGGAGCCCTGGTCGACCAGGGAGCATTTTTCGACGTCCTGATGAGGAATCCCGGTGTGGAGGACTGGCAGGTCGAGATAGACAAGGCCGGCGGGGATCCTTACGAGGTCGACGTGATCGACGTTTTCATCGCGGCCAGACCGGGCGTGGACGAGCGGAAGCTCGAGAAAGAGATAGAGACGCAGCTCCAGATAGAGACCGAGGTCAAACCCAACACCATCAGTTTCCTGCCGATAGGCGACCTGGTGGAGCGCCTCAGGGTTGAAGGCGGCATGAAAGAGCTGCGCTTCGTCGACAAGAGGCCCCAGATATAGCTTCTTTCGCGCCTTTCGTCACTACAAACGGGGTGCCGGGCGCTTCAAGGAGAGGATCTGCACCGCGCCGTCAGACCTGACCGCGACAGGTACCGTATGTTTACCGTCAGAGCCGGCGTAAAATAGGGTAGCGGCGCTTCAGAAATGAGCGCGCCGTTCCGATTCATTGTTAAGGAGTCTTAACAGTGGCGCAGGCAAAAAAGAGCGAGAAATCCCTAACGCACCTCCTCATCGAGGACGGGCTGGTCAACGAGGAGCAGCTTGTCGAAGCGCTCCAGAAGAAGCGTGAGACCGGCAAGTCCCTCGCGCGCACCCTCATCGAGATCGGTTTCGTCTCCGAGTCCAAGCTCACTGAAGTGCTCGCCAGGCACCTCGGTCTGCAGTTCGTGGATGTAGCCTCGTACAGGATAGACATGACCGCGGTGGCGCTGCTCGACGAGAAGATGGCCCAGCGACACCTGGCTATACCCCTCTCCTTCGAAGGCGACAGCCTGGTAGTGGCTCTCGCTGACCCGACCAACATTTTCGCCTTGGACGACATCAGGATGACCACCGGGCACGTAGTCAGGCCGGTCGTGGCGACCAAGAGCGACATCGAGGACGCCATACGCATCTACTACCACGAGGCGGCGGAAGTGGGCGCAGAGGACATCAACGATTTCGACTCTTCGGAAATGGACGATAAGGAGCTCGCCGAGGCCATCGGCGCCGCCACGACCGACGAGCCGATGGTGCGCTTCGTGAACTACGTCATAAACGAAGCGGTGACATCGGGTGCAAGCGATATCCACTTCGACCCCCAGGAGAAAGAGATACTGATACGCTACCGGGTCGACGGCGTCCTGCACGACGTGAAGAGCCTGCCCGCGAAGGCGCTGGCTTCGCTGACCTCCCGGGTCAAGATAATGAGCGACCTGAACATCGCCGAGCGTAGGGTCCCCCAGGACGGCCATTACGAGAAGCTGGTGGCGGGAAGGCCGATCGACTTCCGCGTCGCCGTGCTTCCCACCGTCTTCGGCGAGAAGATCGTCCTCAGGGTGCTCGACAAGTCGAGCATACTGCTTCGCCTGAACGACCTGGGTTACGACGGAGAGACCTTGAGCAGGTACGAGGAATCGTTCCTCAGGCCGAACGGCGCCATACTTGTGACCGGCCCTACGGGAAGCGGGAAGTCCACCACGCTCTACGCCACCCTCAACGTCCTGAACGACGAGACCAAGAACATAACCACCGTCGAGGACCCCGTGGAGTACCGCCTGCCCGGCATAAACCAGATTCAGATAAACACCAAGGCAGGCCTCACGTTCTCCTCCGCGCTCCGCTCCATACTGCGCACCTCGCCCGACGTGATAATGGTCGGCGAGATCCGTGACCTGGAGACGGCCCAGATAGCGGTGGAGTCCGCGCTCACCGGCCACCTGGTATTCAGCACCCTGCACACAAACGACGCCCCCGGCGCCATAACCAGGCTGACTGAGATGGGCATCGAGCCGTTCCTGACCGCTTCGGGCATCGTCTGCGTCCTGGCACAGAGGCTTGGCAGGAGGCTGTGCGCCTGCCGGCAGCCTTACCAGCCGGAGCAGGAGCTGCTGGACAGGCTGGGGTTCGACCCCAAGGCGGCCGCCCGGGCCAGTTTCTTCAGGCACAACCCCAACGGCTGCGGGCGCTGCAGCGGAACAGGCTACAAGGGGCGGGTCGCCCTGGTGGAGATAATGAAGATGAGCCCCGAGATCGAACTGCTCACCATAGAGGGAGCTTCCACCGCGGATATAAAGAACGTGGCTGTGGAGCAGGGCATGAAAACCATGCGCCAGGACGGCTGGGACAAGGTCATGCAGGGACTCACCTCCATAGAAGAGGTTCTGCGGGTGGTCATCTGATACTCAGAGCAGGCGGCGGCATGCCGATAGGTCCGAGCGCGACCCCAGCGCCTGAAGCCTCACCGTCTCGCCGGTGCGCGGGGCGTGTATGAACCAGCCTCCACCCATGTAGATACCTACATGGGCGTTTCCACGGAAGAACACCAGGTCACCCGGAGCGAGCTCCCCCGGGGATACAGCCCTGCCGCAGCGCACCTGGTCGAAGGTGACCCTGGGGATCCGCACACCGAGTTGGCCGAAGACGTAAAACACGAGTCCGCTGCAGTCGAAACGCCCCGGCCCCGTAGCTCCCCATGAGTACGGTTTTCCCAGGTGGGAGAGCGCGAGCAGGGAGACGAGGGTGGACGCTCCTGCAGAATCACGGCACCTGGCGAGTATTTCCGGGACGAGGCCTGAAGCGGGGGCGCCGCTCCAGATGAGCCCGCTCTCGAACAGGGCTTCAAAGTCGACCTCCGCCGCCGCCCGCGCCCTGGCGGGACCCGTTTCCAGCCCCAGCCTGCCCAGGATCATGGAAGCAGGCTTCACCGATACCGCCACCGTGACCTTGTCTCCACTACGGGAGACCTCGACATCTTCGAGCACGGCGCCGTTGGCACTGGCCATAACACGGGCAGCCTCCTCGGCGCCCCGGCCGATCGCCATGGGCGCAAAGCTCTCCTGCGCCGCTGCGAGAGCCGCCGCGTCGGCGGCGCCAC
>JAGUWJ010000090.1 GCA_020062425.1 Actinomycetota bacterium
CTCGTCCGCGCAGGCCTTGCAGATGGGCCGGCCGCAGGACCGGCAGTTCTTTATGGCTGGCTTGGTGGGGTGCCGGTAGCAGGCTTTGAACCCCGAGAGTCCGGTCAATCTTCACCTTCCGTCAAGAGCGGGCGGGCAGCGGTGGGAGCGCTGCTCCTGACGACACCCATGCCGGCCGGCCCGCGAGTTGCTATGCTTTCATCCACTATTCTAAGGGCATGCTTTGAGGAATTCACCCCCGGGCGGGATCGCAGTCGGGCGCAGCGTTGCGCTAGCGGTGCCCCTCCACTATGGCCCGATTCACCTTCTCGGTGAAGGAGGTGAGCTCCTCCCTGGTGGGGAACTCGTCGCTGGCGAAGAGGAACTCCTCGCTCCAGGGGTTCAGCCGGAACGCCTCACGCTCGTCGGGTGAAAGGCGCGCCTCGAAGGCGCGGAAGAGCTCGGTCCCCCTGAAGACCACCAGGGGGAAGAAGGTGGCGGTGTCGAGCCCGTTCCGGGCCAGCATCTCCACGGTGCGCCAGATGCTCTCCCGGGTCTCGCCGGGGAGCCCGGCGACGAACGTCAGCACCGGGTGCATCCCCGCCTCCTTCACCCACCGCGAGGCGTCGAGGATGTCGCCCACCGAGAGTCGCTTGCGCGCGACCTGCTGCAGTATCTCCTCGTTGAACGACTCCGCGCCGATGGCGACGGTGGTGAAGCCCTTTTCCGCGAGCTCGACCGTGAGCTCACGGGTCAGGTAGTCCGCCCTGGTCTGGATCTGGTAGGTGTAAGGCAGGCCGTCCAGCAGGCCCAGTATCTTCCGCAGCCTTTTGTGGTTCATGGTGAAGGTGGCGTCGCCGAAGAAGAACGAGCCCGCCCCGCCGGTGAACTCACCTGCGCAGTAATCCAGGACCGTGCGGACGTACTCCGGGGAGTGGAACCGGGTGCGCTTCATGTTTATGGCCGGGTCGAGGCAGAACGTGCAGGCCTCGGGGCACCCGCGCGAGGTGAGGAACCCGGTGCCCGGTATCCAGTCGCCTCCGGGAAGGAGCTCCGAGAGCATCTCGAACCGCTTCCGTATGTTGAACTCGGCGGATACGGTGTACGGGTGGGGCAGGGCGTCGAGGTCCGTGAACAAAGGGCGGGGCGGGTTGTGCGCGGGCGCGCCGTCGCGCATGTAGCTCACCCCGGCCAGGCCGTCCAGATCGCGGCCGTCTGAGAGCCTCGCCATGAGCTCGGCAGCGGTGAGCTCCCCCTCGCCCCTTATCACCACGTCGACGTGGCCGTCCAAGAGTATCTCCTCGGTATGGAAGGAGGAGTAGATGCCGCCGGTCACCAGCGTGGCACCCGGGCAGGCGCGCCGGATGTCGCCCAGCAGCTCGCGGGTGTGGAGCGCCAGGTTGTAGACGCTCAAGGTGACGAAGATCACCTCTGGCTCCTCACGGGCCAGGGTATCAAAGAGGTAGGAGCGCACCGCGCCCGCGGCTTCCGGTCTTCCTATCTCCGAGCCCGAGAGCTCGTCCGGGCCGGTGTTCGTCTCAGCGTAAAGCTCTACACGGTCGTGCACGTCGGCCACCAGGTTCGCCACTCTCAGTGAGAAGCCGGCGCGTTTGAGGTAGGCCGCCACGTGCATGGCGCCGTAATCGGGCGCCAGAAGGTCCTTGTAGCGCATGCCGGCGAGCTTCACCCGCCAGGCCGGCTCGGGCCGGGCCTCCATCATGGCGAGCGCCGCGGCGTCAGATATCAGCAGAGCCTTCAATTCAGTCTTTCAATCCGATTTCCATTGGGGACGGACCCCTTAACGGAAGTAAACAGGGCTGAGAACAAATGGATATTAACGCTCGTAGTGTGAATAATCCAGCGGTGAGAGGTGGTGCCGCGTCGAGGGGGGGCGGGTTCCCGAGTGGTATGAACTAGACCCGGATATCATGAAGCGGATGAAAAACAGAAAGCCCCCTGCAAGGAGGGGACTTTCCTACCATCTCAAACACCCGCGCCATGAGCGCCGCCCACATTCCGCTGGTAGAGAAATATATACCTCTCACGCTTCACTTTCAACCTTTTATGGGAGGAATTCGCGTTTTTTTCACGAACCTGTGCAGGTTCGACATGAAGTGTCAGCTATTGAACACCGAGTTCAATAACCGGGTTCACCACGCCGGCCGGTAAGGCACCTCATCCGGCTGTATTCGGGAGGTCCCGAAGCGCGCCCTGTTGGTGAAATTGAGGACGAGCGGCATCACATCGGAGCCCCGCAGGGTCCCGAGCGAGCCCGCCGCGCAGGAGACCTCGTCGAACGACTCGACGTTGTCGATCCTGGCGTTCCTCCCGGTAATGACGATTGGGACCGACTCCCCTGAGTGGACTACCTCCTCTGTCCCACTGGATGGGGAGGCATGGTCGGCGGTTATCACGGTGAGGAGCCCGGGGTCGCCCAGGTATGACTGGGCTACAAGGCTCAAGGCCAGGTCAAGCTCCTCCAGGACCCTCACCTTCTTCCTGGGGCGCCCGGTGTGGGAGGCCTCGTCCGGAGCCTTGGTGTGCACCAGCGCGAAATCCAAACCTTCATCGAGGGCCGCCTTCGCGCAAATGAGCCTGTCGTACAGCTCCTCGCCGGGATCCTTCGTTGAGCGCGCGATCGATCGCATCCCCAGCAGACGCGCAAGCCCCTCGTAAAAGAGGCCCGAGGCCACGGAGACCCCTTCGAACCCCCATGCGCTGGAAAGCGGCGGCACGGAAGGGCGCACCGACGGCCACTTGATGAGGACGTCGTTTATTGCAGGCATCCCCTCAGACGCCCGCCGCGCGTTGACCGGGTGGGCCTCCAGGACGCCGCGGGCCCAGTCGGTGAACCTCTCCA
>JAGUWJ010000154.1 GCA_020062425.1 Actinomycetota bacterium
GCTGGAGGCGGCGCATGTTCTCTCCGGGCGCGGAGTCGAAGCGAAGGTAATCGACCTGCGGAGCGTCTCGCCCCTCGACAGAAACGCGATCCTCGAAGCCGCACGGTCGACCGGACGCGTCCTGGCGGTCGACGAGGACTACCTGGGTTTCGGGCTCTCGGGAGAGATCGCGGCGACGGTCGCCGAGTCCGGCCTGCAGGTCATGTTCGACCGGGTAGCCACCGAGGGCACTGTCCCCTACGCTCGTCACCTGGAGGATGAAGCCCTCCCGAACGTAGGGCGCATCGCGGAGGCTGCCATGGCTCTGACGGAGAGGAAGTCTGGTACTTAGCGATACGATAGCAGCCGGAAGTTTTTGAAAGGAGCAGTTATGTCGGACGAGGTCTACGTAAGACTGAGGGAGTTCCTGGACAAACTGCCGGGTGGCTTCCCCGCCACGGACAACGGGATAGAGCTGAGGATACTCGAAAAGTATTTCACACCCGAGCAGGCGGAGTTCCTCCTTGATCTCAAGCCGTTCCCGGAGCCGGCCTCGGCCATCGCGGAGCGCGCGGGGGTGAGCGAAGAGCATGCCGCGGAGATGCTGGAGACGATGGCGAAAGAGGGTTCCATCTTCCGCATCAGGGTAAACGACCAGCCGCTATACATGGCCATCTCCTTTGTGATAGGCATATACGAGTTCCACCTGAAGAGCCTGGACAGGGAGCTGGCGGAACTCCTGGACGCGTACGTCCCGCACATGGTCGATTACTGGTCAGGAGTCCCCACCAAGCAGCTGCGCGTGGTCCCGATCGGCGCGGCGGTGGGTTCGGAACTCGAGGTCGCGACGTATGACACCGTACGTGACCTGGTCAACAAGCATACTGAATTCGCGGTTGCCGACTGCATCTGCCGGGTGGAGAAAGGTCTGCTGGGGCAGGAGTGCGACAGGCCCATGGAGACATGCCTTGTCTTCGGTATAGCCGCCCAATACTACGTGGAGAACGGGCTGGGGCGAAAGATCGACCTAGAGGAATGTCTTTCCATCCTGGACATGGCCGAAAAATCGGCGCTCGTCTTGAGCCCTACAAACGCGCAGGAGATCAATAACATCTGCTGCTGTTGCTCGTGCTGCTGCGGCATGCTCCGAGGACTCAGGGCCTTCGAACGGCCGGCCGATCACGTCGGCTCCACTTACCAAGCGCGCATTGACCCTGACCTCTGCACCCTCTGCGGCGACTGCCTCGAGCGTTGTCAGATCGAAGCCCTGACTGAAGGCGACGATCAGATGGAGGTAGACCTGGGGCGCTGCATCGGCTGCGGGTTGTGCCTGCCGACGTGTCCGGAGAGCGCGATAGCGATGGTGCCGAAGGCGGAAACCGCGGCTCCGCCCGCCAACGTAGTAGCCCTCAACCTGCAGATCGCGAGCGACAGAGGCCTCTCTTAGGCAGCATTCTGCAAGAAAGTGCAAAAAAGCGTCAGGCCCCTTTCTTGCAGACCCCGTTCTTGCGCCGACCTGGGGGAGCACTTCCTTCCGGGGCAAGTTCATGAAAGAATCGGGCGTGGACTCGACCGTTACTCCTGGACCGGGGGTGCCGCATGCCGTCTGAAGAAGCTTCCTGGAACGGATTGAAGAACCTCATCAACTCATCCCCTTTCTACCGTCACATGGACATGAAGGTCGTCGAGGCGGGTGAGGGTGTTTCACGGCTCGAGATGCAGGTGAAGGAAGAGATGAAGAACCTCTACGGCATCATCCACGGAGGCGCGGTGGCCACCATCCTCGATTCGTCCTGCGGCATAGCCATCGGGTCCCTGTTGAAACCCGGTGAGATAGTTGTCACGGTGGACATGCGTGTGAACTTCATCAGCAACGTCCGCTCCGGGACCCTCATCGGCGAGGGGCGGGTCCTGCACCGCGGGAAGAAGACAGGGGTCGCCTCGGCCGAGATACGGGACGGGACCGGCACGCTGATAGCCGTGGGGATGTCCACTCATTTCATCTCGTCCCCCGAAGACGTCAGGGTCCACCCGGAGCAGGCATCCAAAGAGAAGAGCGCTGATGGATGAACCGAGGGGAGCAGCGATCAGGGAGCTCTGCAGGGCTCCGGGAGTCGGGCCGAGCATCGCTGGGGACCTCTACGACCTGGGTTTCCGGCGCGTTCAGGACCTCGACGGTCAGGATCCCGAGCGCATGTACACGAAGTTATGCAAACTCCACAAATCGGAAATGGACCGCTGCGTACTCTACGTCTTCCGCTGCGCGGTCTACTACGCCTCCAACCGGAAGCACGACCCCGCACTATTAAAGTGGTGGAACTGGAAGGACCGCGAGGAATAGTCAGATGTCCGCCGGTTTGCCGGCCGGCCTTGAGTGAGTTCGAAAGGGGTGTTCCGTTCCATGGATATCCTGGTGATGGGCGGCGCGGGCGACATGGGCTCGAAGACCGTCGAGGATTTGGCCGGGGTGAGTGGGGTCGGGCGACTCACCATCGCGGATGTAAACCTGGTCGGAGCGAGAGAGCTCGCATCCAAGCTCGAGGGCTCCACCGCGCAGGTAGCCGCTGAACCAGTAGACGCGAACGACCATGCCGGTCTGGTCCGCGCCATGTCCGGGTACGACGTGGTCGCCTCCGCGCTGGGGCCTTTCTACATGTTCGAGGCGAAGCTGGTGAGGGCGGCGCTCGAGGCGGGAGTAGACTACATCAGCATCTGCGACGACTGGTCCGCGGCGCAGGATGTGATAATCCGGTTTGACGAGTCGGCGAGGGCGGGAGGCCGCAAAGTCATAATCGGCTGCGGGGTGAGTCCCGGCATGTCGAACGTGGCAGTGCGCTTTCTGGCAGACAAACTCGACAAGGCGCGGCGGGCGGACATATACGTTTATATGCCTATGGACTCGGGCGAGGGTCCGGCGGTGGTCCGGCATACCCTCTTCATCTTCGGCACCGTAGTCCCCGTCTTCAAGGGCGGCGCCACCACCATGCTGCCGGCCGGGAGTATCTCGAAGAGCGTCGAGTTCCCGCGCTTCGGCAGGTTCAGGGTATGGAACATAGGTCACGGCGAGCCGGTCACGGTGCCGAGGCACCTCCCAGGACTGGCGGAGGTCAACATAATGCTCGGAATGGGCAGGGGCACCGGGTTGGTGGCCGCACTGGGGCGCCTGGGTGCCTTTGCGTCACCCCGGCGTGTCGAGCTTGCGGCGAGGCTGTTCTCGCGGATCAGCCCTCCCATCGAGGACCCACCGTCAGAGGGAGCGATGCGCATAGACGTCACCGGCGAGAAGGACGGGCGCGAGGAGACGCTCACCCTCTGCGGGACCGGCACCATGCGCGACGCTACCGGCATAGCGCTCTCCATCGGGGCGCAGCTTCTCGCCTCGGGAAAAGTCGATGAGGATGCTACCGGCGTACGCGGTCCCGAGGGGTGCTTCGACCCGGAGGAGTTCCTGGGCATGATGTCGGAGAGCGGCATCGCCGCTTACAGCGACCTCGCCATGAAAGAGAGGATAAACTGACTCGAGGGGGCATCGTATGAGACGGCTGAAGATATTGGCATTACTGGTGGCAATCGTGCTGGTGGCGGTCGAGCTTGCCGCCGGATGCGACGAGGAGAAGGCGACCAAGACCAACGGTGATGCGGGAGAACAGACCACCGGTGAGATAGTAAAGAAGAAGCCGGCGGACGAACAGGTCCTCTACGATTACTTCGAGGCGATTGACGAGAAACGCTACGATGACGCCTACGATCTGTGGTCTGAGAGCGGGCAGTCCGCGAGCTTTGAAGAGTTCAAGGCGTCGTACGCGGATTACGTCGACTCGGTAAAGGTGGTATCGGTCACGAAGCTTCCGGAGTTCTCCACGCCCGACAGGGAGACCTTCCGGGTGGACCTCGATGCCCGGTATATAAAGAACTACCCGGCCGGCAGCGGAGAGATACCGATGTTCTGGGTGGTAGTGCCCGACCCGGACAGCACGGGAGACTGGCTCATCGAGGCCGAGGGAACCGGGCCCTGATGCACGGGTTCTCTACGCTGGCCCTGCCGGTTCACCGGACGCCTTGACGTCCTCCACGATCCAGCCCACCACCATGCCCACCGCTACCAGCGAGGTGAGCGTCACCGTGAGCCACGTCGGAGCGAGCCACACGCACAGTGCGGCCACCAGGCCCCCTCATATCACGAAAACCGCAAGGCGCCCGATCCATTTCTTCATAGCGACTCCTTCCCACTCACACCGTCACGGACAGAAGCATTCAATCCCCCATGACTAATCCCGTGACAACTATATTCCGATGAAGACTGTGCGGGAAGCGCAAGCTGCCCGTGTTTTCTCGAAAGCTTCTCAATAACGAGTGGGGGTGGCCACGTGTCAGAACCTGTTAAGTTGATCTTGGTGGTGCTTGCCTGCACGAGCATTGCGACGGCGTTCGCGTGCGGGTGCGGTGAGAAGAAGGCCGGGGAGCCCGACGGGAAGGCGGAAGACGGCGGCGCCCTTATCACCCTGGTCTCTCCGACGAGCGGACCCCCCGGAACGGTGTTCGAGGTCCAGGGCAAGGGCTTCGGGGCCTCAAAAGGGATGAGCAAGCTCGAGTTCAACAGCGAGGCCGTCGGTGTGAAGACCTGGACCGACACCGAGATAGTTGCTACCGTGCCGCTGGATTCAGTGGCCGGAGTCTATAACGTGACAGTGGTGACGGACGCAGGCACCAGCCCGGCCGGGCAGTTCACGGTCGAGTAAAGAAAGGAGCCGCATGATGAGTGAAAGGACGCCTCAGTACAGGTCGGTGGTGGAGACCTCGTCACCGGGAATCATCTATTTCTTCTTCGCGGTGGTCATGTTCATGCTCGCACTGGGGGTGGTGGGCACCTTCATCATCGATGAGAACAGCCTGAGCACCCTGGTCGCCGGGATACTGTTCATGATAGCTCTCTCCTTCACCATCATATTCAGGCAGGTCATCCTGGAGGTCGATCCCTCCGAGGTGGCCCTCTGCTGGGGGACGGAGAGACGCTGGATACCGCGCGAGGAGGTCTCCTCCATCGAGCCGCTCGAGCTCACGATGGGAAGGCGCTTCGCCGCTTTCGTGTCACTCGGGCCCTGGAGCGCAGTGGGAAGGGAGAAGATACACTACTTCGGCGGGAAGAGACCCATGGTGCTCATAACCACCGGCGGCGGATACAAGGTGGCGATATCGGTGGACGACCCCGACGAGGTGATCAGGGTGCTGAATCCCTGACGGGCTCGGGGGGCTTCGCCAAAGCCTGCCTGGGCGGCGGGCGCATCCCGAAAAGCAACCTGACCGGCCGCCACCTGCGTATCAGCAGGTCGTAGGCGGCAAGTGTCAACAGCAGAGAAGCCGTGGTCAGCAAAAGGTACTTAAGGATCATCGGTACGCCAAGTTCGATAACGCCCAGGGCGAGTGCCACTATCACGGTCTGGTGCAGGATGTAAAACGGATATGAACCTTCGTTTGCGTACTCGAGGGTACGGTTGCTGAAGTTGAGCGACCTCCTCCCTGTGCCGACGAACGTTATCAGCCAGAGCCACGCCGCGAATCCGGCCCAGGGACCCCAGAGTACTACACTCGCCCCCGTCATCTCCGACTCGGTGATGAGCAGGGCCACCGCGAGTAAGAGCGTCGTCACCACAGCGATGATGAGTGGCCGGCGCTTGAGCCTGTCGAGCGCCCGGCCGAAGCCGGGGCCGAATAGAAGAGAAATCCAAGGACGAACGGGATGACAAGGAACAGCCTCGAGAAAGTGTCATCGAGGTTGATCATGAAGATATAGGCGATCATTATGGGGATTGCGAAGAGGTAGATGCTCCAGCTCCTTTGTTCGCAGAACCCTGCCATCCTTTCGCTGGGCGCGCGCAGTCTCCCGCTTCTTGTCGATTGCAGGAGCGGGAGCGTCAGCAGGCAGAAGACGAAAAGGTAGAGGATGAACCACAGGTGACCTGTCTCCCAGGTGAAGGCGGTGATGAGAGCGTCGTTCACTTTGCCGGCGGTTATCTGCGTCAGTGGCGGGACGCTGAACTGGTATTCCCAGAACGAGAGGTATGACGCCGGGTTGCCCGGTTTCTGGAGGTATACGCAGAAGATCTACGTGGATACTATCACCAGCATGCCGAAGACGAACGGGACCAGGAGCCTTTTCGCCCGTTCGACCGCGAACTCCCGGCTGGAGCGCCTGCCGAGCGCGAAGAAAGCCGCTGCGCCGGCGATGAAGAAGAACAGCGGCATGAACCAGATATCGATGAAGGTCACAAACCCTTCCACGACCTCGCTCAAAATGCGGTTCCTTTCCAAGTGGGCGCCCCGAAAACCGGGCCAATTATATAGTTTCAGGAGCACCGCTGGAACCTTGGCATGCCGCGGAGGGTTACGGGTTGAAAACGAGGGTGGAGCGGGAGACCGGGTTCGAACCGGCGACCTAGAGCTTGGAAGGCTCTCGCTCTGCCAACTGAGCTACTCCCGCCCGCAAGAGGTCATTTGTAATTAAAGCATCCGCGCCGGCTCTTCACAAGGAAGCGTACGTGCGGCGATGGCGATACCGCCGGGCGCGCCTTGCTGGGGCCTGCCCTGTGATATCCTTTGTCGGGATATCTGCAATGCACGACCCTCTGGAGGGCGCAGAATGAAGATAGTTGCTATAAACGGGAGCCCCAGGGCGAAGAAGGGCATGACCGACCAGGTGCTGGGGCGTTTCCTCAAGGGGGCCGAAGAGGGTGGAGCCGAGATCGAGACCATCTATCTCGCCAAGCTCGAGATCAATCCGTGCATCGCTTGCCTTCACTGCTGGTTCAGGACGCCTGGAGTCTGCAGGCACGACGACGACATGCCCGGCCTGATGAAGAGCCTGGGGAGCGCGGACCTGCTCGTGTTCGCATGCCCTGTCTACGTTGACGGGATGACCGGGCAGATGAAGACCATGTTCGATCGTTTCCTGTCCTATGCCGAACCGTTCTTCGTGTTCGAGGGCGGACGCTCATATCACCCGCGACTGAGGGAAGACGACGTTCCAGTGGTGGTGATATCGACGTGCGGGTTCCCCGAGCGCGAGAACTTCCAGGCCATCTCGCTCCACTTCAGGCGCATCTTCGAGAACATGCATGCGGCGCTGCTGGCCGAGTTTCTGTTCCCGGCCTCGTCGCTCATCGCGAGCGACCCCGACATCGTGGAGCCTAACCTCTGCGCGGTCGAGCGCGCGGGACGGGAGGTAGCGGAGACGGGCGCCGTGCCGCCGGAGACGGTCGAGGTGGCGAACCTCGACTACGTCGGTGACCCCGCCGCTTTTGACGAGAAGATGAACGAAGTGTTCCACGCGCTGCGGAGGCATCACGGGGCTGAGTGACTCGGGCGAGGAGGGAAGATGGAGTACGCGCGGGTAGGCGACCTGAACATGTGCTACGAGGTGAGGGGCGAGGGGCATCCTCTAATGCTCATCCACGGCCTGACGGCCAACATGGACTGGTGGGACCCCGAGTTCATCGAGGCGCTCGCGGGGCGCTACCGCGTGCTCGCCTTCGACAACCGCGGGGTGGAGCGCACAGAGACTCCGGAGGATGGAGAGTTCACCTGCGTACAGATGGCAGGCGACACCACAGGGCTGATGGACGCGGTCGGAATTGAACATGCCCACTTGATAGGAGTATCGATGGGAGGCATGATAGCGCAGGAGTTGGCGCTGAACCATCCCGGGAGAGTTGAAAAGCTGGTGCTGTGCTGCACGTACATGGGAAAGAAACATGCTGTGTACGCAAGCCGTGAAGACCTGGCCGTGCTGGCGGACCAGAGCGGCGGGCCGGAGGGGGTGTTCGACAGGATGCTGCCCTTCATGTTTCCCCCCGAATGGATAGAGGACAACCCCGATGCGGTCGCCGGTTTCAAGCGTAGAGTCCTGGCATCGCCTATGAGAGGTAAGAACGTCGTGCGCCAGTTCATGGCTACCACCATGCTCGACACCTACGAGCGGCTGGGCGAACTGGCGATACCTACTATGGTCGCCACCGGCACCGACGATAGCCTTATTCCAGCCGTGAACTCCAGGATGATCGCCGAGCGCATACCCGGGGCCGTGCTCAAGGAGTACGCGGGGGCGCGACACGGTTTTATCGCTCAGGTGCGGGAGGATTTCCTCGAGGACCTTGTCGAGTTCCTGGGGTGATGGTCGGGGTGGCCGGATTCGAACCGGCGACCTCGTGCTCCCAAAGCACGCGCGCTAACCTGGCTGCGCTACACCCCGCCTTTTGTCCATTCTACTTCACTCTGGTGTCAGGCACTTATATAAGTTCTGCCAGGAACTGATAGAACTTCCCTTGGTGCCTGACACCAACGGTAGACCCCAACGGAAGGGCCTGGTAACACTTCCCTTGGTGCCTGACACCAACGGTAGACCCCAACGGAAGACACCAACGGAAATCATTCGGTCTTGCTCTCGATGACTTTCCAGGGTCCGCCGCCCTCGCGCCTTAAGGTGTATACAACGTCGTTCTTCTGGTTGCTCACTATCGATACGGGATCCTGCCCCGAGTAGATTACGTAGTTCCACGCCTCCTTCGTCTCCACCGTCGCCACCCTGGGGGACAACACCTTGAACTCAACATACTCGAGCTTCAGGAGATCTGAGGACTGGCGCAGCCCCCGGGCCGCCAGGTCCGCCACCCGTGCCAGGTCGTCCTCGAGCTGGGAACCGGCGGCCACATCGCTCAATCCCGCCGGGTTCGCCGTGAAGTAGGCGTTGCTGCGTACCCCGAAGTAGGTCTGGAGCATGTTCTTCAACTCGGCCTCGGTGGCGTTGGTGGGGTCCAGGCTCAAGGTCGCCGTTTCCGGCGCGTAGAATTCCTTGGTGTCGGGCACCATTCCCGGCATCTGCACCCTTATCTCGTGCCAGCCCTCCGGGAGGTTCTGCAGCTCCAGCCCCGACTGCACGCGTGTGTACCGGGCGCGGACCGAGCCGTCGTCACCGCCGCCGAATATCCAATAGATGTTCTTTACCATGCGTACCACTTCAGCAGCGAAGCTCTTGCTCTCGGAGACCACCTGCTCCCAGGCGTCCACCACCTGCTGCCAGGAGATGCCGCTCACCTGGAGCCTCTCGAGCGTGTTCTGCACGTCCTCCGCAACCTTGTCCAGGTTCCTCAAGAAGCTCTTCGCGTCGAGCACCGACTTGTCCACTGCGCGCAGCAGTTTCTTCACGTAGTCAACAGCTTCCGAGAGATCATCCGGAAAATCCTTGAGAGACAGTGCCTCTTTCAGATCCTCGTCCTCCGCGGACCTGCCGGCATAGACGCCGTCAACGAACACCCTGGCTCCCAGCGGCGCCACCACCGCCCTGGTCGGCCCCTCGGCGAGCTTCAGCTTGTAACTGTTGACAGGCCAGGACCCGCCGTCATCCACAACGGTGACGTTGACGTCGTAGGTCTTCTTCCGGTAGGCGAGGGTGCACACGTAGATGCTGCCTTCCTCGGGGTTGGGCTCCAACAGGCGCCCGAAGAAACGGTTCCTGTACTTTCGCTCTCGCGCGCTGAAGCTCCGCAGGCTGCCCAGGTTCTCCACCTGCAGTATCTGCCACTGGGTGAAGAACTCCTTGGTGCCGAATTTTCCCCCCGGGCTCTCGAGCATCTCGAAGGCCTCGCTGTAGTCAGCTTTGCGAAGGGTCTCCAGGTACCTCTCCACGGCCGCCTGCGGCGTGTGGCCCGCCGCCACGACCGAGAGGGCGACTATCACGGCGATGATGACCAGGATGGCTACGGGCACACCTATCTTTATCCAGCGGGGCACCCTGCCCGCCGCTTCGCTCGCCTTGACAGCCCAGGGCTCGACGTCGATGGGGATCCTGTGCTTCCAGGCCTTCCTTGCCGCCTTGGAGGACTTCCTGCCGAGCGGGGCACCACATTTAGTACAGAACTCCGCGTCCGCATCGACGGCCGCTCCGCACCGCGGACAGTGCATCTCGGGGGGTTTGCCCCCGGCTTCCGTCTCGTCCGGCCCCGTCGGCCTGTCGTCGTCTCGCGTGTCCATGCTCAACCCCCCTGACCCGCGGCGGCCAGTTGGCGCCCCCGGTCGTAGCTGGTTAGGATGATCCCGAAAATGAGGCCTACCATGAACAACAGTGTAGCTATCTGGGCTCCGGCCGGTATCACCTCGATGACCTTGAGGTTCTTGATCAGCACCTTCATGACCTGGCTCAGGGCGAAGACGATAGCCCACACGGTGAACATCACCCCGCTGAAAAAGGTGATGAGGTGGGTCTCAACCACCTGCCTCCTGGTGGTTATCCCCGCGACCATCAGCAGGGATATGACAAGCGGGATGATAGAAAGGAAGAAGAGGACGCGGGGCACGAATATGTCCCACCCCGCGAAGTCGCGTGACACAAGCGTCAGGCCCAGCACCTCCAGCCTGATGAACGCCCAGGGGGCGAAGACCATGGCCATCATGAGAACAATAAAAAGCGCTACGATTATGGGGCCCCGGCGGCTCCATGCGATGGAGAGGAACATTGCGAGCCTGGAGGGCTCTTCTCCCGCGCCTTCTAGACCGGAGCCGGGCTTGCCGAGAGGCAGGCCGCATACCTTGCAGTAAGCGCTGCCTTCAGCGTTTTCAGTCCCGCAGCTGCCGCACTTCATGAACATCATCCCCTCTTCGCGAAGCGGCCCGGCTTCGCGCACGGAATACCGGGCCGCCTCATCCGCCGAAGGGCCCCCGGCCCCCGTGTGATCGGGTGCTACAGCTTATCCAGTGCGTCCGCGACGTCGGAGAGACCGAGCGGCTCCAGGCTGGACCGCCTGGGGATTCCCCTCTCGTCCAGACCGCGGAGGCGGTAGTACTCATCCAGCATATAATCGAATTCGACAAACCTCCCCCTGAACTCCTCCGCCTCGGCGGCGCTGAAGGCGGTGCCGCCTATCCAGGGCAAGAGCTTGCCCAGGAGGGTCAGAATCTTGAAGAGGTTCGTCAGCACGAACTTGCGGGTCAAGGTGTTGCTGAACTTCGCTATCTTCTCGTTGGGCATCGGCAGGCCGGCGGTCAGCTTGAACATGGGGTTCAGTACCTTGGTGAGGTTGCTGGTCAGCCCCTCGAGGTGGGGGCGCAGTATGCGCTCGGGGAGTATGTCCTCTTCCTTACGGGCACCGCAGAGGTTGCCGATGGCGCGCTTGGTGTACCAGATGCGGTCTCCCATCTTCATCAGGTCGTCGAGCGAGTATCCGGCTCCTGTGACCGCGTTGATGAGGTCGCGCAGTATCTCGATGCCGCCCATGGACAGCCAGGCGTAGATGCAGATCACGGCCGAGCCCGCTATCTGGTTGTAGGCCTGCGCCGGAATGGTCTGGGCTGCCTTCCCCTCGCGCCTTTGAGGCTTGGTGTTGGGCACTCCCACCGCCTTGAAGTCGACGTTCCCGAACTCTGCATACATGTTGGAGTCCGCGCAGTGGCAGGCGCCCCTTATGCTGGTGGCGTAGGTGAGCGCCATGGACCAGAGCGCGCGAGGGTCGTGCATGGGGGCCTCCAGGCCCTTGACGTGAATAGCGTACTCCTCGCCGCCGTACTTCCTGGACAGTGCCCTGCTTCCCTCGGCGAGCTGGTCCCCGAAACCTTCGCGGTTGGCGATCATCCGCACCAGCTCGACCAACAGCTCGGGGTCGTTCCACTTGAGCACTATGCCCCCGGTGTCCTCCTTGGTTATGAGGCCGTTCTCGAAGGCCTCGATGGCGTATGCGATGGTGCTGCCGGTGGAGATGCAGTCGATGCCGTATCGGTCGGTGAGCTCGTTCGCCTTCGAGACCGCGTCGAGCTTGTCCAGGCGCTGGAGGGTGCCCAGAGCCGCGGCCCCCTCGTACTCCAGGCCGGGGCCTTCCTCCATGGCGAACGGCCCGGCGTCGATCTTGACTATGCGCTTGCAGGACACGGGGCAGGCGTAGCAGGAGTGGTTCCTGGTCATCACCTTTTCGGCGACCGTCACACCGGACAGCGCGTCCATCCCCTGCTCCCACTGCGCCTCACGCCAGTTCTTGACCGGCACGTCGCCCATGGCCATCCCCATCTCCATGTGGACGTTGGAGCCGAACGCCCTGAGTCCTTCGGCCATGACGCTGATGCCTATCTCGTAGTTCGCCCTTTCCCTGACCTCCTTGTAGGCGGCCTCGTCGGCGATAGGGGTCTTGGCCTTGCCCCTGAAGGCTATCGCCTTCAGCTTCTTCGACCCCATCACGGCGCCCATGCCGGTGCGGCCCGCCAGGCTGCCCCTGTCGTTGACTACTGCAGCATACTTGACCAGGTTCTCGCCCCCCTGGCCGATCGACATCACACGCGCGCGCTTGTCGGTCTCGGCCAGGACCAGCTCCTCGGTCTCGAAGGAGTCCTTTCCCCAGAGGTGGGACGCATCGCGTATCTCGACCTTCTCATCAGTGACGAAGAGGTAAACGGGCTTGTCCGAAGCCCCCGTGATGATGATGCCGTCGTAACCGGTTCCTCTGAGCTGAGGAGAGACGTGGCCGCCCATGCTCGCCTCGCCCCACACGCCGGTCTGGGGCGAGCGGGCGCAGACCTCCAGCCGCGAGCAGCCGGGAAGCGTAGTGCCGGAGAGCGGGCCCTGCATTATCATGAGCGGGTTGTCCGGACCCAGGGGGTCGGCGTCCCATGCCTTCATGTCGAAAAAGAGTCTCGCGGCGAGCCCCGCTCCCCCCAGGTAATCCCGGTACAGCGCGGGGTCCGGCTCCATGACCTCAGTAGTCCCCTTGGTCAGATCGACCATGAGGATCTTTCCGTGATAACCGTTCAACTTGACACCTCCGGTGTTCGTGGTCCCCCTGACGGGGCTATTCTACCGTACGGACTCCTGGAGAGAAATGAGCGCGCTTGATATTCGATACGAATCGGTCGGTCTGTGAGGTCCTCCCGGTTGTCGCGGGAGGCTGCCCTTCTTGCTATCATCTTACGAGTCCGCGCGGTCCGAGCGGTGAACGGGGCTGGTGTAAAGGAGCGCTCTTGGCGGCGATAACGGTAACGGACCTCAAGAAGAGCTACGGCGACATAAAGGCGGTCGACGGGGTGTCGTTCGACGTCGAGGAGAAGGAGGTCTTCGGCATCCTGGGCCCGAACGGCGCCGGGAAGACCACCACCCTCGAGATAATCGAGACCCTCCGGGACGACGACTCGGGCGAGATAACTGTGGCAGGCTTGGATGTGCGCCGGGATTCCCGGTCCATCAAGGAGGTCATCGGGGTCCAGCTCCAGACCACGGTCTTCTTCGACAAGCTGACCGTCCGTGAGACCATCGAGCTCTTCGCCTCCTTCTATAACAACCGGGTAAAGGCGGAGTCCCTGCTGGAGTTGGCAGGCCTCGAGGAGAGATCTAACGCCATGTTGAACGAGCTGTCAGGTGGGCAGCACAAGAGGGTCTCTATTGCTCTGGCCCTGGTGAACGACCCAAAAATAGTCTTCCTCGACGAACCGACAACGGGCCTCGACCCCCAGGCGAGGCGGAGCGTTTGGGACATAGTCACCAGGCTCAGGGAGCAAGAGAAGACGGTAGTGGTGACCACCCACTACATCGAGGAGGCGGAGTACCTCTGCGACAGGGTGGCGGTCATGGACCACGGCCACATCATAGCCACCGGCACGCCGGACGAGCTCATAGACCGCTACAGCCCCGAGAGCCACATAACCTTCACCCTGACCCCGACCGTAGATGAGAGCGTGGTCAGGGCGATAACAGGCGTCAGGGGCTCCCGGCCGTACAACGGCGGCTACGAGGTCAGCACGCTGACACCGCAGGAGACCCTGGTGGGCATCTTCGCCGCGGCGTACGAGAACGGCGCGGTGGCAGACCAGGTGAGCATGAAGCGGGCAACGCTCGAGGACGTCTTCCTGAAGATAACGGGAAGGAGCCTGAGGGAATGAGCCGCTTCTTCAAGTTCATGGGTGCCAGCCTGAAGATGCTTTACCGCGACAGGATGGCGCTGTTCTGGCTGTTCCTGTTTCCCTTGCTACTCATGCTCCTGCTGGGGACGATATTCGGCAAGAGCGGCCAGGCCGACATCTCCCTCGGTTTTGTAGACCTCGACAGATCGCAGATAAGCAAGGGAATAGAGAGCGCGCTCGAGGGGATAGAAGCGTTCAACCTCAAGCGAGGCACGGAGAAGGAACTCCTGGAGGAACTGGGCGACGCGAAGATCAATGCCGTGTTGATACTGGAGAGCGGATTCGCGGAGTCGGTTACGCAGGGGAAGCCCGGCAAGGCGGTCATCTACGTGGACCGGTCGAGCCCCAACGTATCGGAGATCGCGGCGAGCACGGTGAACCAGGTGCTGGACGAGATAGCACGCGAGATAGCCGCACGCGCGCCCGGCGGCCGGCCGGTGCCGCGCATGATAGACGTGGAGCAGAAATCCGTCTCCTCCGGCGAGCTGTCCTACGTGGACTTCATCGTGCCCGGAGTCCTGGCCATCACGCTCATGACGTCAGGCCTCATGGGCTTGAGCCTGGATTTCGTCAACTACCGCGAGAAGGGCATCCTGAGGCGGATAAAGGTGAGCCCCTTGCCGCTCTCCAGGTTCCTGGGGGCCGAGATAACCGCGGCGATGGTGATGTCGCTGATACAGGCGGTCATCCTGCTGGCTGTAGGGAAGCTGGTCTTCGGCATAGACATACGCGGCGACTACCTGTCCATGGCGGTGGTAGTGCTGATAGGGTCGGCGTCGTTCCTGGCGATGGGGTTCATGATCTCCTCTCTGGTTCAGACGTTCAAGACGGCAGAGGCTGTTTCGAACGTGGTGTCCTTCCCCATGATGTTCCTTTCAGGCGTGTTCTTCCCGCTGGCCCTCATGCCCGACTTCCTGGCCTCGGTCGCGCGCGTCCTCCCACTCTACTACCTGGGGGACGCCTTGCGCGAGGTGATGATAAAAGGGAACAGCCTGTTCTCGGTGTGGCTGGACATCGTGGTTCTCATCGCGGTAGGGCTCGCCTGTTTCGGCATCTCTGTCAGGTTCTTCCGCTGGGAATGATTTCCGTTGGGGACTTCCGTTGGGGTCAGGCACTAATGGAAATATTGCCAGGTCTTAGCAAAACTTCCGGTTAAGGGTCCGTCCCCGATGAAATTTTCGGTTGAGGGTCCGTCCCCGATGAAATTTTCGCTTAGAATTGGAGAGTGGCTGCGGGCATGAAGTGGCCTGCGGCGGGCAAGAGCTCTCGCTGAAGCCTAGTCGAACGGGAGAAGGGATGCTTGAGGAATCGGAGATAAGGGCCAGGTTCGTCGACTTCGAGGCCAGGTTCGGCCGGGGCGGGGTCATCGACCTCTATTTCGCTCCGGGGCGTGTGAACCTCATCGGCGACCACACCGACTACAACGGCGGGTTCATGCTCCCGGTGGCCGTCGAGCAGGGCACCTACATGATGATCCGGAGGTCCGAGCTCGCTCCGGCGAGGCTCTACTCCGAGAACTTCGATGTAGACGCCCGCCTCATGCCGTCGGACGTGACCCGGACCGGGGACTGGGCGGACTACGTCAGGGGCGTCTTCCTCTACGGACGCGAGCCGTGCGGTGAGATACCGCCGTTCGACGCTTTTTACTACGGCGACCTTCCAATGGGCGCGGGGTTCGCCTCCTCCGCCTCGATCGAGGTGGTGACCGCTCTGGGATTTGAAAGCCTTGGATGCGCCATGACCGCTGATGAAGTGGTCAAGGTGAGCCTCCGGGCGGAGAATGACTTCGTGGAGATCCCCTGCGGGGTGATGGACCAGTACACGGTCACGCACGCCCGGCGCGACTACGCCATGCTTGTGAATTGCGAGAAGATGGAACACCGCAACGTCCCCTTCAAGCTGATGGACGAAGTCCTGGTGGTCGGTTTCACCGGCGTGCGCCGCTCGCCGGCCGACCAGGCCTTCCGCACCCGCAGGCTCGAATGCGAGGAGGCTCTCGACCTCCTCTCGAAGAAGCTCGGCCCACGGACTTACCTGAGCCACATAACCGTTAACGACTTCGAGAGGGCCAGGTACTCTCTGCCGGAAACGCTTGAAAGACGGGCCGAACACGTTATATTCGAGAACGTGCGCGTCGAGGAGGCCGCACGGTGCCTTGAGCTGGGCGACCCCGAGACGCTGGGCCACCTGATGAACAGGTCGCACCAGTCACTGCGTGACCTGTTCGAGGTGTCGTCGCAGGAACTCGACGCCCTGCAGGAGATATCGCTCTCTCAGCAGGGCGTATGGGGTTCCCGCATGACGGGCGCCGGTATCGGCGGGTGCGTCATCTCACTGGTCAAGAAGGACGCCCTGGAGAGGTACCTGCGCAAGGTACCGGGGTTGTACTGGCAATCGACCCATTACGACGTGGACCAGTACGTGATATCACCCGGTCAGGGCGCGCGGAAGCTCCTGGAGGTCGCCTGAAGAGTGGCCTGTCATGCCCCCCGGTGGGTACAACTTGCTCCCGGAATCAGACCTTAAGATGAAAAGCCGCTCGGCTTTCACAACCGCTGGAGCAGGTCCTCCATCTGGTGATAACGGTCAGTGATGATGCCGTCCACGCCCCACTCGTGGAACCTCCTGAAGTCGTCCTCCTCGTTCACGGTCCAGATATAGACCTCGAGGCCCGCCTGGTGGGCTTCATCGACGAGCTCCCTCTCGACGCTGCCGTAGTATGGAAGGATCACCTCGGCCCCGATCTGGAGCGCCCGCTCGATCTTCCTGTCAATCCCGTAAGGCAGGCGGTAGACATGCCCTGTTTTCACCGACGGGTAGAGCTCCTGGAAACCCTCGAGAAACTCCGCGTTGAACGAGGTGACCAGGGTGCCACTCTCGACCCGGTAGGCTTCGAGGACCTCCGCTAGCCTCCGCATGGAGGCGTCCTTGACCTCGATGTCGAAGGTGACCCACCCCGCCAGCTCCTCCATCAGGTCTACCAGCAGCGGCCGCTCCGGTGCGTAACGCCTCAGCTCCTCCAGGGTCATGCGGCTGACCATGCGCCCCCGCAGGGTTGCGTCGTGGCATATGACCAGCTCTCCATCGGCGGTCATCCGGACGTCCGTTTCGAGCATGCGTACGCCTTCACGCACAGCCCGCTCCATGGCGGCCAGGGTGTTGTCCTCCCCGAAACCGCGGCCGCCGCGGTGCGCAATCAGCCTCAATCTGCCTCCCTGAAACGTCTCGAGGTGCACGCGCATATTATCAGAAAGCAAGCGGAACGCGCCCCGTCCCGGCTTTCCGTGGTGCTGTAAAACCTTGGTAGGCAGGAGAAGGAATCCTTCTTCCTGTCCCGGGAATTACGCTTCGCCTACGGCTCAGCTCCATTCCCGGGACTGGCGCC